>NZ_JADEXT010000007.1:0-107667 GCF_015206985.1 Nostoc sp. LEGE 12447 | reverse complement strand
GCGTCAGGTTTAATTCTTCGCGGGCAGGAACGAGACCACCGCCCCCATCTCCGGCTTGAGGTACGTCCCCGGCACCTCGCCGTCGGGCAGCTTCACCGAACGCCACGCCTACCGCCACGCCTCCCGCCACGCCGAACCAGTCAACGGGAATGTTTATTGCCTGAAAAATTAGACCTATAGCTACAGGTGTAATTACTGTTAAAACTAATCCTTGAAAAAGTAACTGACGTTGGATAGCATTTTGACGCAATAACTCCCATCCCTTCCGCCAATTCATTTCCCCTTCAGGAATATACCCACCCCCGAATGTATCCACATACCACCGCAAGGCTTGGGGAAAGAAAAACACCCAATACAGCAGGCGCAGATAATCTAAGGGGTTCCACAAAGAGAGGCGACGCTTCAACTTAGGGGCTAAGTCTAGGCGGGGTACAGGGGTCATTATTCAACCTCCATCATCACCCGTGAAGAACCTAACCCCCCAGGCCCTTCCAGGGAAGGTAGAATAGGAGCAATTTTGCTCTCCTCTCCTTGTAGGCTAACGTGTACGTACAAATCGTAGTTACTTTGATATCCGGGTTTTACCCCCCTTAATCCCCCCTTGTAAAGGGGGGAAACAAGAAAATCTAGTTCCCTCCCCTTTCCAAGGGGAGGGTTAGGGTGGGGTAATTCGATAACTTGTGTGTACACCGTAGCCCCTTGTAGGGGAGAGGTCAAAGCAGTGTCATTCATTGCAAACTCTCCACATACCGCGAATAAGTTCGATAACACAATTGCATCAGTTTGCGAGGATGTCCGCCACTTTCTTGGATGAGTTGGATGATTTCATCTTCAGTAAAACTCACAGAAGTTCTAGCCAAACGGTTGGTAATAAAAGCACGCATAGTAAATTCATCCCAAGGATGAATGTGTTCCTCTTGGCAAATACCTGCCAACGGAGAAGTATTACCTTGCTCCTGACTATCCTTAAAAAGGTTGTTCAAAGGTTCGGTGGCAGCTAAAATCAGCTTCAGCGGAGCATTACTCCCTTCGGCTAAACCGCGCAAATAATCCCTTATGTTGCGAGTAAAACCTTCGCTTGTAAGTTTTCCTACATTGTCTATAGCCAGTAGTATTTTACAACTTCGCAAATTGCGGGTTAACTGATAGTCTTTACTGTCAGGTATACCGATCTCGTGGCACAATTCACTATAAAATTGACTTTCATTATGAAGTAAATTCAGGTCTAAGAAAACTGGCTGACGTTCGCTTTTGAGAAAATTTCTCGCCTGTTGGTTAATCATCCATAGCAGCGAAGATTTGCCGATTCCTTCTTCTCCAATTAAAACGATACTACTACCACTATTCAGTACTTCAAATATTCGCCGGATTTCGCGCTCTCGATCAAAAAAGAGATACTTTTCTTCTACTCTGCCACTAAAAGGAATAAAGGGATTTTGATTTAGGTCAGATACAGTATTATTAGTTAACTCTGGAGAAGTAGTATAATCTGGTTCTGGTGCAGTGGTATAAGATAGTTTTTTAGTAGAGTTATTATAATTTTTATCAAAAAAGTTTTCAAGTTCTTCCTTAAAATATCTTTTCTCAAGATCGTCTATATTTAAAACTTTCTTAATTTTATCAATTAATTTTTTACCTATTTCTCTGAAATACTGTTCTGTATATGGTTTGCCATTAGATTTATATATTTGACAAATCATATCGCCATAATCCATACCTTGCCAACTTAGTAGAAAAACTTTTTCTTCTAACTTGCCCAGTAATACTACTTTTCCTTTTCTCTCCTCAAATATTTGCTTAATAGACTCTAATGCTTCTTCAGCTTCCATTTAACCTGATTGAGTTGGTAGAGTAAAGTTAACACTTAGATATAAGTTTAGTATTTTACAGCAAAACCTACATAATCCTACGTCTATGTAGATATTCTTTGTATTTATGACCTAATCCTACATTTACCTACATCCTACGTATAACTATGAACTACAGGCGAGTATATAGACATCGGAACAACAGAGGAGTGCAAAACGATGTCTGCTTACTATCCTGTAAATGAAAATTTAGTTGCACAGCAACAGCCAATAGTTCAATCTCTAGATGTTCTAAGTCAGTCAAACAATACAGAACAACTTCTCGATATCGCTGAAAATATTACTGCTGCTTTAAGCAAATCAGATACAGTGGAATTAGTTCAAGCTGGGGGTCAGACAGCAGAAAATATTTTTAAGGTCTTAGTCCAATATGGTGGTAAACCAGTTGCAATTATCCTGGCTACTGCTGTTCTGATTGCAGCTACGGCTATACCGATCTTAGCTGTAAAAGTATCTCTGGGTCAGATAACTCAAATCGATAATATTTCCCAGACAAAATGATAGTTTTGTGTTGGGTTGCGCTTTGCTTAACCCAACCTAGATTTTACTGCTTCATCTAATACAAAAGGGCGGTCAAGATGCCCACCCCACAAGAAGGTTAGAAAGAATTAAGAACTTTTTGCTAGTACCGAATTCGCGGATCTACATAAGCATTTAAAATATCAATTAAAATGCTGGCGCTGACAACGATCGCACCAAAAAAGACTAGCACTCCCTGGACTGTGGGATAATCGCGATCTGCGATCGCTTGATACAGTCGATTCGCTAACCCAGGCCAAGAAAATGTCACTTCTGTCAAAATTGCCCCACCCAACAGAGAAGCAAAAGTTAATCCTAACACTGTAATTACTGGGATTAGAGCATTCTTTAAGGCATGGGAGGCTAAAATTTTATTTTCACCAATACCTCTGGCTCTAGCGGCTTCTACATAATCTGCTTGCAAGGTTTGTTTTAAATTAACTCGCACAATTCGCTCAAAAATCCCACTCAGCAAAATTCCCAAAGTCAGACTCGGTAGGGCAAGATGGTGCAAAGATGTGAAAAACTGGGTGAGATTTCCACCGAGTAAGCTATCAATTGTATACAATCCCGTAACAGGAGTGGGAGCCGGAAGATTAGGTGGAAAGCGGTTGGAATTGGGAAACCAACCCAGTTGGACTGAGAAAATCAACTGCAAAAGCATTCCCGCCCAAAACATGGGGAGTGCGTAGGTGATAATCCCAAACAAGCGCCCACCAACATCAAAATATGTCCCAGGACGAGAAGCTGAAAGAGTCCCAACCGCAATTCCGACGATGAGTGCAACCGCCATACTACATACTGCTAACTCCACCGTCGCCGGGAAATATTGCCCAATTATGTCCCAAACATTCTGTCCGCGACTCATTAAAGACGTTCCCAAGTCAAAGCGCAGTATGCTTCCCAAATAATTGAGATATTGTAGCCACAAAGGAAAGTTTAAACCTAGTTGTTTCCGCAATTCTTCTTTTGCAGCTTCCGGCGCACGTCCACCAAGAATTGCATCTGCGGGATCTCCTGGTGTTGCTCTTAATAAGAGAAAGACAATGGTGATAATTGTTAATAGCTGGAGTGGTGCAAGAAGCAACCGAGAAACTATGTAATATTGTAAAGCCTTAGAGCGAGACATATTTTAGTTATTTGTTATTTGTCATTTGTCATTTATAAAAATAAATGGCAAATGACAGAGGACTAATGACTACTTTTTAATTGTCTGGTAAACCAGAATTTGGGTTGGGTTAAGTTGTACGCTGTTCACACCTTTTTGAGCAAATACATAGTCTTTACTTTGCCATAAGGGAACATAAGGTACATCAGCAGTTACTTGCTTTTGAATTTCTGCAAAAATTTTCTGACGCGCTTCGGGATTCAGTTCTTTGCGTTGTTGATCGATCAGTTTATTCATCGCTTCGTTATAGTAGAACGAACCCTGAGTTTGACTGCCTCCATCTTCACATCCTTTAGCAACTGAACCTTTGTCACAAGACAAAAACGGCTGGACGTAATTATCTGGGTCTAAAAAGTCTGGATACCAATCAAGTAAAGCTCCTGGATATAATCCTTTGGCAATGTCTTTAAAAAATGTTGGCCCTTCAGCAGGGGTAACTTCAAATTGCAGAATTCCATCCATTTTGGCATCGACAAGAGATTTGAGGGTCTGTGCTGCCAAACTACGAGTAGGCGAACTAGAAGGATACCAAATTTGGACTTTTGCCGGATTTTCTTTGGAGAAACCAGCAGTAGTTAACAATTTTTTAGCTTGATCAAAGTTAGCATCGCCATAAGCATCTTTGAATAATGGCACAGAAACTTTAAATGTTGTGGGAATCATGCTATAAAGCGGATCTGCTTGACCAAGCAAGGCCCGCTCATTTAAGAGTGGACGGTCAATTATTGACGCGATCGCTTGTCTGACTTCTAATTTATCTAAAGGCTTTTGATTCCGATTCAATACCAGATAGCTTACTACACTACCTTCAGCTGCGATCGCTTGCCAATCCCCTTTTTTACCACCTTCTTCTAAGCTCCGATTTTGATCTGGCTGTAGCGAAAGATAAGCTACATCTACAGCGCCTGTACGGAAAGCATTAAACAAATTAACCGGACTAGTTTGAATTTGGAGGTTAACACCCTTGTTAATTGGTTTTTCTCCCCAATATTTATCAAACGTATCAAATCTTATTGAATCAGTACCATACTGCGCTAACTTGTAAGGGCCAGTTCCCACAAAAATATTCGGCTTAAATTTACCAGCGCCGAGTTCGTAAGCTTTTGGCGAAACTGCACATACCCCAGGAAACGCTAGCAGTGAAGGAAAGGCTGCAAAGGGCTTTTTCAGCTTAATGGTTAACTCATACTCACTTGTACTTTTTACCGAATCTACTATATCACCTAGTAAGAATGAAGGTTTTCCTTTATTTTGAATAAAGCGGTTGATGGTAAACGCCATTGCTTCGGCATTGAAGGGAGTTCCATCGTGAAAAACCACTCCCTGACGTAAGGGGATGGTATAAGTTAAGGCATCTTGACTGACTTTAGGTAATGCTGTCGCAAGCTGGGGCTTAATTTCCGTACTACCTGGTTCGTAGGTGTAGAGGCGATCGCTCATATTAAACACCAAACCCAAGGATGCCAACTCATAAGCATCAGCTGGATCAAGGGTTCTCGGCTTTGCTGTTGTACCTATCGTAATACGACCATCACCTGTAGGGCTATTTACAGAACCCGATGGTGGCGTAGGAGGCTGTGGACGAGGAGCGCAACTAACAACTAAAAATAAGCATAGACAGAACAAAGATAGGAATTGTGTAATCCGACCCCACCGTTGCACGGACAAGGAAAACCAGGTCATACAGTTAAATTTCATGTAATGAGAAGTCAGTGATCATACTATATATTTGCTAGTTTTATAGAAAACTTTACAATTAATTACTGCTTGAGATCCTTTTTATAGAAGATTTTGCTCGAATAGATAAATTTATGTGTATTCAGGATCATTAACTAAAAACAATTAAATGCTTACTATAATATGCAGAACTTTACCTCATCATAATAATTCAAACTTCTAAATTAACTGTTCCAAATTTGGAGAAGTAGAGTCAAGAGAAGAGTAATTTAATATAAAAATTTCTTTTCCCTTATATCGTCCACCTTTAAAGTTATCTTGCTTACTTTTCGCATTTTTTTGATCATCACTTCTACTAATTGTATAATTCCATTCTTTGTCGTGTATTTCCAATGCCCATTCATATAGATTTCTAATTGTGTCGCTATTATCGTAAGTTAGAAGGAATTTTATTTTTTCCTTATATCTATTTAATATTTGGCATAGCCTGAAATGATCGTCTTTAGAAAATGAATGAGCATAAAGTTTATCTTGATCTGCATTGAAATAAGGAGGGTCAATAAATAAAAAAGATCCATTGGGTACAGATTCGATAACTTCTTCAAAATCGAGATTAGTAATTTTAACGTTTTGAAGTTTCTCTGAAGTTCGACGTATGTTTCTGGGCCAATTCTCTGGACGCATACTGTATTTGTCACCATACCCCCAATAACAGTTTTGATGATTCATAATCCCAGAGTAGGAGGTTCTGTTAAGGTAAAACCATCTACCAGCTCGTTCTAATTGATTTTGTGGAATAAATTCGTTTTTGTAATATGTATGTCTTTCTTTCGTAGCAGATTCACCTGCTAAAAATTTGATTAATTCTTCTGGTTGATCTCGAATTGTTAATAAGGTATTTATTAATAATTCATCAATATCATTGAGCCAATTAATATGTACTTTGTCTTTTACAAAAAAAATAGAACCACCCCCCGCAAAAGGTTCAATATAATAAGAGTGAGAAGGAATATGATTAAGAATCAAATTTCGAGCATAAAATTTGCCACCAGGATATCTAAATGGTGAGTTTATCGGTTTGTCCATAGTTACCTAAAATCTTCCTAATGTTATGCTTGGCATTTAGTATCCAAAGCATACATTAAATTTATTGTAAAGTTAGTAACAGAATACAATTATTAGCTCAATATTTAAATATGTAATCTTGTTATTATTTGTACAGAGCTACGTCTAATACAAGGAAGAATTTATTTTTATTAAAATTAAGCAATAATAATTTAAATAGCTTTAATTTAAATTATTATTAGTTATACATAATTAACAAATAATATAAGATATCGTAATCGTAAACAGCAGATTGAAAGTTTAATAGTGAGACTAAAAGCGTGAAGTATTTCTTTCTATCTGAGGGATGGGCAGTTGCTAGAGTCTGGGCATCTGATGGACTCTGGCAAGTAACTGCATGGCGACGGCAACCAGATATTCAGCGAATGAATATTTGTTTAGTGGAAGAAAACGAATTGCTATGGCTTTATCGAGTTGAAGAAGCCATTTTAACCGTGGAAGTGAAGCCGACAATACCAGTCACAGCAGGTACTAGCATAGGTCAAGTAGTACTCAAGCGTTTGATGAGTGCTGAACAGGTAATTGAACGCCTAAACACAGCTGAGGCAAAGTGCCAACTGCAAAATATCCATTTGGTGGTTCAGTAGGATCGGTATTGGATATTGGGCATGGGCATGGGCATGGGCTATGGGGAATTGGGTATGGGCTATGGGGCATTGAGCATTAGTTATTCTTTCTTCCTTTGCTTCCCCTGCCTCCCCTGCTCCCCCTGCCCTCTGCCCCCCTCATATAAGTTAAAGATTAAAGATAAGTAAATTTAATCTCCAAGAGGGATTGGTAGCGAAAAAACTTTGAGATGCTACGCGATCGCATCAATTTACACGCTTGCAAACAATTCCATCAATAGTTACACTTTTTAAAACATTCTCATTTTTTGCTTGGCGGTGGCTACCCTACAAGGTAAACCTCCCGAAGCGAGTAAGCATTGCCTCATCTCCCACGCTGTCTAACTTATAAGACTAACTGTGGTAGTACTCTGGCTCTGGCAATAACAAAAAACAAGAGAGAGTTTTCTGAGTGGCGAATTTCGTTCCTTAGAATCTCAGTAAGAAAATTGCTTTGTAAACTAACTCATCGAGGAGGAGCGTAGTCGATGGGACTACCCTGGTACCGAGTACATACAGTCGTTCTGAATGATCCAGGGCGACTGATTTCTGTACACCTGATGCACACAGCCTTAGTAGCAGGCTGGGCTGGTTCGATGGCACTCTACGAACTGGCTGTTTATGACCCTAGCGATCCAATTCTCAATCCGATGTGGCGGCAAGGGATGTTCGTCCTACCCTTCATGTCGCGTTTGGGCGTTACCCAATCTTGGGGTGGTTGGAACGTTACTGGTGGCCCAGCAAGTGATCCTGGCTTTTGGTCATTTGAAGGCGTTGCTGCGGCTCACATTGTTCTTTCCGGTCTTTTATTCCTAGCTGCCGTATGGCACTGGGTTTACTGGGATTTGGAACTCTTTAGAGATCCCCGCACTGGTGAACCTGCTCTAGACTTGCCAAAAATGTTTGGCATTCACCTGTTCTTATCTGGTCTACTCTGTTTTGGATTTGGTGCTTTTCACGTCACCGGACTATTTGGCCCAGGAATATGGGTTTCTGATGCTTATGGTATAACTGGGGCTGCCCAGGGAGTAGCACCAGAATGGGGCCCAGATGGTTTTAACCCATATAACCCTGGTGGCATTGCGGCTCACCACATTGCTGCTGGTGTTGTTGGTATTATTGCAGGGTTATTCCACCTCACAGTTAGACCTCCCGAACGGCTCTACAAAGCCCTACGGATGGGTAACATTGAAACAGTACTTTCTAGCAGTATTGCAGCAGTCTTCTTTGCTGCTTTCGTTGTTGCTGGTACTATGTGGTACGGAAACGCTGCCACTCCCATCGAATTGTTTGGCCCTACCCGTTACCAATGGGATCAAGGCTACTTCCGTCAAGAAATTCAGCGCCGCGTCCAAACTGACGTTGCTCAAGGTGCAACCCTTGACCAAGCTTGGTCGCAGATTCCTGAAAAACTGGCTTTCTATGATTACGTCGGTAATAGCCCCGCTAAAGGCGGTCTATTCCGTACAGGGCCGATGGTGAAGGGTGATGGTATTGCCCAATCTTGGCAAGGTCACGCCGTATTCAAAGATTCTGAAGGACGGGAATTGACCGTGCGTCGTCTCCCCAACTTCTTTGAAACCTTCCCAGTAATTTTGACCGATGCTGATGGAGTTGTCCGCGCTGACATTCCCTTCCGTCGGGCAGAATCAAAGTATAGCTTCGAGCAATCTGGTGTCACCGTCAGCTTCTATGGTGGCGATCTGAATGGTAAAACCTTTACAGAACCAGCTGATGTGAAGAAGTATGCCCGTAAAGCTCAAGGTGGCGAAATCTTTGAATTTGACCGCGAAACCTTGAACTCTGATGGTGTATTCCGCACCAGTCCTAGAGGTTGGTTTACCTTTGGACACGCTGTATTTGCTCTGCTGTTCTTCTTTGGTCATCTCTGGCATGGCTCTCGGACAATCTACCGAGACGTATTTGCAGGTGTTGATGCGGATCTAGAAGAGCAAGTTGAGTGGGGGCTATTCCAGAAAGTGGGTGACAAATCAACCCGCCGGAAGGAAGCCCTTTAAGATACTGGGGACTGGGGACTGGGGACTGGGGACTGGCAAGACTTTTCCAAATCCCCAATACCCAGTACCTAATCCCTCATTAACTAGCTGGATAGGCAGGAATTCATAATATGGAAAGCGTTGCGTACATCTTGATTTTTACTCTGTGTATAGGTACTATCTTTTTTGCGATCGCATTTCGCGAACCACCTCGCTTTGAGAAACCAAAAGATAAGTAGATCCTAATTACCAGACGTTTAGCTGATTTAAAGAAGTTAGTATCCGTTGCTACTAATTGTAGGAGCAACGGATATTATTGTGTTTGTCCTTTGTTAATTTTAAATACTAAGTAAATAACCAATCATTTTTATATTGTGATATAATTTCCAATCTTGGGAGTAGATATGTGTTAATACTAGCTTTTCTGCGCTAGGATGAAAAAGGATGTTAAGTGTAAACTGCCATAGAACTGCTTACATAGTACATCGCGCTTGTCGCACAACCTTTACGGAGACTAGAACCAGGAACAAATCAGCATGGTCAATCAGAATTTAACCGCTACAGAAATTGGATTCACTCACGAAGATTTCGCTGCTCTACTTGACAAATACGATTATCATTTTAGCCCTGGCGATGTTGTGCCAGGAACAGTTTTCAGTATAGAGCCGCGCGGCGCTCTGATTGACATTGGTGCTAAAACCGCAGCATATATTCCTATACAAGAAATGTCTATTAACCGGGTGGATAGCCCGGAAGAAGTCTTACAGTCAAACGAAACGCGTGAGTTTTTCATCCTTACCGATGAAAACGAAGATGGTCAATTAACCCTTTCCATTCGCCGTATTGAATATATGCGGGCTTGGGAACGCGTGCGACAGCTGCAAGCAGAAGATGCCACTGTCCGTTCTGGCGTGTTTGCAACCAATCGCGGTGGTGCATTGGTAAGGATTGAAGGATTACGTGGCTTTATCCCAGGTTCTCACATCAGTACTCGCAAACCTAAAGAAGAATTGGTAGGCGAAGAACTGCCATTGAAATTCCTAGAGGTGGATGAAGAACGTAACCGCTTGGTTCTATCTCATCGTCGGGCGTTGGTTGAACGCAAGATGAACCGCCTAGAAGTCGGGGAAGTAGTAATTGGTACAGTTCGTGGTATCAAACCCTACGGTGCTTTCATCGATATTGGTGGTGTCAGTGGTCTACTACACATTTCTGAGATTTCCCACGAACATATTGATACACCTCATAGCGTGTTCAATGTCAATGATGAAGTGAAAGTGATGATCATTGACTTGGATGCAGAAAGGGGTCGCATTTCCCTATCTACCAAGCAGCTAGAACCCGAACCCGGCGACATGATTAAAAACCGGGATTTGGTTTACGATAAGGCAGAAGAAATGGCTGCTAAATATCGTGAACAACTGTTAGCCAAGCAACAAGGTGCTACTGCTGCGCCTGCTGCACCTGCTGATGTTTTAGCAGAAGAAGATATTCCACCAGCAACAGAACTTGAAGACGAGATTCCACCAGCAGCAGAACTAGAAGAAGAAATTCCACCAGCAGCAGAAATTGAAGAAGTAACCCCAGTAGTTGCGGAAGTTCAAGAAGAGATTCCAGCAGCCACGGAAACTGAAGAAGAAATTCCAGCAGCTATTGAAGAATAATACATTTTATAGTTTTACTTGTTTTTAAGTAAGAGTATTAAATCATTGTATAAAGAGGGAAAAACCCTCTTTTTTTATGTGGAAAATTGGGAACAGTTAGGGGTTAGGAATAAAAACTCATAACTTCTGACTAAATAAGTGGGGTGAAATATTGTGGCAACTATTAAATGTAGAAAAATCACTTTTGATAATATTCAGGCAATTTTGTTTGACAAAAACGGTACTCTAGAAGATTCAGAAACGTATTTGCGATCGCTCGCACAAAAGGCAACAAGATTAATAGATGCTCAAATCCCTGGAACTGGGGAACCCCTATTAATGGCATTTGGCATTAATGGCAATCTTCTAGATCCGGCAGGCTTGATATCGGTAGCGAGTCGCCGCGAAACAGAAGTTGCGGCTGCGGCATATATTGCCGAAACAGGGAAAGGATGGTTTGAATCCTTAAAAATAGCCCGTCAAGCTTTGGATGAAGCAGAAAAATACATCGAACAAACTCCTTCACCGCTATTTGTGGGTAGCTTAGACTTGTTAAAATACCTATGCAAAGGAGGCTTAAAACTCGGTATCCTCTCAGCTGCAACAACCAATGAAGTAAATAAATTTGTAGCGCATCACCAATTAAGCGATTATATCCAGTTAAAAATGGGAGTAGATGAGGGACCGAGCAAACCAGATCCAGTCCTATTTTTGCAAGCTTGCGAAGCATTGGGAGTTGAACCAGGTGCTACCTTGATGGTAGGTGATGCCGTTGGTGATATGCAAATGGCACGTGATGCTAAAGCCGCAGGTTGTATTGGTATCACTTGGGTGGGTAAGTCAGATAATGTTCGAGGTGCAGATGTGGTGATCAATCAACTTGATGAAATCCAAATTTTAGAAGATTAGCAGCTTTAACAAGTTGAATTCGCAGAGGTTACGCAATACTTCTAGGTTAAGGGGAAAAGGGGAAGGGGAAAGAAAAAACCTTTAACCCTTACCCTTTTCCCAAAATCCGATTCCGAATTAAAAATGCTTAACCGAGAAGTATTGAGAGGTTATGGGCACACAAACGAGAGTTACACCGATTTGGGCTAAGGTTAAATCAAGAGTCTGAAACCCGCCTGTGCGGGTTTTGACTTTATAGACGCGGTTTCTAACAGCCGATTTTAGGTTAAGTTGACTAAAGCGAAATATCTTGCTAATATCATACTATTTTTTCTGTGTCAAGTAAAACTGGCTAAAATATTAATTACTTCTCGCAATTGTGAAACAAGCCATGCAAAACACAGAAACGACGTTAAGGCTTCGCCTGTGGACAGTTGAAGAATACCATCGGATGGCTGAGGCTGGGATTTTTGGTGCAGATGAACGAGTAGAACTCCTAGAAGGAAAGATTATTTGGATGATTGCTAAAGGGACAGCCCATCGTTCAGCAGTGGGAAGAACAGATAGATTACTGCAAAATAGTTTGAGGAATCGGGCTTGGGTATGTATTCAAGACCCAGTAAAGTTAAACGCACGATCTGAACCAGAACCGGATATAGCTGTCGTTAAAGTAGATCCACTAGACTATGCAGATCACCATCCCACTCCAAAAGAAGTTTATCTGATTATTGAAGTAGCAGATAGCAGCCTGAAACTAGATTGTGAAATCAAAGCTCAAGCCTACTCGCAAGCGGGAATTACAGATTATTGGGTGTTAGATGTGGTTAGTCGTCAATTGCACGTCTTTCGAGAACCAACTCAGGATGGCTATCAAAGTGAAGTGATTTTGGCAGAAGATGCGACTATTTCACCTTTAGAGTTTCCTGATTTGAGCATTACAGTTTTAGAAATGTTACCGCCCGTAATTGTAATTGCTGAAAGTTAATTTTATCAAAAATAACGTGTTTAAGCCCGCCGTAAGCATACCCAGAGTGACAAAATAAAGTTACTTTCTAATATTAATATTATTTATTTTTGTCCCAAGAATTGATTGCTCTTTATCCTTCATTAAAAATTTAGAACTATTAATTTTCATAACTTCATAATTTTCTACCATAAGTACCGAACCTAAAGTAGCAATCATATCTGCAATAGATATCTTAAAAACTAGTGGTATCCTTAAATTCAAAAAGGATTTTGGCATAGTTTTAACATTTAAATACAATTTTTTTTGACTTACGTACCATACCCCGGTAAATTTATTCCCTGTTATAAGTTCTTTAGGTTTAGAGAAAAGCAATGTTTGAACCGTGGTTTGTTCATAAGTCATATCATCTTTAAATTCAATAGTAACTTTTTCGGAGGACGTATCAAAACGCCATTTCCCAAAAAGTAAAATTTCTATTTCTATATCAGAATGCTTACTATTACTCATGTTTATCCTCAAATTAGCTTTAGCTCTAATTTTTCCTATTCTTAATAAATGTGCGATTATCGCATAAGAAAGTTTCTTGACAAGTTTTTATACGAGAAAAGAATAAATGCATCTGCCAAACTAACCAAGACTTGACCCGCCAAGCTCCCATTGAAAGGTGTTCTGTAGATGATTTTTGGGCTAAGTCAAAACTATGTTGATCGTAGTGTAACCATTGGGCTGGCAAGTGTCCCATCGGTGTCATAGGTGACAATTTAAAAGTTAGTTGCTCATAGTCTAACCAGTTTCCCTCTTTTCGCCAACCAAGGCGATCGCCAAGTCTTTTTTCTGTTTCGTAGTCTACCTGACCACCCATTTCACTCCAGATAGTTTGCTGAACAGTGAAGCCGAAATAGCCATAACTATATTGATCCCAAAGTTGATCGATAGTATGAAGGTCTTGACAAGAAAAGTTATCAATATCTTCCTTATAAACTTCATTCCAATAATTTTTACTCATGACTTGTAGCATTATTTTAGTGGTTTCAATATCAGCCTCTTTCCAGTGATGTTGTGCTAGGAGATCCCGCAATTGGGTATAATCAATAGCTTTATTGCTGGGAATTTTTTTTGGCAACGTAACATTATTATTAGTTAGCCCTATCAATCCTGTTTCTTCAACAGGAGATAGAGAATCTGTAGAGACAAAATTTACTTCTGCTATACTTAGCGCTTTTCTTTGATCTGTTAGTTGCTTGGATATATAGTTAGATATTAAATCAATGCCCTTGTCTAAAAAGACATCATTTTCACTCAAATCAAAATTATGGATTTGCCAATCTAATAATTGAGATTGAATAAAAGCATCTTTTAATCTGGCTTTTTTCTCATAACTTGTCACCATGAAATCGAGAAAACTTTCAGAAATAGCCTCGTTTTTTTCCAGGTTAAATAAGTTTGATTGATGCTTTAAAATATTATCACCTAAATTTTTAATATCTCCAACAGTTGCATAAAAATATTCATCTACTTTTATGACTTCATCTATTAAAGATTGAAAGGGACTAAAGTAATCTTGTAAAGAATTTTCAATGTTGATTGCAGTGTGGGCAATTTTAGCTATTTCCTGACGAATTTTATAAGCTTTTCTTTGATATTCGTAAATCTCTTGATATACTTCTAAATCTTTTACTATTTGTTGAACAACTTCTTTTTGATTTTTTGTATCTTCTGCAAGATTTTTAATTCCTTCACCAAGCAATTTTATTTTTTCTAGCATTAAGAAATAAGCATTACTCAGTAGCAAAACTGCTTTGAGATTTTCTTGCTTTTCCCATGTTAGCTCATCAAGTATTTTCGGATTGTTATGATTTTTTAGCTCTAATTTACTTCTTTCGTCTTCTAAGCTTTTTATAGCCAAATATTTTTGTTTAAATAATTCTTTTAAGTCATCCGCAAGATTTAATAAAAAATCATGATAATTATCTTTGTAATTTTCTAAAAAATCAATAATATGACTGTAATCTTTAATAAATAATTGGATTTCCTCAAAAACTTCTCCTTGGCTAATTTCTTCTTTTCGCTTAATTATCCCGCCAAGCTGATGACGATATCGAACGCCTTCTTTAATTAATCTTTGACGTTCTCTAATTTTTTTCTGAACTATTTTTACAGCATTATTTTTTAGAACTGGTAATTGATAGGTTCTTTCATAAATTGAAATAGTCTTGTAAGTAATTAGTTGTCTTTGCTGTTTAGTTAGCATGACCTTGATTTTAAAAAGTAAAAATATTCGTTAAGCTCGTACCCATTTCAACACCTTTGGGTCTTTGTCATAGCGGTAGGTAAAGCCATCATTAGCAGTAATGGACTTCCCAAGGCTAGCCTTGCTTCTGATGGTGTTAATGCTACAGTCTGTTAATATCTGCATTTCTTTATGAGAAAGACCTTCGACTGTATCTATCTCAATAGATGTTTCTGGTTTAGCTTGGGATTCATTGTTGGGTAAAACATCTATTGTGATTTCAGGCTTTTTAGGAAGATTAATGACAACTTCTTTTGCTTTTTGTAGTTGATAATCCTGTATGCTAATAATTTGCCAGCTAGAATCTCCTGATAGTTCCAAAACCCATTGATGATAATTAAATAAACTTTCTCTATGTCCAACACTGATAAAAGTTGTTTTTGTGTCTTGCAACTGTTGATATAAACTCTCTTCATTTTTCAAATCTAAAGCACTTGTTGCTTCATCTAATATAGTAAATCTAGGATGAGTAATTAGTAGTCGTGCAAATGCAAGGCGTTGTTGTTCTCCTAGTGATAATATGTTCTCCCAAGGAACTTCTGTATCAAAGCCATCTACTCGACTCAACAAGTTTTGTAGGTTGACTTGTTGCAAAACTTCTTTGAGTTCTGCATCGGTCATCTTACGAGTTGTATTGGGATAGAGCAATTGTTCACGCAAAGTTCCCAAAATTATATAAGGACGTTGGGGCAAAAATAACACTTCTTCTAATGGAGGTCGCACCAGACGACCAGTACCTGCATTCCACAAGCCAGCGATCGCTCTCAGCAGAGAACTTTTACCTCGACCACTTGGCCCAACAATCAATAAACCTTCTCCAGGTTGAACCTCAAGTGACAAATCTTCAACAATCACCTGTTCATAGTTGGGTGTTTGTAAAGTGATATTCTCAAAAGCGAGATGGTTTTCTTCTATTGTTTTAATAGTACTTACTTTCTCTGGTTCTTTGGTAACAAATTCTAACGCATCTGTAAACTCACCCAAACGTTTAACGTAACTAGAAAATCGTCCTGAAGTTGCAAATTCTCTAATTAATTCTGCCATAGCAGTAGCAAACAAATTACAAGCTAAACTGGCTTGAGCAATTTCTCCAAATTCAATTTCACCTTTAATCTGTAAAGGACCGAATACTATAAATGGAAATATTTGGATAACCGCCTGATATCCTCTATTAAAAATATCCTGAGTTAACTCCCAATTAATCTTGCGTTTAGCACTGTGAATAATATTATTAAATCTTTGCTGGATTATATTTAGTTCTTTTTTTTCTCCCTGAAAGAAAGCTATTGATTCAGCGTGATTACGTACATGAGTCAGGCTATAAGCATAGTTTGCATCAAATTCGAGTTCCTCTTGTTTAATTTTATTCAATTCTTGAGCCAAATAAACAGCAATTAAATTGCCTATTATCGTATAAACAACCAATACAACTGCAACAAATTGGGAAAGAGACCAGATAATTATTAAAAAAGTTGCCATTTCCAGCACTTTTTCTAGGAAAGTAGCCGAAAACGTGAGAGCATTTCTGATTAAAGGTTCAATTTCTTGGGATATTCGTTGATCTGGATTATCAATATCGGATTTGAAATTGATTTTATAATAGGCACGATTGCTTAAATATTTTTCTAAAACATGATTATTTAGCCATTGATACCAATCAAGAGCGATTTTTTTTCTAACAAATTTAGAAAATCCTACTAAGAGTGTTACGCAGATAAGGGCAGCACCATAAACTAATAATGTATTAATAAATTCATTAATATCTTTTTCTTCAGTAATGATATCTAGCAAATAGCGGCTAACAAAACTATTAAAGGCAGTTACGCCGACAAGCATTATTATTAATAATATCAGGATAATGAGCATTCCCCATGCACGAATCACGTCTGAAAATGCTCGTCCCCATGCCTCTGTGGGATACCAGTAAGGGTCTGCGATCGCTTTGATATCTTCCCAAAATTGAGTAAAAGCTGAAGGGGTATTGGTTAGGGATTGATTATGAACGGTTTTAGATTGCATATTCTAGAAATCAGTTAAGACTCTTGAGGCTGACTGAATAATTTTGGTATTTTACTATATTGACTACATTCTTTGTTTTGCAATGCTTTTAGGGTTTTACAGTAATGTGCAAACAAAGTCTATATGTTTTAGCTGTAGGATGTAGCTCGCGGATATTTTTTCCCATCCCATGAGAGTAGCGAGCTACTATACGAGAGCATAGATTATTTAAAGACCCCATTTTTCCATAACTCTAATACCTCGTTGGCTGTAAAATAACGTTCTTGCTCAACAGCAAGAGATTTGATCACTGAGCGCATTTTTTCATATTGATTTCTGGGTTGGGGATTTTGTAATTGCTTTTCAAATAGATATTGAAAATTACTGACTCCACTCCATTTGCCGAAGAGAACTTCTATAGTGCTGTAACGCAAAGCAGCGTAGCTTTGAGGATCGCTAAACAAAGAATTGACATGGATACCTGATTCGTGGCGTTGAGCAGTTTGAGAGTAAGGGGGAGCAGGACGAATCCCCAGTTGCTCAATGTAATTAGTCACTGCGGCGATCGCATCATAATTAATCCCTTTGACTTCGATTCCGAAACGGACTCGCAATCCATTTAATACCTGCTCGATCGCAACATTTCCAGCTCTCTCACCAATCCCGGAAAATGTACCCGATACTAAAGTCGCTCCAGCCATAACGGACTGGAGAGTATTTTCGAGAGCCAAGCCCATGTCATTGTGGTAGTGTACCCCGAAAGCAACGCCTGTTGTACGTTGGAGCAGATCATTAACCCAGATATAGCTCTTTTCTGGACTGAGGATTCCGACTGTATCACAAAGCAAAAAGTGTTCAATATAAGGGCTACATGAGCGGATACATTGCACTAAAAAGTCAAAATCGGCTCTTGAGGCATCCTCGGCGGCAAAATCTACCCTAAGACCAGCAACCTTAGTGGCATAGCGCAAATTTTCGACAATTGTATCAATAGCGTTTTGGCGAATTATCTCGATTACTTTTTTAGGGATATCGTCATCAATGGTTTTTCCTTTAAACTCATTCAACAAACGGATCTGAGGATCTCGCAAAAACAGCAGGCGATCGGAAAGACCATAAAAAAGAATAATGCGCTTAACTCCGTACATTTTGGCTTTATCAATGTACTCCTTTCCCATTAAGGTACAAGCAGTGATCAGACTATCCAATCCCTCTAATACTAATGATTTGACTAATTCTTCTTCTTGTTTACAAACACTGGGCATGATAGCGAGTCCATGTACTCCCGTTTGAGCAATGGAATAGGCAAGTTTTTGTTTAGTTGGATAAGAGAAGAAGATGCCTGCTTGTTGTTCTCCATCACGCAGGGTTTCATCGGAAATTCTGATAGAAGTAGTTTCCATTATACCTATTGCAGAATCATTTTATAGTGGACTAAAAAAGGGTAAGAATAGACTATTGAAATACTCTATTCTGCTGTATTTACCATCAAATTATGTAATTGTGCGGCTAATAGTTTGACATTGGGTTCATAAAGCATTTGTCCGTGGTTTCCAGGTACAGAAATTACTTTGACAGGCTTTTGAGTATAGGTTTGCCATCCCCAATCGGGTAGATCGTAATCAGAAAAAGCTTGGAGTTCTTGCAAGACAATCTCCTTAACTTCTTGAGCGCGGAATAAAACAATAGGAGCAGAAATTGGATGAGAAGGCTGATAATTTGCGTAATTGAGCGTTAGCACTTTCATCACTTTCATATTGGTTTTGAGTAAAGAAAGGGTGGAGTGTTCCGGTAAAACATTATTTTGGTACAAATACTCTGCTGCTAGATTCCACCTAGCCAGATCATTAGGTTGAGCAGCTAAATCGTCGTATTGTAGTCTTAAAGAAACTCCCTTTAATACTTCAATTCGTCGAATTAATTGCCAGATCCAATCAAGCTCTGCTCTATCAGTAAAATACTCAGGCTGAGAAACCAGTCCAGCATCCAAGATAGCTAGTAAACTTACCGTTTCACCTTGCTGTTCGAGTTGGGAAGCAATTTCAAAAGCAACGGCACAACCTGAAGAGTATCCTGCTAATATATATGGGCTTTTCGCTTGCTGTTGACGCAATATATCAATCAATTGATTTGCATGGGTTACTACTGATTCAGGGAGTGCGCTAGAGCCGTCTCTTCCTGGAGTTTCGAGTCCATATACTGGTCGCTCAGTTCCTAAATTGATGGTCAAATCTCGAAAATAGAAGCCATGTCCGTTTGCGCCAGGAAGAAAAAATAGAGGGGTTGCATTTCCTTGAGGTTGGAGTAAAAGTAAATCGGGATTTGACTGTTGAAGCTCAGTATTACAGAGTTGTTCTGCGAGTTGAGCAATAGTAGGATTCTGAAATAAACTACTTAAAGAAAGATGTTGCCCAAACACCTGTTGAATATTATTGAGCAGTTTGATTGCTAATAAAGAATGACCGCCCAAATCGAAAAAGTTATCATGAATCCCAATATCTTGATGTTCGAGTACAGCAGACCAAACTTGCGCCAGTTGTTGTTCAATTTCGTTACGTGGAGCTACATATAAGCCCTCAATTACTCCATTTGGAGTAGGTAAAGATTTCCGGTCAACTTTGCCATTGGGAGTTAAAGGCAACTCATCCAATACGATGATCTGAGCCGGAATCATATAATCGGGCAGACAGGATTTTAGATGATTTTTTAATTGGGTAGACAAATCATTATTGATTCCCGTTACATAAGCAATTAAACTCTGGTTACTCTCAGTTTTATATAAGGTGACAATTGCTTCTTTAACTAATGAATGTTGCAACAAAATCGATTCAATTTCACCGAGTTCAATTCTAAAGCCCCGTAATTTAATCTGATCGTCTATTCGACCCAGATATTCAAGGTTTCCGTCAGATTTCCATCTTGCTAAGTCGCCAGTTTTGTAAATTCGCTCAATTTGACCGAATAATTCAATTTTGATAAATTTTTCGGCTGTTAAATCTGGACGATTTAGATAGCCTCGTGCCAAACCCACACCAGCGATGCATAATTCTCCAGGTATGCCAGGAGGTAATGGTTGGTTGTGAGGATCTAATATATAAACGCGGATATTAGATAATGGTTGACCAATCGGTGGTTTCTTTCCATTAGGATGACAAAGTGCGATCGCAGCATTAACCGTAGATTCTGTAGGCCCGTAACAATTGAATAAATACTGCTCTATTCCCCACTGTGCCACCAATTCTGCTGAACAAGCCTCACCACCAACAGTTAGACACTGCAAATCGGGTAAGGTTGCTTGAGGCAAGACAGATAAGGCTGAAGGAGATAAAAATCCGTGTGAAATTTTATGATGAGTTAAGAAGTCAACTAAAATTTGACTGGGTAACAAGGTTTCTTTTTTAGCAAGATACAAGCAAGCACCAGTGACGAAGGTAGTCGCAATTTCAGCAACAGATAGATCAAAACTAAAGGAACCAAACTGAAGTAAACGGCTGTTTTGTTTAACTTGAAAAGTTTCAGACCAAGCCAAGCTTAAATTGACAATTGCTTGATGCTCAATCATTACCCCTTTTGGTCGCCCCGTCGAACCAGAAGTATAGATTACATAAGCCAAATTATTAGGCGTACTTTGAGGGCTAGGATTTTCTTTTAACGTAGTAAAAGTTTCCTGATCCAAACAAATTACTTGACAGGGTTTTTTCAGTTCAGCGATTGGTAATTGATTTAGCAGAAAACTTTGGGTCAGCAACACTGATGTCCCAGAATCTTCTAACATGAACTCAATACGCTCTTTAGGATAGTTGGGATCAATCGGCACATAAGCCCCGCCTGCTTTCAGGATAGCGAGTACACCGATAATCATTTCACTAGACCGTTCAACGCAGATACCAATTAAAGTGTCTGGTTTAATTTGGTGATTTTGAATTAGATAATGAGCAAGTTGGTTCGCTTTTTGATTGAGTTGCTGATAAGTTAAGCTTTGGGATTCAAACACCAAAGCGAGATTATTAGGGTTTTTAGCAACTTGTTGTTCAAATATATCAACTAAAGTTTTATCGTCAGGATAATCTTTTTGAGTTTGATTCCAGCGTTGCAGTTGCAGAAGTTCGGGCGCTGTCATCAAAGGTAAAGTATTGATAGGTTGTTGAGGATTATCAATAATTCCCTTCAGCAGAACTTCAAATTGTTCCGCCATTCGTTGGATAGTACCCTTTTCAAAAAGATCGGTGGCGTATTCCCAAGTTAAATATAACTGGTTATTAGATTCTATTACCATAAGTGCTAAGTCAAACTTAGCAAACGGATAGCTTAATGGAAACCATTCAATCTCTAATCCTGGCAAACTTAGGTCGGGACTTTCGTTATTTTCCAGTGCTAACATGACCTGGAATAAGGGGTTATGGCTCATACTGCGTTCTGGTTGCAACTGTTCTACCAGATACTCAAAGGGAATGTCTTGATGAGAGTATGCATCTAAACAATTTTGGCGAGTTTGTTGCAGGAACTCGATAAAACTTTGCTCAGGCTTGATTTGGTTACGCAGTATCAAAGTATTGACAAAAAAGCCAATTAATCCTTCCGTATGGCTATGGATGCGGTTAGCAATAGGAGAACCAATACATAAGTCTTCTTGGCGACTGTAACGAGAAAGCAAAATACTGAAAGCCGCCAACAAAGTCATAAATAAACTTGTCCCTTGTTGTTGACTTAGAGTTTTAATGGCAAGAGTTAAGTCAGCCGATAAAGAATAGCGATCGCGATCGCCTCGGTAGCTTTGCTGCGCTGGACGAGGATAATCGGTAGGCAACTCCAGTAATGGAAGAGCATCGCCCAGTTGATTTTTCCAGTAATTAATCTGATTTTCTAATACTTCCCCTTGTAACCAGTGGCGTTGCCAGTTTGCGTAGTCGCTATATTGAATGGGCAATGGTGCAAGTTTTGGGGTCTTACCTTGAGCAAAGGCGGTATAGACTTGCCGTAACTCACGAACAAAGATCCCCATTGACCAGCCGTCACTAATAATATGGTGCATATTGATAAGCAACACATATTTCTGCCCTTTGAGTTGTAGCAGTTTTGCTTTAAACAAAGGCCCAGTATTTAAGTCAAACGGTTCTTGAACATGAGCATCGATAAAACGCTGAACGCTTGTTTCTTGATTCCCAGTCCCTAATCCCCAGTTCCCAGTCCCCAGTACCTGGTACGTTAAAACTTCGATGTCGTCTAAATTTGCGATCGCAACCTGGGGTTGTCCCGCCACTGTGGGAAAATACATTCTCAGACTGTCATGCCGATTAAGCAGATAAGCCAAACTAGAATGCAAAGCATCAATATTGAGGTTTCCATCCAGTTGTAAAGCGATCGGCATATTATAACTAGCTGATGGCCCTTGGAGTTGCCCTAACAGCCAGAGGCGTTGTTGAGCAAAGGAAAGCGGTTTGGGGACATCATTTGGTAAAGTTGGAATTTCCTCTGCCATGACAGATCCAGCTTTGGCAGAATTTAAGAAAGCTAATATATCTGCTTTGTTGGCTTGAATTTCTTGCTTGAGTTCAGAAGTTAAGGCATTTTTACTAGTACGAAGCCGTAACTTATCATCTTCAGCCCAAATTTTGCAGCCTATGTTCTGCAAACGAAGCATTAAAGAAACTATTTGCTGATTTTGTGTCATAGTCATAGTTCAATTTCCTCTTCGTCTGAGTTTAAAGGTTGTATATCTGCTGTGGAAAAATTAACCCAAATGCAGCTATCTATATAATTTGCCAATTCGCTGAGGATAGGAGACTCAAATACTTGACGCAGTGGCAGTTCTACTTTAAAAGTGTCGCGGATGCGGTAGCACATTTGGGTGGCTAATAGGGAATGTCCTCCCAACTTGAAGAAGTTATCATGGCGGGCAATCGCTTCATATTTAAGCAGCTTCGCCCACAATTCGGCCAGCAATTTTTCTGTCGGGGTTACAGGCAATTCAATGTTTGTTGATGAAATGGTTGCATTTGGTGCGGGTAAAGCTTTGCGATCTACTTTGCCATTTGGTGTTAGCGGCAGTTTTTCTAAAACAATAAAATGGCTAGGAATCATATAATCTGGAAGAGTTTTTTCCAGATTATCTCGCCATTCTTCTAATAACGCTGGCTCAACTTGATTGGTGCGATATTGTAATGGTTGGTTAGCATAATGTTGCCAAGGTTTCAACCGCAAATTTCCCTCTTGATTAAATCTTGGTAGTGTCACCTGTCCAGGAATATTCCGTTGAAAAACAACATCGTAATCAGAAAATTCTGTGGGGCTATATTGGATAAAAGCCGTATAGGGCAAATCTCGTACTAAATTTCGGAATTCTTCGGGTTCTATCCCTGATCTGACTTCGGCAACAGCGGCTTTTAAGTCTGAAATAGTACCATCCAATTGACTAATTTTTTCTAACAGCAACATTTCTGAAGTTAGACGTGCATTCGGAATATTCTTAATACCTATAAAATCGGGTTGCTGAGTAGTTAAAATTCTCTCGATTGTTTCTAAATTAAGTTCCTCAGTTTGCCAATCTAACCATTCAGGTTCCACAATGGGAGTATCTGTTTGATCCAAATGTAAAACAACGTCATAACGAAAACGGTTCATTTCCGTCTGACCATCACCTCGTTTCAATTGAATTTGTACATGACTAATCCGAGGAAATCGTTGTTTTAGGGCGATAAATAAATCAGGGTCAATTAGTAACTCGCCTTCGGTGTGAATACTTTTTTGAATCTGTTGACGCAAATCCTTAATTGATAATTCATCAGGGGCACGATAAAATTTCACTGCGGTGTGAAAAACCTCTAGTAAATGGAGATTTCGCACATCTCCAATAAATATTTTTCCTTGATTTCTCACCGCACTAACAGCACCTCTGATAACTTCTAATAAGTAATCTAAAGAAGGAAAATACTGAATAACAGAATTGAGTATTACCAGATCATAATTATTTGTCTCAATACCGTTAAATTGGTTAGCTGCACTTTGTTTTAAAGTAACTTTTTCTTTGAGAGATTGCTGTTGAAGATGTTGTTCAATATAATGTAACCCTGCTGTGGCAATATCTGTACCCAGGTACTTTTGACAATGGGGAGCAATTTTTAACAATAACATCCCAGTCCCGCAACCGATTTCCCAGATCCGTTTGGGTGCAAGTTCCAGAATTTGGTCAATAGTTTTATCCCGCCATTCTTGCATTACAGCTTTGGGATAAGGTTTATCTGTATAACTATCATTCCAGCTAGCCAAATTCAGCGTTGGGTCATCTTCTGGATCTTGTGATTTATGGTAAGCATCATTGAAAACTTGTTGCCATAATTCTACCTGTTCACCTTGAAGGTCTTCATCCTCTGTTCCTGTTGGGACAATGTATGCTACTAGACGTTGATCGAAATCACTGTCCTCTCGGATAATGACAACTGCTTCCTGAATTTTTGAGTGTTTGAGTAAAGACGCTTCAATCTCACCTAATTCAATGCGGAAACCACGAAGTTTGACCTGGCGATCGATGCGACCTAAATATTGCAAATTGCCGTCAGGTAGCCAACGAGCTAAATCGCCAGTTTTATAAATCCGCTCAGTTTGGTTGAAGAGATTGAGGTCAATGAATTTTTCAGCACTCAAATCGGGACGATTCAAATAACCCTGTGCTAAACCCGCACCTGCAATGCAGAGTTCCCCAGGAATACCAGGAGGAAGGGGTTGGTTATAGGTGTCTAGAATATAAATCCGGGTGTTAGCAATGGGCTTCCCGATAGATACCACAGCGCCTTGAGAATAGTTTTTTCTCTCAAAATTATTTATCTGATAAATATCTGACCAAATAGTGGTTTCTGTCGGGCCATAAAGATTCCAGAGTTCAGCACTTCTTTCTAGTAGTTGATTAGCAAGTTCCCAGGTTAAAGCCTCACCGCCGCAGAGGATTTTTAGTTGTGTTGAACCTTTCCATCCGGCGGCTAATAATATGCGCCAAGTCGCTGGAGTCGCTTGCATGAAAGTGATACCATTAAGCAATTGTTCTGATAACTGTAAACTGTCAGAAGCAATTTCACGACTGACTAGAACAATTTTGGCTCCCACTATAAGAGGCAAATAAATTTCTAGTGCAGCAATATCAAAGGATATAGTGGTGATAGCCAGAAGAGTATCGGATGCAGCTATTCCAGGCTTTTCCTTCATTGAATATAAGAAATTCGTCAGTGAAGAGTGACAAACTGCTACACCTTTTGGCCTTCCCGTAGAACCAGAAGTATAAATTACATAAGCTAAATCATCAGGGCTACTTTGTAAGTTGAGATTATTTGTTGGCTGATTAGCGCATGTTTCTTTCTCTAGAAATACTACTTGACAGGGGTTTTTTAGTTTTTCTAGGGGAAGTTGCTTTTTGATGGGGTTTGTTGTTAGTAATACAGAAGTATTACTATCTTCCAGCATTAAATGAATGCGTTCTTGAGGATAACTCGGATCAATCGGCACATAAGCACCACCCGCTTTGAGAATAGCAAACAAGCCAATGACCATTAAGAGCGATCGCTCCACACAAATCGCAATTAATGGATTATCAGGTAATTGTTGCTCCCTTTTGAGTTCCAACAAATAATGGGCTAGCTGGTTAGCTTTTTGGTTGAGTTCTTGATAACTCAGGCTTTGATCTTCAAACACCATCGCAATGTTATCGGGCATTTGTGCTGCTTGTTGTTCAAACAGACTCACCAAAGTCTGATTTTTGGGATAATTGATCTTGGTTTGATTCCAAATTTGCAGTTGTTGAATTTCTGCGGTTGTGATTAAGGGTAGTTTACTGATCGGTTGTTGGGGATTTTGGGCGATTGCTTCTAGCAAGACTTCAAAGTGTCCCGCCATCCGTTGAATTGTTTCTACTTCAAATAAATCTGTGGCATATTCCCACATACAATGGAGTTGGCCGCCCCTTTCGCAAAGATCCAGTGTTAGGTCAAACTTGGCAAATGGTAAACTTTGCTCTAAATATTGAATATCCAGCCCTGGTAAACTAATAT
This sequence comes from Nostoc sp. LEGE 12447, assembly GCF_015206985.1. Classification (NCBI taxonomy): domain Bacteria; kingdom Bacillati; phylum Cyanobacteriota; class Cyanophyceae; order Nostocales; family Nostocaceae; genus Nostoc; species Nostoc sp. LEGE 12447. Next base: position 81,887 of record NZ_JADEXT010000007.1, on the reverse strand, counting down.
TTTTCCCTGCTTCTTGAGTATTTTGGAACACCATCATCACTTGGAATAAGGGATTATGGCTCAGACTGCGTTCTGGTTGTAACTGTTCTACTAAATACTCAAAGGGAATATCTTGATGAGCGTAGGCATCTAAGCAAGTTTGGCGGGTTTGTTGGAGTAACTGACTAAATCCTTGCTCTGGCTTAATTTTACTCCGCAATACTAAGGTGTTGACAAAAAATCCAATTAATGATTCTGTGTTGCTATGGGTGCGGTTAGCGATCGCAGAACCAATACATAAATCCTCTTGACGGCTGTAACGAGATAGTAAAATACTAAAAGCCGTTAACAGGGTCATAAACAAACTAACCCCGTGTTTTTGACTGACGATTTTGAGTTTCTGAGTCAGTTCACTGCTTAAAGGATATTCCTCACGCCCACCTTGGTAACTTTGTTGCGCTGGACGGGGATGATCGGTAGGCAAATCCAGCAATCGGGGAGCATCGCCTAGTTGTTGTTTCCAGTAATTTTCCTGGCTTTCTAAAATCTCCCCTTGTAGCCAACTGCGCTGCCAAGCTGCATAATCGCTATACTGAATCGGCAACGGTGACAAATTTGGAGTATACCCCGTAGCAAAAGCAGCATAAGCTTGTTCCCATTCGCGCTTAAACACACCCATTGACCAGCCATCGCTGATAATGTGGTGCATATTAATCATCAGTACATTTTTCTGTTCGCTAAGTTGCAGCAGTTGCGCTTTGAACAGGGGGCCAGTATTTAAATCGAAGGGTTCTTGTGCATGGGTATCGGCTAAACGTTGTACAGTTTCTGCTTGAGACTGAGGATCGAGTGACTGTAAATCTGCGATCGCTAGTACTTCTATATCCTCCGAATTTTGGACGACTACTTGCGCCTCTCCCTCCAGTGCTGGAAAATAAGTGCGTAGAATGGCATGGCGATCGAGGAGATAATCAAAACTTGCACGCAACGCCTTTATATTCAACTTGCCGTCAAGTTGCAGCGCTGTTGACATATTGTAGGTAGCCGAAGTTCCTATGCCTTCAAGTTGGTCTAAAAACCAGAGTCTTGATTGGGAAGATGACAAAATTTTGGGAGCATTTTCAGGCTGTGGTGTAATCGGTGGTAAGGCGACACTCGAAGTAGCCTTGTCAATTTCCCCAGCCAAATCAGACAAAACACTTTGCTCAAATATCTTGCGGACGGCTACTTCTACTCCAAAACTGTCACGAATGCGGGCAACCAATTGGGTTGCTAACAGGGAATGTCCACCCAATTCAAAGAAGTTATCTTGACGACCAATAGACTTAGCTTTTAAAAGACTTTGCCATAAAGTAGCCAGCAGTTCTTCAGTTGGAGTAACAAGGGCTTCAAAGTTAGTAGAAGTAGCTGTATCTGGTGCTGGTAATGCTCTACGATCTAGCTTACCGTTAGGGGTAAGGGGCAACTGATCCAATACCATAATCTGGCTAGGAATCATGTAATTCGGCAGGTGAATTTTTAGGTAGTCTTTGAGTTGACTGCTTAAATTGCTGGATTTTTCCGATGCCGTGACATAAGCTACTAACCTGGGATTATTATCAGTTTCATATAAAATAACAACAGCTTCTTTAACTAAAGAGTGCTGCAATAATAGCGATTCAATCTCACCAAGTTCGATTCGGAAGCCCCGTAGTTTAACTTGATCGTCAATGCGACCGAGATATTCAAGATTTCCATCGTCTCTCCATCTTGCTAAGTCGCCAGTTTTGTAAATTCGCTCAGTTTTGCCAAATATTTCAACTTCAACAAATTTTTCGGCGGTAGTTTCTGGACGATTGAGATAGCCTCGTGCTAAACCCACTCCAGCGATGCACAATTCCCCAGGAAGCCCAGGCGGTAATGGTTGATGATGAGCATCTAAAATGTAGATGCTGTTATTAGCTATAGGTTGCCCAATGGAAGGTTTTTTCCCATTCGGTTCACAACTAGATATACTGGCGATAACCGTCGATTCCGTCGGCCCATAGCAGTTAAAGAAACGTCTTTCTGTGCCCCATTGTGTAACCAACTCGGCTGCACAAGCTTCACCACCAACGATTACGGCTTGCAAATCCGGTAACGAGGCTTGAGGTAATACATATAAGGCGGAAGGAGATAAGGTGAAATGGGAAATTTTGCGATCGCGCAATAAGTCAACTAAAGTTTGACTAGGTAACAAAGTTTCTTTCTTAGCTAAGTACAAACAAGCACCTGCGGATAAAGCAGTGGCAATTTCACCAATAGACAAATCGAAACTAAAAGAGCCAAACTGAAGCCAACGGCTATCGTATTGAACTTGAAAAGTTTCAGCCCAGGCTAAACTTAGGTTGACAATTGCGCGATGCTCAATCATTACCCCTTTGGGTTGTCCCGTTGAACCAGAGGTATAAATTATATAAGCTAAATTATCAGGAGTACTTTGAGGATTGGGATTATCTGTTAATGCTGAATTAAAATTTTCTCGATCTAAACAAATGATCTGGTGTTTCAGTTTAGTTAAAGGTAATTGCTCTTTGAGGTGACTTTGGGTTAGCAACACCGATGTCCTAGAATTTTCTAACATGAACTCAATTCGTTCTTGAGGATAATTTGGATCAATCGGCACATAAGCTCCACCCGCTTTGAGGATACCGAGGACACCAATAATCATTTCTAAAGAACGTTCAACGCAGATACCAATTAAAGTATCTGGCTTAATTTGATAATTTTGAATTAAATAATGAGCTAGTTGGTTTGCTTTTTGATTAAGTTGTTGGTAGGTTAAGCTTTGAGATTCAAATACTAAAGCGAGATTATTAGGGTTTTTGGCAGCTTGAGCTTCAAACAAGTCAACCAAAGTTTGATTCAGGGGATAATCAGTTTTAGTTTGATTCCAGTTTTGGAGTTGCTGACGTTCGCTTTCTGCTATTAATGGCAGATTATTAATGTTTTGTTGAGGATTATCAACAATTCCCTGAAGTAAAACGGCAAAATGCCCCGTCAGCCGTTGAATGGTTTTAGCGTCAAACAAATCGGTTGCGTATTCCCATTCTCCTACCAAGCCTTGAGGAGTTTCACGGAACATCAGCGACAAATCAAACAGCGTCGTTGTGTTTTCCCACTTGAAACGGGTTAGGGTTAATCCAGGAATTTCTAATTTCTCTTGGGTTTCATTTTGCAAACCAAACGCCACTTGAAACAGAGGATGATGAGAAAGCGATCGCTCTAAACCCAATTCATCGACTAGTTTCTCAAAGGGTAAATCTTGATGGTCATAAGCATCTAGGGTTACTTGCTTGACTCGTTCGAGTAATTCTAAGAAACTTGGATTCCCTTGTAGATTGGTACGTAATGCCAAGGTATTGACAAAAAAGCCAATTAGGGATTCTGTCTCACGACGGTTGCGATTAGCGATCGCAGAACCAACTACAATATCCTGTTGACCACTGTAGCGCGACAATAACAGCGTAAATGCTGCAAGCATTGTCATAAACAGGGTAGTTCCTGACTCCTGACTCAAACGCTTCAACTTCTCCGTTAAATCTTGATTGAGTTCTAAAAACTCACTCCGTCCCCTAAAACTTTGCACTGATGGGCGGGGTCTATCTGTGGGAAATTCTAACAGAGGCGGGACTCCGGCTAATTGTTTTTGCCAGTAATTGAGTTGGGTTTGCAGTACCTCTCCCTGCAACCATTGTCTTTGCCAGTGGGCGAAATCGGCATATTGTAGAGATAATTCCGGTAAAGGAGAAGGTTTTCCAGCGCAGAAAGCAGTATAAAGGCTGAACAATTCCCGGCGAAAGATGTCCATTGACCAGCCATCACAAACAATATGATGGATAACCAGCAACAGCAGATGAGATTGATCGGCCAGTTGCAACAACTTTACCCGCAGCAAAGGAGGATTTGATAAGTCAAAGGGCTGTTGTAATTCTTCTGCTGCTAACTGCTGCGCCTTGCTTAACTGGTCTGCTTGTGTCAATTGTCGCCAATCTAGCAGTTGCATTGTCAGTTGAGGATGAGCATGAATCAACTGTATCGGTGACTCATCGGCAACATAGAAACTAGTACGTAAGACCTCATGACGTTGGACAATTTCTGCGATCGCTTTTTCTAACGCACTTATATTCAAAAATCCGCTAATTTGCCAGAAAAACGGTACGTTATAGACACAATTTTCGCCTTCTAGTTGGTCGAGAAACCACAGTCTTTGTTGAGCAAAGGAGAGGGGAAGGTGTTGCTCTCTTGATACGGGTGTTAGGGGTGGAGTTAGCCTGTTATTATTTTGTGCAGATTGTTGCTGCTTTTTCAGCTTTTGTAAAACTAATTCTCGCTTTTCTGGTGAAAGTCCTTCTAGACGTTTTAGTATATCGCTCATAATATTTATTGTTTAAAATTAATTTTTTATCGAACCACAGAGACGCAGAGAACACAGAGAGATAACAAAAATATTGATTAGTTGAATTAATACTTACAAAAGCAATTCTTGCGTCACTTCTTGGTCTGATAACTGATCAACTTCCTTTAAAATCTGTGCTAGGGCATCATTTTCTGCTTGTTCAATCTGGTGGGCAATCGCTTTTTGAGCAAGTTCAGCAATGGTCGGATTTTCAAACAGATAACGGAGAGGAAAATCTACAGAAAAGGCTTCTCTTAATCGAGAAATCGCTTGTGTAGCTAGTAAAGAATGTCCCCCTAACTCAAAAAAGTTATCGTGAATTCCAACCTGTTTTACTTTGAGAACTTCAACCCAAATCGTAGCTAATTCTTGTTCGGTAGATGTGCGAGGAGCAACAAAATCAACCTCTAGATTTCTTTGGGAAGTATCTGGTGCGGGCAAAGCACGGCGATTGATTTTACTATTAGGTGTTAAGGGGAATGCCTCTAGAAATACGAAGGTGGTGGGAATCATGTAATCAGGCAGCTTTTTCTTGAGGAAGTTTCGCAGTGTACTAGGCGTTGGTTGATTATCTTTGGTGACAAGATAAGCCACTAAATACTTATTACCAGGTTCATCTTCTCGCACAATAACAACAACTTGCTTGATGTCAGGGTGCTGATTTAAAAATGCCTCAATTTCTCCTAATTCAATGCGAAAACCGCGAATTTTAACTTGTGTATCAATTCGACCTATAAATTCCAGGTTTCCATCAGGGAGACGGCGTGCTAAATCTCCGCTTCTGTAAAGTGTATCTCCCTTAATAAAAGGATTAGGAATAAATTTTTCACTCGTTAATGTTGGTTGATTTAAGTAACCTCTAGCAACGCTTGCTCCACCCACATAAAGTTCCCCAGGAATGCCAATTGCAACTCTGTGTAAATCCCCATCTAGTAAGTAAACTATCCTGTCACCGATGGGTTTTCCAATGGGAATTGAATTCACATCTTCAGCAAGTTGTTTAGGAATCGGGTAACAACAAGTAAAAACTGTACATTCGGAAGGGCCATAGCCATTAATTAATTGCGTTCCCGGCAATAGTTCTAAGGCGCGACGAACATGAGTTACAGAAACGGATTCTCCCCCAAACAGTAGTTGTTTTACGCCTGACAATCCTTGCGGTATTGTCTCAATCATGAGATTGAATAAGGCTGTAGTCAGAAATAAGGTGTTAACTTTTTGTTCTTGAATAATCTGGCTTAAGCCTTCTGGTGTGGGAATTTTATCTGGATAAAGTACACAACGCCCACCGTAAAGCAATGGCGGCCAAAGTTCTAAGGTTAGTGCATCCCAAGAAATCGATGAATGTTGTAGCCAAATCTGTTCTGCATCAAGGTGAATATAATCAACCCCAAACATAAAACCAATAATGCTACGATGGGTAACTTCTGTTCCCTTTGGTGTTCCCGTCGTGCCAGAGGTATAAATGATATAAGCTAAGTTTTCTGGATTAACTTCACTGAGCAAATTGTCTTCTTTGTGTTGAGCGATTATTTCCCAATCTGAGTCAAGATTAACTACAGTTTGATTATCAATTGGGAGTCTATTTTGTGAATGAGTTTGTGTTAGTAAGATGGGTGTCTGTAAATCTTCCAGCATGAGCGTTAGTCGATCTGTTGGATAAGCAGGATCTAACGGAACATAAGCCCCGCCTGCTTTTAGGATTGCCAGTATTCCTACTACCATTTCTAGCGATCGCTCTATACAAATTCCCACCCGTACTTCTGGTTTAACTCCCAGCCCTTGTAAATAATGGGCTAATTGATTGGCGCGGTTATTCAACTCCCGATAAGTTAAATGTTGCTTTTCATATATAAGTGCGACTGCATCAGGAGTTTTTTCTACCTGTTCTTCAAATAAAATATGAATACATTTGTAATGAATAGAATCTATATTTTTATTATTCTCTTGTAGAATTATCTCTTCCTCTTCGGCTGCACCGAGCAGGGATAATTGGCAAATATCCTGTTGTAAATTTGCTCCCATCCCTGATAGCAATGTTTGGAAATGTCCAATCATCCGCTCAATTGTCTCTTGCTCAAAACGACCAATATCATAGACAATCCTTCCAGACAATTGTGATTCAGGATTAATCACTACTGTTAACGGATAATTCGTGCGTTCAAAACAACGAAGATGACTAATTTCTAAAGTTTTTTTGGTTTCCTGTTCAGCAGAATCTAGTGGATAATTTTCAAATACTAAAAGGCTCTCAAACAGAGGCATTCCTGGAGGAACATCACTCAAACGCTGAATTTCTGCCAGTGAATAATAAGCATACTGTTCCTGTTCAAATGCTTGACTTTGTAATTGCTTGAGCCAGGGTAATAATTCTGCTTTTGGTGTAATTTTTACCCGTATGGGGAGGGTGTTGATTAATAGCCCCACCATCGAATCCACTCCCACAAGCGTTGGTGGACGACCAGATACAGTTGCACCAAAGACCACATCGCTTTCCCCTCTGTAGCGGGAAATTAGTAATGCCCATGCTCCCTGCACCAAATTATTCAAAGTTAAATGGTGCTGTCGCGCCGCATATTGCAATTTTTCAGTTACCGTTTGGGATAATTGAAAACGTTGCTCATTATATATTTCCAGTCCCCTACGATGCACTGAGCCAGTCGAAGTGTTCCCTGTTCCTTGTACCCTGTTTCCTATTAAAGGTGTAGGAACTTCAAACCCCTGGAGAGTTTTTTGCCAAAATTTCTTTGCTTGATCAATATCCCGTTGCTGTAACCAATTAATATACTCTCGATAGGGGCGAACGTGTTGGAGGCGTAAATGTTCGCCTCGCTGATGTGCTTCATAGAAAGCTAAAACTTCTTTGAGAATAATCTGCATCGACCAACCATCAAAGAGGATATGATGATGACTCCAAATAAATTGGTAGGTTTCCTCCCCTAGCCTAATGATGGTGAAGCGCATCAGAGGAGCAACATCTAGTCCAAATCCTTTTTGGCGATCGCATTTCAAAAAATTCTCTAAATGCTCTTGTTGTTCATCAGGTGTAAAATGCCGCCAGTCCAATTCCTCCCACGGGAGATTCACTTGCTTACTCACCATTTGCAAGGGCTTTTCTATCTCCTCCCAATAAAAGGAACTGCGTAAAATTGGGTGTCGTGCAACAACCTGTTCCCAAGCTTGCTGGAAGGCAGGAAAATTTAATTTTCCTTGGAGGATACAAAGCAACTGCTCAAAATAAACTTCCGATTCTGGCGCATAAAGGGTATGAAACAGCATCCCCTGCTGCATGGGCGAAAGTTCATAAAGGTCTTCGATATTGTTCATGATAATGGGGAATGGGGAATGGGGAATGGGGAATGGGAAAGAGGCAGAGGGGCAGGGGGAGCAGGGGAAGAATAACTATTAATTATTGACCAATGACAAATGACTACTTCGTTTTATTTTTTTTGATTTTGGTCATAAATTTGTCAAGCTGTTTTTGGCTAAGTCTGGCTGCTGAAAAATCTGAGGGTGTATGACCGATCGCATCAGGGGATTGACAGTGGGTAATGAGCGATCGCAATGCCTCCATAAATCCAAAGGCCAAACCCTCAATAGTGTCTCGTTTATGAATTTTCTCGCTGTAAGCCCAAGTCATCTCTAGCCTTCCTGCACGAATGAATCCGCTTACCCCTAACAGGTGGCTGCGCTGATTAAGTAGACTCTGTTCAGCTTTGAATTCTTGAGCCAAACCCAAGGCGGTAGAAGCCTTAATCACCTGATCGAATTGACCAAGGTAGTTAAAACTTACTTGTGCTTGGGGTAGCGCTTGTAGTTTCGTGCGGATTGTGTCATCCGGGTGTAAATATCTCAAAACACCATAGCCAATGCCCCGGTTTGGGATGCGCCGCAGTTGTTCTTTAACTAACTTTAAAACCTCTCCTGGATGGTCAATTTCTTCTAGCTGCAAATGAACGGGGAATAAGGTAGTAAACCAACCTACAGTCCGCGACAAATCCACATCCTCAAACAAGTCTTCTCGTCCATGTCCCTCTAAATCAACAAGCAGAGAACGTTCTCCCGTCCATTGGGCAAAGCTTTGCACTAGGGCAGTCAACAGCACATCATTAATTTGAGTGTTGTAGGCAGAGGGTACATCCTGCAAAAGGGCGCGGGTCTGTTCTTCATTTAAGGAAAGTGACACAGACGCAGTTGCGGCTATGGTGTTGTCCTCTTCACCTGAAAGATGATCTACTGGCAAGGCGGTCACTTTCAAGCTAGACTCACTTAGCCAGTAATCTAGTTCATCTTTAATCGCCTTTGATTTTGCGTATTCTGTTAGGCGATCGCTCCAATATTGAAAAGAAGTTGTTTTAGCTGGTAATTTAATGGCTTCACCACGGCTGATTTTCTGGTAAGCCATAGCCAAGTCTTCAAGCAAAATCCGCCACGAAATACCATCTACTACTAAATGATGGATGATGAACAGTAACCGACCAGGTTGATCGTTGCCCAACCTAAATAGTACTACTCGTGCGATCGCCCCAGTCGATAGATTCAAACTAGCTTGGAGTTCAGCATCTGCCGCTTTCATTACTGTTTGTTGTTCTTCTGCCGATAGGTGCGACAAATTGATGACGCTAAATGGCACAGCTTCTAGGGTAGGGGCGTTAAACTGCTGCCAGTTTTCCCCTTCTTGTACAAAGCGCGATTCTCCCAAAGGGAGACGTGCAAAGCACGAACGCAAAGCATCGTGATGCAATAACAATTCTTGTACAACTTGCTGCAATAGCTCTGGTTGCAAATCTGGCGGCACTTCCAGCATGGCTGACTGGTTAAAGTAATCAGGTTCGGGCAATTTCTGCTCAAAAAACCAGTGTTGGATAGGTGTTAGTGCCACCTTGCCAGTTACTAATCCTTGTTCGGCTTTGACAGAGCGAGTCATGCCTGCCACAGCAGCTAACTCAGCAATGGTTTGGTACTGAAATAGCTGTTTAGGGGCAATTTGGATACCCGCTTGATTGGCTCTTGAAATTACCTGAATGCTGAGAATGGAGTCGCCGCCCAATTCAAAGAAGTTATCGTGGATGCCGACTTGTTTTAGTCTTAAGATTTCCGACCAAATTGCTGCTAATCTCTCTTCTGTAGGGGTTTGGGGGGCAACAAAGTTATCTTCTGTGCCACGAGAGAGGTCGGGGGCTGGTAGGGAGCGGTAGTCTATCTTGCGGTTCGGAGTCATCGGCAGGGCTTTCAGCTGCACGAAAGCTGAAGGGACCATATAATTAGGCAACTTTGCTTTTAGAAAATGGCGCAGTTCATCAGTGGTTGGTTGCGGCTCGTGCGCTACAACATAAGCTACAAGCCGCTTTTGTCCCGGAATGTCTTCACGAGCAATGACCACAGTTTGAAACACCTGTGGGTGTTGTCTCAGCACCGTTTCGATTTCTCCCAACTCAATGCGGAAGCCGCGAATTTTCACCTGATCGTCAATTCGACCAAGATATTCTAGATGGCCATCTGCGCGAAATCGTGCTAAATCTCCTGTTTTGTAGAGGCGATCCAATTTTGCATTTTGGATAAATTTCTCTGCGGTAAGTTCAGTCCGTTGCCAATAGCCTCTAGCTAATCCGGCTCCGCCAATATGCAGTTCTCCGGGAACTCCTATCGGTACAGGTTGCAGATATTTATCCAGGACATAAACCTGAACATTGCTAATCGGTCGTCCAATGCTAACAGAGGAGGCTGATGGGGTTAAGCGATCTAAGGTGGCTATAACCGTTGCTTCTGTTGGCCCATAACTATTAAGTAATTGGGGTAGATGCCAGAAGTGAGCCACACTACTGTGCCAGCGCTTCACTTTTTCGAGTTGAACTTCTTCCCCACCAATAATCACTATTCTGATACTTTCAGGAATTCGGGAGTCTTCAGGGGTAAGTTCTGCGACTAATTGATGCCAATACGCTGTGGGAAGATCCAAAACAGTTAACTGCCATTCTCGGCAACACCGCCAAAATTCATCGCTGGAGTGCAACATCTGTTCGGTTCGCAGCACTAATGTTGCGCCGACTAAAAGACAAGGTAGGATTTCTTCAATAGATGTATCAAAACAGATTGACGCAAATTGCAGAATATTATCGCCCGCATTAATTCCATATTCATGAGTGGCAGTGATGACAAAATTTATTAGCGATCGCTGTTTAATCATCACCCCTTTGGGTTTACCTGTAGAACCAGAGGTGTAAATAATGTAAGCAAGGTTATGGGGCTTAACTTCGGTAATAGGATTAGCTGTACTGTGTTGAGCAATTATTTCCCAATCTCTATCTAAACAGATCGTTTTTCCGGCATAATCTCGTAATTTGCCCTGGAATCTTTCTTGAGTCAGCAGAATGCTCAGTTGCGTATCTTCGAGAATATCAGCCAGTCGCTCTTCGGGATAGGCAGGGTCAAGGGGAATGTATGCACCCCCAGCTTTGAGAATGCCGAGTAAGGCGATAATCATCTCTGGGGAACGCTCAACGCAGATACCGACTAAGGTTTCTGGTTTGACTCCCAAACTTTGCAGATAGTGGGCTAATTGATTGGCGCGATCGCTCAATTCACGGTAAGTTAACTGTTGACCTTCTTGTTGAATAGCTACAGCGTCGGGAGTTAACTCCACCCGATCCGCAAATAATTCATGGACACATTGCTGAGACGGATACTCTCTGTGAGTCTGATTCCATTCCACCAGTAACTGCTGCTGAGTCTGCGTTAACAGTGGTAATTCAGAAACTCGCTGCTCTGGATTAGCAACAATTCCTACTAGTAAAGTTTGATACTGCTCTGCCATCTGCTGGATTGTGGCAGCGTCGAATAAATCGGTGTTGTATTCCCAAATAACACTAATTCCCTTCTCCCCACCATGTTGCGGGATGAGAACGACATCAAGATCAAACTTTGTTGATTTGTTGCTGAGGGCTACATTCGTGGTGATGTTCAACTCTGGGAGAGTTAAGTCTGGACGAGGAGAATCATGGAAGCTAAACATCACCTGAAACAGGGGATTATAACTCAGGTTCCGTATTGGTTTCAGAACCTCCACGACCTTATCGAAGGGTAAATCTTCGTTAGCAAAAGCTTCCAGACTGACTTGGCGGACTCGATCTAGTAACTCCCGAAATGTGGGATTCCCAGACAAATCGGTGCGTAAAACCAAATTATTGACGATCATGCCAATTAATTGTTCTGTCTCGCGCATCCGCCGATTCGCAACAGCTGTCCCTACACAGAGATCGTCCTGTCTGGTGTATCGGTGCAATATTACTAAAAAAGTTGCCAGCGTCGTCATGAATAAGGTGATTCCCTCTTGACGGCTCAAAACTCTCAAAGATTCACACAAGCTAATGGGCAACTCTACCCTGACTTGAGCGCCGTTGTAGGTTTGTTCTGCTGGTCGCGGGCGGTCTGATGGTAATTCCAATAGGGGCGGACTGCCGGATAACTGTTGTTGCCAATAAGCTAATTGAGCTTCGGCTTCCTGGCTTTTAACCCACTCTCGCTGCCAATGGGCATAATCTCCAAACTGGAATGTTAATTCTGGCAGTGGGGAGGGATTACCCAAACAGAAGGCTTGATAAAGTTCCAGGAACTCATTCAAGAACACATTGTTGAAAGACCAGCCATCATGAACCATGTGATGTTCGATGTGGATCAAAAGATGGTTTTGGTCGCTCAACTTCAACAATAACCACCTAACTAACGGCAGTTGATTTAAGTAGAAGGGCTTTTGCACCTCTGCGTCAAATAGGCGCTGACTTTCTGCTTCTTGCTCAAACTCAGGAAATGTCTGGAGGTCTACCACTGTTAACTTAAGTGGTGAGGCTGGGTGGATTACTTGAAATAACCGTCCATCTATTGCCGGAAAAGTTGTGCGGAAGATTTCATGCCGTCGGACAATCTCACTGAGGCACTGCTCTAATGCAGACACATTAAGTTTCCCGGTGAATCGCAGAGTTACCTGAGCTTGATAGGCAGCACTTTCAGGAGCTACTTCTTGAATGAAATATACTCGCTCTTGAGCAAAGGATGCAGGCAAGTATCCTGACCGTGGAATTGGCTGCATAGCAGGACGTTGCAACTGTTGTTTCAGGTGGCTGTGCTGTTCAATCAGCCCAGCTAGACCCGCTATGGTAGGATTAGCAAAAATGTGGTGAAAGAATAACTCGACTTGGAAACCCTCGCGGATGCGGGAAAGCATCTGAGCCGCTATTAAGGAATGACCGCCCAAATTGAAAAAATTATCATAGATTCCTATCTGCTCAAGTCCCAATAACTCAGCCCAGATACTGAAGAGTGTCTCTTCAGTGGGGTTACGAGGTGCGACAAAGGTTTCTTCGAGATCGGGGCGTGAGCGATCGCCAGCTGGAAGATTTTGACGATCAACTTTACCATTGGGAGTAAGGGGCAAGGAGTCTAGGATTACAAAGACTGCTGGCACCATGTAGTTAGGCAGTTTTTCTTGAAGAAAGCGTTTGAGGGTAGTCACGCTCACATCAATTTGCTTAAGCACAATATAGGCGACAAGACGCTGATCACCAGGGATGTCTTCACGTCTGATTACCACCGCTTGCTGTACATCTGGGTGTTGACTCAAAAGCGCCTCAATTTCTCCCAGTTCAATCCGAAAACCGCGAATCTTCACCTGATGATCGATTCGCCCCAAAAACTCAATGTTGCCATCTGGTAAGAAGCGGGCTAAGTCCCCAGTCTTGTAGAGACGTTCCGAATTTGAGGATTGGTCTTCTTTCTCTCCCCTGCTCCCCTGCTCCCCTGCTCCTCTGCTTTTTTGGAAGGGATTAGAGATGAATCTCTCTTTAGTCAACTCTGGGCGGTTCAGATAGCCTCTAGCCAAGCCGTCGCCACCAATATACAATTCGCCAGGAGTACCAATCGGAACTGGTTGTTGATGGTTGTCGAGGATATAAATTTGTGTATTAGCGATCGCTCGACCAATTGTCAGTTGAGTGTCGCCAGTATATTCTGCTACTGTGGCACAGACTGTTGATTCCGTTGGGCCGTAAGCATTAAAAAAGCGCCGCCCTTTTGACCATTCAGCAATCAGTTTCGGATTACAAGCTTCTCCGGCGACGATCAGGGTTTGTAAGTTTGGCAATTCCTCTTTTGGTAACGCTGCTAGTGCTGTGGGTGGTAATGTTACCTGAGTTATTGATTGCTTACGCAAAAATTGAATTAAATCTATTCCTGGGCGCAAGGAATCCTGAGTTCCAATGTAAAGGCTAGCTCCTGAACACAGAGCCATAAAAATTTCCCAAACTGAAGCATCAAAGCTGAAAGAAGCAAACTGGAGAACACGGCTATTTTGCTGTACATCAAACAGTTTTACTTGTGCTTGGATTAAATTACACACACCTTGATGCTGGAGTAGCACGCCTTTGGGTGTTCCTGTTGACCCTGATGTATAAATTACATAAGCCAGATTTTCGGGTGCAACCCCACTACCAAGATTCTCGTTACTTTCTCGCTGAAAAGATTCCCAACCAGTATCCAGACAAATCAACTTCGCCCCACTTGCAGCCAATTCTTCAACGAATTTTTCTTGGGTTAACACCACCTGGACTTGCGAATCTGAGAGCATAAACGATAGACGCTCTTTGGGATACGTTGGATCTAGCGGAATGTATGCTCCACCCGCCTTGAGGATACCCAACATTCCTATAATCATTTCTAGCGATCGCTCAACGCAAATACCTACCAGCACCTCTGGTTTTACACCCCAAATTTGTAGATAATGTGCTATTTTGTTGGCTTGGTAGTTCAACTCTTGATAAGTTAGTTGTTCCTCCTTGAACACAACAGCGATGCTGTCTGGAGTTTTTTCTACTTGTGCTTCAAATAACTGATGTATACATAAGTGCTTTGGATAATCTACCGTTGTATGATTCCATTCCACCAATATTTTATGTTGCTCCTGCTCAGTTAAGGCAGACAAATTATTAATATTTTGAATAGAGTTAATGATAGTTTCTTCCATAATAAATTTGGTACAGAAAGTAAATGTTTTCCTATTTTTGTAAATTTTTGCTATGTGCTTGCCCAGGCTTTACAGTTATTTTTTTCACAAGCATTTAGAGCGATTTTTGGGCTTCTGCGAAGTAACACATTTATTGCATAGATATCCCAAAAAATAGGCCTTTGAGGTTTTAATCGGTGAGATTGAACTCAGAGGATGTTTTAAAAGTCCTTTCGTCGGTAGCAAAACCTTATCGATCCCCCCAACCCCCCTTAAAAAAGGGGGGCTTTAATTCCGGTTCCCCCCTTTTTAAGGGGGGTTAGGGGGGATCTAAAAGTGTCTAAAGTTACAGTGAAATACTTTTCAAACAACCTCTCAGAGGCTATTTTCTTTGCTCGCAGAAATTTGGTGCGATCGGTTAACTGATACTGATTTTAAATAGAATCCGAATGGATATCTTAAAGCAAAATCCAATCAGCTTTTAATAACCCCAAATCCCTAATCTAAAATCCCAAATAGGAGTTGTGCCATTTGATTTTAAATGTTACCGAATCTAACCGTGAAATTATTCCTCGACAATTTCAATTGTTTTTGGAGGCTGAACATCTTCCACCTCAGTAACAGTTTCTGGACTAAGGTGATTTTTCAGTTTGAGTTTTAACTCCTCTGAAATGGGTAAATCTTTAATTTCTTTCAGGAGATATCTTACAGATTCGGTTTTACTCCGTTCTGTATAGACAGCTTTGAGAACAGCTTCAATTCCATATCCCGCTACAGTATCCCCTACAACCGTTATCAGACCGAGTATTCCTATACCTCCAACGATGCCAAATGGGCCTCCTATTGCTGTGAGGGCAGCAACAATAGCAGCATTACTACCTGCTGATGTAACTGTTAAAATCACGAGAATTATCCCAGGAAGACCCAGACCAGCAAGTTTTTTAGCGATTTCGTCCATTTTAATTACCTAAAATCCTTTTTTCTTGGTTAAGACATTACTAAGGGTAAGAGCATAGAGTCTTTGTAAATCAAGAAACTTCTCTCAAAACCTAGACTAAGCTAAATAAGAGTAATTCACGTTCAGATTGGGTTAATATTCTTTGAGTTTTATCTCTAATTCAACCCCATCTGATAGCTCAGTCTTTAATCAAAGCGATCGCTAATTTTTCCATTTACAGCAGAGATAGCTACTGTTCTCGGTGAGGCTAAATAATTTTTGCCTGTTGGATCGCCACTGCGTCCTTTAAAATTGCGATTGGTTGCATAAATACCTGTTTCTTCTTTCGCCAAAACCCCAAATCCAGAATTGATACAAGCCCCACAACCTGTCTTGAGAATTTGTGCCCCTGCTTGTTCAAAAATGTCGAGATAGCCCAATTCTTGAGCTTGTTCTCTAATTTCAATGGTTGCAGGTACAATAAACAAGTTTACACCGTCTGCCAGTTGGCGACCATTTAAAACTTCGGCTGCCTGAGCTAAGTCATAGAGTTTTCCTCCAGTACAAGACCCAATAAAGGCTTTGGTAATCGGAATGTTTTCTAACTGACTAATGGCAACTACTTGATCTGGTTTCGGGGGACGTGCAACTTGTGGTTCTAAACTACTGAGGTCAAATTGATAAACCCTTTCGTACTCAGCATCAGCATCGCCGATAATCTCTTGAAATTCTTCTGAAACTCGGTTTTTTAGATAGTCACGGGTTACTTCATCAGGAACAATCAACCCACAGATTGCCCCACACTCCACGGCCATATTGGCTAAAGTTAACCGTTCATCAAAAGGCAGTTGTGCCAGGATTGACCCTCTAAACTCCATTACTTTACTGGTAGCGCCAGCACAGCCGATTTGTCCCAGAATAAACAGGATAATATCTTTGGCACTGATTGTAGGAGGTAAGGTTCCAGATAACTCAAATACTAGGGTTGGAGGAACACGAATCCACATATCTCCTGTGGCATATATATTAGCCATATCTGTCGTTCCCACGCCTGTGGAAAAGGCTCCCAATGCTCCGTAGGTGCAAGTATGGGAATCTGTACCGGCAATTATCATCCCTGGTCGGACAAACCCTTTTTCTGGGAGTAAAACGTGACAGATACCTGCTGCTTCACCAGGGGAAACCACATCAAATAAGTGGCATTCTTGGAATTTAGCAAATGCAATCATCTGTTCGTACATCAGATATGCTTTGTCATCAGCACGGATGTCGTTGATTTGGATGAAGTGATCTGCTACTAAGACCACCTTTTGGGAGTCCCATAACTTTGCTCCTTCTCCATACTGTTTATAGAATGTTTTAGCTACAGGCCCGGCTACAGCATCATGGGATAATGCTAAATCGACCTGAGCAAAAACCACTTCTCCAGGCTGGACGTAGGAATTTCTAGAGGCTTTGGCCAAAAGTTTTTCTACTAAAGTCATGGGTCGGGTCGGGGTCAGGCTGCGAGGAATGGTAATCTGACCCTGACGACGCAGCTGATTAAAAGACATTAACCCACCTGCTGCTGCGATCGCATCAACGACAGGATTCTCCTGTTTCTCCCCTAGAATTTCTAGAGAAAGTCCAATATTGATGCTATTACGATAAAAAATTTCGGCGAACGATCGCGCCCGAATCTTTGTAATTCCAGCAGCTTGTAGGGCAATGGGAGCAATTTCTCGACTGGAACCACAGCCGAAATTTTCTCCTGCTTCAATCACATCATATTTTAGCAGTTCACCTGCTCCAATCACATATTCTAAAGCATAATGTTTTAAGCTATCTAGATCATCATTTGTCGCTCGATTAGCAGGAATAATATCATCAGTATTAATATCATCCGCAAGGTGCAAAACTTTATTTTCGTGACTCATGAAGCACTCCTAATTGAGAATGTTGCACAACTGAAAGTTCTTCAAGTAAAAGGTCAACTAAGGTTGCAGTGTTAACTAAAATTTCTTCTCCTTGGGTAAACAAATCAGCTGTTCGGTATCCCTTAGCTAAAATTCGGTCTTGCGCTGCAATAATCTGTTGAGCAGCCTGCACTTCTCCCCATTGCTGAAGCATTAAAACACACGCTCCCAAGGTTCCGAGGGGATTAGCAATTCCTAAGCCTGCAATATCTGGAGCCGTACCATGAATGGCCTCGTACAAACCAAATCCATTAGCGTTAAGACTTGCCGATCCTAATAAGCCAATTGAGCCAACTAATGCACCGCCAATATCGCTGAGAATATCTCCAAACAAATTACCAGCCAAAATGACATCAAACCGTTGGGGATTTAAAACCATAAGCATGGCTAAGTTATCTACCAGCATTGGCTCAACAACAACGCCGGAAAATTGTCTAGCTTCTTCTTGAACTAGACGAGTCCAAGGCAAATGAGGTAAAGCGTTTTCTTTGTGAGCTACGGTCAGTAATCCTCGGCGAGATTGCGCTTTTTCTAATGCTTTGTGAGCAATTCGACGAATCTCTTCATCGTAATAGCGCATTGTATGGTATCCATAATTTCCTTGTTCATCGCAAGAGCGTCCAGATGGGCCAAAATAGATTCCACTGACTAGTTCTCGAACGATGAGAATATCAAGTCCTTGAATTTTCTCTGGTCGAAGACTAGATTTATGCACAAGACTGTTAACGCTGAGGATTGGACGAAGATTGCAAAAGAAGTCGAAGTGCTTTCGGAGTTCCAGCAATCCGCCTTGACTAACTGCACCAAATACAATCCCATCGGCTCCATCGCACAGTTCGGCGGTGGCTTGAGGGAAGTAACTACCAAGTTGTTCAAAGGCAGTTGCGCCGAGCCAGCCATAGTCTACCTGTAAGCTAAATCCTTGAAGTTTAGCAACGTGTTGCAGAATTTTTAAGGAAGCTTCCACTACTTCAGGCCCAATCCCTTCTCCAGGAATGGCAACAATCCGATAAGATGCCTTACTTAAAGACTCCATTTGGCCACAACTCCAATACCTCGTTGTTTTACATACTTACTCAGAAAGCCTCAAAGGTTGTTTTAAAAGTTTTTATCTATGATTTTAGACACTTAATTTATTCCCTCTGTTCTCCTAAAAAGGCAGGAGACTGGAATCAAAGTTTCCCAATTTATCGAGTGATTTAGAGGGAACTAAAACTTTTGATATTGCTAAGGCAACTTTTAAAACATCCTCTCAGATTTAGCTTGTTAAAATACTACACAACTCATCGATTTGTTGACTTCTTTCTTGAATTAGTATGCTACCTAAAGTTTGTAACTGTCGGACATTTTCTAGTTTGGCATTATCTATTGCTTCAAGTTCGCTTTTTAGGAATGTTTGGAATCGATAATAAGAAGCTTTACTCCCTTTATTAGTAGCCTCAAATAACCGTTCTAATTCTCCGGCTACTACTTCGCTCCCACCGTCCAGTACAATATTTAACAGTGGTTTTGCCCATTGTAATAGTCCCCATTGTTTGACTTCATCATAAGCGTAGACACTGGTCAAGGAACCAGTACCCAAGGATACTAATAAGATATCCTCTATATTCAGGGCTTGTTTGGTTTCTTGTCTACTGATTTGTGCTTCTAAAATAGCCAAATTAGCTGGATTATTAGCAACTACTCCACCATCGACTAAAGTATAAAATCCGTTGGTATTATGGGAGCTAGAAACGCGATAGGGAGCGAAATAAGTTGGAGTTGCACTAGTTGCTAATGCCGCATCTGCGAGGGTAAAACCTGCACATAACTTACGAAACTTTTTCGATTCTGTCTGTTGTTTTTCCAGTTTGTTAGTAAAGAATATTGGAATTCGCTGCTCGATATCGTAGCTAGTTACAAAAACTTCTTTGAGATTATTTTCTAGAGGAGTATCACCAAAATATTGCCTAATAATTTCTTCTCTTCCTTCGGAAGAATATTTTGGTTGAACGAATATATCCTCTATTTGACCGAGTACTTTTTCCCAGAATGGCTCGTAAAATATCTCAGCCCCATACTCAATATATATTTGCAGGAGATCCTCAGCACTATATTGGGCGGTGGGTGAGGTATCAGTGGCCTCTAAATCTAATCGGGGTTTAGTTAATCCGAGTGCCAGAATTCCGCCGCTAGAAGTGCCAGAAATTAAATCGAACAAACTAAAAATCGGCTTTTGTGTCCGCTTTTCAATTTCTGCCAGGATCATGGTGGGGATAATGCCCCGAATACCGCCTCCGTCAATGGCAAGGATTTTATATTTGGAATTGGCTTTAGTATTCATAGTTTTTGGCGATCGCTCCTGAGTTAATGTTTGTGGTTGTTCCTGTTGTTGGATATTGACTGCAACTGTTTGGGCTGTTTCTGATTTCTGTCCCTTTGGCTGATTAGTTTGAATATTTGCAGATTTTTCGGTCTGTCTTTTTGTCCCTTTTTTTCCCTTTGTTGTTGTCTCTGTGGGGATGTCAGTTTCTACAACCGGAGGAACCTCAACGGATAGTTGCCGCAAATCACCTTCAGCGATCGCAGTTACTTGAATGGGGATAACTTCTGCAATCAACTGGTTTTCTTCGTCGAGTACCACAGTTTCTGATGGTTTTTCCTCATCGGGATTAGTCAACGTCTGATCTTGTGTCTCAGTCTCGTTGGATGATTGTGTAATTCCAAAGGGAAGTTGTGCAACATCCCAACTGGGATTGCCACGCAATTTTCCATCATGGCCATTGCCAGTTTGGTCTTTTACACTTGTCCCTTGTCCTTCGTTTAATGCCCAGTAAGCGATTAATCCTTGTTCATTGCCAACTAAAGGTTGATAGCGATGCCTCTGGATTTCCACTGGGGGACAAGGGTAATTCCAGACGCTAATGTTAGCTAATTGACCGGTGAAATATATGTTGTTGTGTAAAGTCGCGCCCAGAGTCACAGAACTCGTTGCTTTGTTTAAAGAGTCACCTGTAAAGTAGCCAAAGTACTCATGTTCGTCAAGGTATATACTTACTTGACCCTTATTAAAAACAATAGCAAAAAAGTGCCATTGTCCGACAGTTAACTCTCCATTACCAAAGGGTTTGATAAACTTTTCAACATTCTCATCAATGTATACATCTAGGTTTCCTGATTCACTGATGCCAAACTCAAAATTATCACTATATCGATCTGAAGAACGAGCGAAAAAAACGTTGCGCGTTCCATAAGTGGTGGCTTTATCTGTTAGTTGATGAGGATTCACCCATCCTGAAATTGTAAAGGCTGAACTTCCTTGAGCAAAAACACCATCAAAATCGTTTTTGCCAAAATCTATGTAATCATCTTGACCATCAAATGTTAGTACTGATTGGCTATATATCTGGTTTATCACAATATTTTAATCTCCACAAAAAAATAAATTTGTAATTTTGCTTTCATAATTTACGGTAGAACTAGTTAGAAATAGTATTGGCATTACCCAGTAATATATCAATCTGTTTAATGATTGCTTTAAACTCACCTGCATTAAAGCGCTGGCTAAGTTGCGATCGCTGAATTTTGCCAATTGCAGTTTTAGGAATAATTTCTTTATCTACTGGAATCAAATAATCGGGATTTACTCTCAGACTGTTCACAATTCGAGGGTGAATTTCTTTTATGAGACTCACTAAACTCTCATCATTAAAAAGTTTTGGACTAAAAAAGATGTCTAATTGATCGGTATTACTTCCAGTGGCTCGGATGGCATAAGCTGCTGCATAATAAACTTCTACGCCTGCAATTTCTTCAATAGGGGCTTCAATTTCATGATAATATTTAAAACTTAAATGACTTGAATTTTCTAAAAGCTGATTATAATTATGTAATTGCATTAGCTTTTATATCCTTATTAAAGTCCCCTTTTGATAAAAATAGTATTATTTTGCTGTACATGGTCAACCTAAATGTTGACAATTTTACAGTTTATATAAAAACTATTCCTCAATAATTTCAATTTTTTTTAGATATCGAACTTCTTTAGTATCAGTAATCATTGCTACGCTAAGTTGATTTTTTAGTTTTATTTTTAGCTCCTCTGTAATCGGTAAACCTTGAATTTCTTTGAGGAGAAATATCACAGATTCGGTTTTGCTACGTTCTGTATAGATGCCTTTAAGAATGGCTTCAATTCCATATCCCGTTACAGTATCTCCTACCAAAGTTACTAGACCTAGCAGGGCTATACCTCCGACGATGCCAAACGGCCCTCCCAAGGCTGTCAGAATAGCTGCAACCGCAGCAGAACTCCCCCCTGTTGTTACCGTTAGAATCACGAGTATTACACCAGGAAGACCCAGACCAGCAAGTTTT
The DNA here is from genome assembly GCF_015206985.1 of Nostoc sp. LEGE 12447. Taxonomy (NCBI): domain Bacteria; kingdom Bacillati; phylum Cyanobacteriota; class Cyanophyceae; order Nostocales; family Nostocaceae; genus Nostoc; species Nostoc sp. LEGE 12447. The sequence goes on along the minus strand of NZ_JADEXT010000007.1, from coordinate 60,249 downwards.
TTAACTATGTCATCCATTATAATAATTACCTAAAATCCTTACACTTGGATGCTGATGAAAACACTACTTAAGTATCTAATTCAGAGAAATATTTTCATGGGGATAATATATTCTCTATTGAAGAAACTATATGTTTAAATAATAGCTCGTAAAATATCTCATTCCTGTACTGATATTTTTAATGAGATTTTCAATACTATATTCAGGGCTCGGAAATGTATGAGATTTGTTTAAGTTTAATAAAATTCTGTTAGTCTGATTGTAAGAATACCTCCGGTTTAAATATCAGCAATTAAATCTAACAAACTAAAAATAATCTTTAGTATTCGCTTTTGTATTTATGCTAGTACAATTGCCCCGATACCGCCTCCATTAATGACAAGCATTTTATATTTTTATGGGTGTGACCTCTATAGTTTTTTGGAGTGGATTAGGGATTTCTTATGAGATAATATTTATGGTTATTCCTGCTATTTAATATCGGACAAAACTTTCATTACAATAGATTTATTAAAATAGACTAATTTTTAATTTAATAACTGCATTTTAAAGAACAGGCTCAACTTCAACCTACAAATCATCTCAGCTTTATCTACAAAATGCAATAGCAGTTAAGACAGTTAAGCGGACAGTTAAGCGGATGGTTAAGATAGCTAAACAGACATTTAAGACATTTAAGACAGTTAAGCGGACAGTTAAGACAGTTAAGACAGTTAAGGAGATAGTTAAAATTTTTAAAATTACTAATTACACAGAAGTTACTAACTGTAACTTCTGTGTAATTAGGTAAAGAATTATGCAGATTCCCAGAGGTACTTGCTTTTTTTCGTCCCTAGGAGCTACCGCCTCATACATACACTTATTCAAAAAACCCTGCTGATGTTGGATCGTTGAATGGAGCAGAGGTGGCTGTTTTGTGTTTAGAAGGTGGTTCACCTATTATTTAACCTTTTGAACAGTGCTTGCAAGTGATTCATGTCATTGTTTACTAGTCCGCTCCAATTCCTGATCGTCCCAGGATACAGGGTCTTCTAATGGTTCCAGATGAGTTGTGATGCTGCTTTTTGGCAATGCTTGAATGATGCTCAACTCAATTGCTTCGCATAAATCATGTCCTTGCTGCACTGTCCATACTCCAGGTACTAAAACATGAAAGGAAATAAACCGACGTGTTCCAGCAATCCGAGAACGCACTGCATGGAACTGGATACCTTGGCGTTCATATTTACTGAGAATAACCCGGATTGTCTCTATTTCTTCAATAGGCAAGGCAGTATCCAGTAATCCAAAAAAGCTTTCTCGTAGCAAACGAAATCCTGTCCAGACAATATTGACTGCTACCAACAAAGCGATGATTGGGTCAAGTACTAGCCAGCCTGTTACCTGAACTAAAAAGATTCCCACTATCACACCACCCGAAGTCCAGACATCAGTAAATAGGTGGTGAGCATCAGCTCGCAGTGTAATCGAACGCAAACGTCGTCCTGCTTTTAGCAAGACAAAAGCAACTACACCATTGACTGCTGTTGCCAACACTGATAGAGTCAACCCCAATCCCACTTGAGCGATCGCTTCTGGATGCAGTAATCTTCCCCAAGCTTCAACTCCAATACTGATAGCTGCAACTATAATCAATGCACCTTCTGCTCCACTGGAAAAATATTCCGCTTTAGAATGCCCAAAGGTGTGTTCTGCATCAGCTGGTTTGGCAGCATAAGTTACTGCCCACAGTGCTACCAATGCTGCGGCCAGATTCACACACGATTCAATTGCATCCGAAAGCAACCCTACCGATCCGGTTAGCAGATAAGCCCCAAACTTCAAAGCAATAGTAACAACTGCTGCCCCAATTGATAGGAAAGCGTAGGAGCGCACTGTTCGAACACTCATCAAATTTACTCAACTGTAATTTTCAGCCAACAGTAACAAATTTAGCTCATAGCTTCATCCACCTTGAGACTTTGATTAGAATTTTGTATCCATATAGAAACGGGTAATCTCGCTCTTGGAGGGAATGAGGAACACCATTGTTTCTCTGGGTAACGGTAGTAATGTCTGCGATCGCAGACATTAGTATTTCTGGCTCCAAAGCGCGGCTTTGATTGCCTAGGAAAGTAATAAATAAAGTTCAATATACGCTATGCCTAAAGATACACGCTTTTGAGTAGTAGTTTATGTGAATCTCAATTGGGTAAAATAGTTATCTTGAAATCAGAAATTATGCCACAATACTTTGGACAACTGCACACAACTGAAGCGCCTTGGTCAATCCTGGGAGCAGTACAAGCAATACAACAGAATGAACGCCATATCCTCTTGCTATGCGGCGGCCCCTGTCTAATAGTTAGTGTGCTAGCACCAAACTTAATTCGGGTAAGGATGGCCCCAAGTGGTGAATTTCTCTCTAGGCGATCGTGGGCAGTTGCACTTGCGGATGAAGAATGGCCTAATGTGCCGTTTGAAGTGCGGGAAAAAGCAGAGACTATAGAAATTGAAACTGAGCAATTGTGTATTGTCGTGTCCCGCAATCCGTGTCGTATCCAGTGTTTTGACTCAGCAGGACAGCCTTTTGCACAAGATACAGACTTAGGGATGGGGTGGCGCACAGGGGAGGTTGCTGGGTGGAAACGGATTGAATCTGACGAACATTTCTATGGTTTTGGTGAACCGACTGGTTTACTAGATCAGCGATCAAAAGTGAAAACCAACTGGGCATCAGATGCGATCGATTACGGCATCATGACAGACAGTATGTATCAGGCCATTCCTTTTTTCATCGCCTTGCGTCCTGGATTGGGATACGGACTTTTTTTTAATACTACTTATTGGAGCCGATTTGATCTGGGCGCACAGCAGCCTGGAGTCTGGCAGATGGAAACTCAGGGAAGTGAACTAGATTACTACATTATTTATGGGCCTGAACCTGCGAAAATTATCCAGACTTACACCCAGCTAACTGGACGGATGCCTTTGCCACCTCGATGGTCATTAGGTTATCACCAATGTCGCTGGAGTTATGAGTCACAAGATATAGTAGGAAAACTAGCTGATGAATTTCGTCAGCGTCGCATTCCTTGTGATGTTATTCATTTAGATATTGACTATATGAATAGCTATAGGGTTTTTACCTGGAGTCCCAAGCGATTTGCTGACCCTCAAAAATTAATCCACAATCTCAAACAAGATGGATTTAAAGTAGTGACGATTGTTGATCCGGGAGTCAAATACGAGCCAGAAGCAGATTACAAAGTCTTTGACGAGGGATTAAACAACAACTATTTCATCCGAAAAACTAATGGTCAATTGTTCCACGGCTATGTTTGGCCAGACAAGGCTGTCTTTCCTGATTACCTACGTCCTGAAGTTAGAGATTGGTGGGGAAATTGGCAAAAAAGTTTGACTGATATTGGTGTTGCCGGCATCTGGAACGACATGAATGAACCCGCACTTGATGACCGTCCATTCGGCGACCCTGGTAACAAAATTTCCTTTCCCCTTGATGCACCACAGGGGCCAATTAAGGAAATAACCACCCACAAGGAAGTTCACAATCTTTATGGGCTAATGATGGCACAGGCATCTTATCAAGGAGCGAAAATATCTCGTCCGACTGAACGCTCTTTTATATTGACGCGCTCTGGATATGCCGGCATTCAACGCTGGTCAGCTATCTGGACAGGAGACAATCAATCTCTGTGGGAACACTTGGAAATGTCCATACCAATGCTTTGTAACCTGGGTCTATCGGGCATTCCCTTTGTTGGTAGTGATATTGGGGGGTTTGCGGGGAATGCTACGGCTGAACTATATGCGCGTTGGATGCAGCTAGGAATGCTTTACCCCTTGATGCGTGGGCATTCAGCATTAACTACTGCACAGCATGAGCCTTGGGTATTTGGCGATCGCATCGAAAAAATTTGCCGCGAGTATATTGAACTCCGTTATCAGCTACTACCTTATATTTACAGTCTTTTTTGGTTAGCTGCAACTACTGGCGCACCAATTCTTCGCCCACTTCTGTATGATTTCCCCAATGACCCAAAAACCTTTTCTCTTGCCGATCAAGTAATGCTTGGCCCCTCGTTACTCGCAGCACCAATTTACCGTCCAGGCGTTGAACATCGTGCTGTGTACTTGCCTGAAGGTTGTTGGTATGATTGGTGGAGCGGGGAGACATTCACAGGGCCAACTCACATTCTTGCTTATGCGCCACTGGAGAAAATGCCGTTATATGTTCGTGCTGGCTCGATTATTGCGATCGCACCAGTAATGCAATATGTAGATGAACATCCCATAAACCAAATGAGACTGCGGATTTGGAAGGGCGTTGGTGAGTTTACCCTTTATGAAGATGATGGTCATACTTTTGAGTACAAAACAGGAGCCTTTTGCACCACAACTTACCGTGTTTATTCCGAGCAGCAAAGAACCATTGTTGAGATTGCAGCCAGAGAAGGTGAGTTCTCACCTATAACGCGTGAAACCACTGTGGAATTAGTCGGCGTTGGTGAACAGACTTTTGTGGATAATGGTACTGCACATCGGTTGGAATTTTCTACTTAGACAGATCCATAAAATTGATTCTGAAATTTGCATTTAGAATTCAGTAATATTCGTGAAATGGTATTACTCAAAGAAAGAATAATCCCTAATGAAGTCAAGTCGCTTCTCTACGAGACGCTACCGCGAACGCTCCAATTAAAAATTATTAATTAAAAATTGCAATCAGTCGGGGCTTTTACCCACCACTGATTGTAGACCAATGAATCAAAAATTCAGTGGGGGCTTGTACCCCAAATTAAAAAATATTATCCTCCTTAATTTTTAACTTTTAATTTTTAATTTTTAATTTTTAATTAAAAAAAGGTCAATCCCAACAACTTTTGGTCTCATCAACAGTCTTAATTGATTTATCTGTTGCTTCCAAAATAAAGATAGCCACTAAAGTAGCCAGGATAGCCAGCAAAGAAGCACTCACAAGCATAAAAGGAGAAGAAATAGGCTCTTGAGGAACTTGAGCTTCGGATAGGATAATTGCATTACCTAAGTTTTGATTTTCCGCTAAACGGCTTTCTTCTAGCTTTTGTTGCAAAAGTAAATAAGTAGATTGTGCGACTTGTGCTTTACGTTCTAACTGGCGTTGTTGTTGTTCTAATCTCGGAAGATAACTCAAACGTTGTTTGTAGCTAGCTTGTAAGTTAGATAAAGCAGCAGCTTGGCTTTCTAAACCTAGATGGGTTGACTCTAATTCTATAAGCTTCGCTGAGAGTTGCTGTTGTAGCTCTCCTAATTCATAGTTTTGATTTAGTTGTAGTTTATGCGTTCCTGTAACTTTTTTTATGCGTTGTTGCAGTAGCTCTTTTAAAGACTTTAACTTGTCTTCTAAATCTAGAATTTGCGGATGGGTGTCTTTTACAACAGTTCGCCTGAGTGTAAGTTGCGACTCTAATTGTTGAATTTCTTTAAGAATATCTTGTACACCTGAAATTTGGCTAAGGGAAGTCTTAATCATTGCCTGCCGAGAGTTCATACCCAATTGTTCGCGGATTTCTTTAGACTGTGCATCGACATCGGCAATTCTTGATTGAGCTTCACCAAATTTCTTTTGTAAATCTGCAATGTTTTCTACTGCCTTACTTGCTTCTTCTGGCAGGGAAACACTTCTATAGTTTTCTTTAAACTTTGCTATCTCGGCTTCTGCTTTTAGAACAGTTAATTCTGCATTCGGCATCTGTTTTTCTAAAAATTTGCGCGCAGCCGTAGTTTGATTCCTCTGAGCTGATATATTATATTCTAAATAAGCATCCATCAATTTATTAACAACTTCTGTTGCAATTTCCGGATTAGTATCTTGATAAGATACTAATAAAATATCAGTTCCATTAATATTATTCACAGTCAATTTTTTAAGAAAAGCCTGGAGTTTTATAAGCTCTCCTTTGTCGTCCTTCAAGTTAAGTTTTTTTATAGCTTTTTGCGCTATAGGTATAGAGCGTATAACTTCTGCTTCTGTATTTAAAGGATTAGTTTGATCCTGAGATACTGATTCTAGCTTGTTTATTTCTGCTCCTACTCCCGTTAGGGAAGAAGTTATATTTGTTTTGTGAAACAGCAGCTTTCCCTCTGCCATATACTTAGGTTGCCTTAATAGCAAAGGTAGCAATGAAATTAGCAAAGCTGGGAAAAATATTACTATAAAAGACAACCATCGGCGCTTCAAAATTTGCAAATATGTATTAAATGTAATAATGCTTTCTGTTTGAGATTCCATAAATTTCAATTGAATTTTTGATGATTGATGTAATTAAGCTTGAATGACTCAATATTACAAACAAGCAAAACAAATAAGATAGATAATTTGTCAAACCAATCTACTGATTAGATAAAGACATATAAGTATGAGTTTTAGAACTATTATGGCGAACTGCTAGAATTTCACTAATCACTTGCTCCAAATTTTCGTCTGTGAGATTAGATCCCGAAGGTAGGCAAAGACCGTGTGTAAATAAATCTTTAGCTACTGTATCTCCAATATATTCACACTCAGCAAACACAGGCTGAAGATGCAAAGGCTTCCATACAGGACGAGTTTCAATTTGCTGTGCGGCAAGTGCGATGCGGACTTGTTCTCGATCTGCTCCAAAAGTTGCTGGATCGATTGTTAAACAGGTTAACCAGCGAGTAGCACGGCCAAAAATAGCTTCCGGCATAAATTCTATGCCTGGAAGATTTCCTAAAACCTGTTGGTAAATCTTAAAGTTGCGTCTTCTAGCTGCCACTCGCTCACTCAAAAGATGTAATTGACCGCGACCAATACCAGCTAAAACATTGCTAAGGCGGTAGTTGTAACCAATTTCCGAGTGTTGGTAATGGGGAGATGAATCACGTGCTTGGGTTGCTAAGAAACGGGCTTTTGCTACCAATTGTGGATCGTCGGAAACCAACATCCCGCCGCCGGAGGTAGTGATGATTTTATTGCCATTGAAGGAGTAAATGCCAATGCGCCCAAAAGTTCCGGGGGAACGCTCTTTGTAGCTAGCACCTAAAGCTTCAGCTGCGTCTTCAATTAAAGGAACATCATATTGATTGCAAGCTTTCAGGATGGGATCGATATCTGCACTTTGACCATACAGATGCACAAGTACCACTGCTTTAGGCAATCTGCCAAAACGTGCGCGGTTCTCTAGGGCTTCCTGCAATAAGTCAGGATTCATATTCCAAGAAGTGCGATCGCTATCAATAAATACTGGTTTTGCTCCTAAGTAAGCAATTGGATTGGCGGTAGCTATAAATGTCAGGGTAGAGCAAAAAACTTCATCTCCAGACTGGACACCTACTAACCGTAAAGCCAAATGCAGAGCTGCTGTACCAGAACTAACAGCCGCCGCATACCCAGCCCCAGTTTCTTGACAAAATTCTTGCTCAAAAGCATTTACGTGTGGGCCTACTGGTGCAATCCAGTTAGTATCAAAAGCTTCTTTGATGAGTTCTAGCTCGCGATCGCCCATGTGTGGAGTCGAGAGCAAGATTGGTTTAGTCATGATTATTTTCAGTAGTTTGGATTATCTGATAAGTCTGCAACAATTCAGATTTTTTCATGAGAAATTATTCAAAGTATTCCTGATGATCTTAAAAACTTTTACACTTACTTGTTATTTAACATTTTGTAATTTATGAAATTGCAGATAAAATATACTTTTCACATTTTGAAGTAACTTCTGTTTTATCAGCTTATTAAATAAAAAATGGAATATACTACTTGGATCTGATAAAAAATATTTAACATTTGTATCAGATAAACTATATTCTAAAGAGCCGTTAAAAGCATCTTGAATAAACCTATGGAATTTAGCATAATATTTTTCTTCATAGGAAATTCTCTCAAAACTGATGTTATTTGATAGTAAATATAAAATATACGGAAAGTTTACACCAACTGAGAGAGAACCCATTAGAGATTGCCAAAACCGTGGATTGATTTCAATAACATTAATTTGTCCTGTCTGAGAATTATATCTTAAATCTAAATTAGCAACACCGCTCCATTTAAGTACATTCATAGTTTTTGTGACTATATCAATAACAGCAGAATCATGAACAAACTTCAATTTGTCAATTTTGGGAGTAAATCCTTCTGTTAATCCTAATTGCTGTTGTATTGTGTAAGCAAGAACTTGCCCATCCTGACAAAGAACACTACAACCTATGTCATGACCAGGTACATATTTTTGAACAATATATGCATCGTTGGGATAGTTACAAATAGCCTGAAAATTTTCTTCTTCTAAAGAATCAAATTTTTGTATATTTTTTCCACCACTTCCATCAACTGGTTTGAGTATTACAGGATAATTAAATTGGCTAATATTCTCAATCTCTTTAAGCAAAACTGTTTCAGGTGTTGGAATATTATGCTTTTGCAATAAAAGGTACAACTTCCATTTGTCAAATGCTGCATCTAAATTTTCTTCACTTGGTAATGCCACTATTCTACAAAATTTTGACAATTCATATCTATATTGTGAAACAAACTTAAAGCCTTCTTCGGAAGCAGGAAATATAAGATTTATTCCTTGAGTTTCGATTATCCTAATTACCTCATCTAAATACTCTAGTGAATTCATGCTATTTTCCGAAACAACTAAATTATCAATATATGCCGAATACTTGTAAAAATATAACCATTCATTGTGATCTAATATTTGGCCAGAGGAAACAATCACATTTATATTAAATTCACTATTAGCTTGTTTAAGACAGCGTATTGCATAGTACGCAAGAGGATTGTTGCATGGATCGGGAATTAAAACGGATGGTTGTTGAATTTTCATTGACTATGATTTATGTAAATTTTCAAAACTTAAATACTAGAAGCATTATCAAGCTTAATTGCTTAACCAATATGAGAGATGAAAAGCATAATTTTCCGAGCGTGGTCATTCAATGTGAACGATAAGCAGGAAAAAAGTCTGATTCCAATAATTCTGATGCTGTTTTACCTATAACTTTCGCTCTTAAGTTCACCAATTTATAATATTTTTCCTCATCAATTATTAAGCGTAATGTTAAAAACTTGTGAGTTAGTTGAGAGAAACCCGCTTTAAAAATATATAAACTATCCTCAGTTGAACTACCAACTCCACCCCCCAAATGCAAAAATTCATTCCCGCGTTCCTGTGCCCAATATCTTGCATAGTCGGTTTCTAAACTACCTGGTGATAAATGAACAAACTGATTTCTTGTTCCCCCAAGTGTGCTTTGCACAATTCCACAACATTCTGTATATAAACCAACACAAGCTATCTGATGTTCGTGTTCAACAATGCATAGATGAAGACTAACACCTAACAAATCATTCATTTGAGTAAAATATTCGGAATTAAAAGAGTAGTATCCTGTCGTTGCATTGACACGTTTCATGGTTTCTTCATAGATTGCAACAAATTCGTCCAAATAATCTTGGAATGGAACCATCTTGGCAATCATTCCGAGGCGCTTACACTTGTTAATTGTGCTACGATGACCCTTTCTGGTGTGAGTCCACAAGTTAGAAAGCCTCAAATCAACTGAGACTGTTTCGCCTGTAAGTTTCAAAGTTTCCGGTTGAGAGACTTTGGTGAAACTCTCATTGAGAATTGGATGTAAACGAAAGAAAGCGCAGCATATCCCCCTAGAGTGAAATTCCTGCTTCATGATATCTAGAGCAGCATCTAGAAATCCTGGTGTGTTAAGAGCTGCTTCACTGAGCAAGATTCCCGGATAGCCATAGGGGGAAACAACATCAAAAATATCTGCTGATTGTAGTCCTTCAAAGAGGATATCATTACATTTCCTGAGCAAATAAGGCACAAAAAACTTTTTTTCACCTTCAGTTATTAATATAGCTTCGGGGATAGTATCAGTTCTTTTAGACTCTAAATAGCTGTACTCAGGCAAATGGTAAAAATCATGGCGGATTTCTCGCAATGTTTTTAACCATAAATCATTTGTTAATTCAATTATTTGTACTTGCAAATTCATGTAATTTTCCCAATTTATTTGGCTATATTTGAGTATTTGCTATCTATCTTTTGCTGACCACAAAACAGGAAATATTGCTGGATCACTATAATCTGGATTGCCATTTGGCAGTTTGCGACAAATACTGTCAAGGAAGTGATGAATGCGTTTACCTGGGGGATTCCAAAAAGCTTGATAGCGGTTGTCATCATCTTGGAGATGTACAGCTATTGCTAAACGAAATAAATCGCTGTAATTAGGATAGCTGCCATGAATAGTTCTACAGTTATGAAAACTCATTTGCCCTTTTTCTAAAATCATAGGAACTTCGATAATCTTGCGTCCTGTTTGGGCAAATTTTTGTTCTATATCTTTAAGATTTTGCTGGTTGAAGTAGCGTAAATGTTCGTTACCAGACCATTTGTGACTACCATCAATGACAACTAGCGGCGCTCTAGACTCATCGCAGTCATGAAAAGGAATCCAAGCCGCGAGTAGCTTATCTGAAGTACAGGTAGAGCAGTAAGCACTGTCTGTATGCCAGCCAACTACCCCTTTACCATTTTGACTGTGTGGAGCTTTATAAACTAACTGGTCTTCAAATAAGCGAATACCTTTGCTTTTAGTTAGCCTAGCAGCAATTGCTCCAATAATTGGCTGAAGTGCGAACTCTCGGAGGACATTATTTTGCAAAGAAACGAATTCGTTATTACGAATAGCATTCTCATCTCCTAGCTTCCAGTTGCTATAACCTGTACTAGAAGGAAGCTTTGCATCTCGCTCTCCAAGATAGAATTTTTCGCTAGCTAAAATGGCTGCATCAATCATTTCATCAGGAATGACTTTTTTGGAGATATACCAACCGTGTTCTTCGTAAAAAGCAACATCTTGAGCAGTTGGTAAAAGTTCTAGTTGCGCTCGATCTAGATGTGGGCTGAAAATTTTAATCATTTAATTTTCCTTAAGTTAACCTTTAAATTCTTCAGAGGAGATGTGACCTTTTTGGTCGATTCCATTTTGTTCTAATACTTTGAACACCGTAAGAAAAAAAATCTTCACGTCCAACCACAAACTCCAATTATCGATATACCAGACATCAAGGTTAAACTTTTTTTCCCAACCAATAGCGTTGCGGCCTTTAATTTGTGCTAAACCTGTGATGCCTGGTTTCACTTGATGACGGCGTGCTTGTTCAGGTGTGTAACGGTCAAGATAGCTAACCAATAAAGGGCGAGGCCCCACAAAACTCATGTCACCTTTGAGAATATTCCACAACTGAGGGAGTTCGTCTAAACTGGTTTGACGAAGAAATTCACCAAAAGGCGTGAGGCGTTTCTCATCAGGGAGAAGATTGCCTTTGGCATCACATTCATCCGTCATAGTGCGGAACTTGTAAAAATTGAAAATACGAGCATTTTTACCGGGACGGGGTTGGATAAAAATAACTGGATAACCCATGCGGAAATAAATAGCGATCGCAATTATCAATATCACCGGAAAAAGAGCTAAAAGGGCGATTGCTGCTACAAATCTATCTAATATAGACTTGATTAATCTGCTGTTTTTTATAAAAAAATGTTTTTGTAAATAGTTGCTGTTCATAGCTGTAGTTTTCATTTTTTTAAAGATGAAAATCAGGAATCAATATCTATCAGTTTCATCGCGGAAATTGAGCGTAGATACTTTAGTTTTCCCTTTTCAATACTTTGTTGCTAGGAATTTTGAAGATATGTACGCCAAGTGGTTGAAATTCGGCATTTAATACTCCATCTTTAAGCGAAACTTTCTTGTTTTCAAATAGAACAGTTGCTTTAGTGGATGTATTAGACAGACCAGTAAAACTAACAGAAACAGGTTCATTTGCTGAGTTGACGGCAATAATGTAAGTAAATTGATTCCAAACAGTTGTCAGCAAATTAATAGAGGGAAAGCTGAGTGGATGCTCCATGCCATAGGTGTAAAACTCCTCTGTCCTTGCTGGGCCAGCGACAATCTTAAAGCTCACATTATCTAGCCTCGTGCCATACAAAATAGCCGAGCCCAATTGCTCTGGCCCTACGATCTCTCCAGCAGCCTTATGATATGTCTGCAAAACACTTTCTAGACTTGGATGGTCACGCTCATGCCAGTAAGAAAAAATTAGAATCCCTCTAGCACCAGACACAATAGACTGCCAAAAGTCGTGGTATGCCCCTTTGTTTGTGGCGATCGCATTGCCAGATTCGTGAAAAAGTTCCAGAATTGCTACAGGAGTTTTTTCTCCATTCAGATAATCTGGGCCTATCGTGGCTTGTGCTAGCTTGATCGCCTTTAGTGTGGTTTCCATCCGCCATCGCACCCATGCATGTGGCACCCCTATATAGTTTGTGTAAACGCTGGAGGGAATGATATCCAAATAAGGTACATACTGCTGGACACTTGTAGCATCATAGTGACCGGGGATGTACATATAATTTGGTCGCTTTTTTGGGTCATATTTGCGTGTCCAACTCGCATAATTGGTGACTATCGCCATTTCTCCATCTCTCCAATAGCGCCGTTCTTCAGGAAATTCCCACCACGCTACTCGATCGCTCTTAGCAAGAGCAGTTATCTTCTTTGCCGCTTGCACTTCTGGTATCGGCTCAGATTTACCTGGCAGGCTGGCAAGAGCAAGCATCTTACCCTTAGCTACAGTCTCAAGAAAAGAAGGGGTAAAATGATATGTCTGGGCGATTTTCCATCCGAATTGCCGCACTCTCTGCATATCTTGTGCTTCGTGTATGGAGTATAGTCCTAGCGGAAATTGCTTACTCTTAGGGTATATATCTTGTCCAACAACTTCTGTATTTGTTGCCGTAAAGACGAGGGATGCAACAACAATTCCAACGGCTGCTAGTAACTTATCAGCACAACGTAAGAATTTTATTTTCGACCAATGTTTCCACTTTTTAAATGCCAGAATGCGTTTCATTTAAAACCTTCTGAAAAACATTTGCTAGTTTCTTGTACAAAATATCCCGATCAAATACTGTGTCTGCAAGTTTTCTTGCAGCAGCCTGAGCGCTTTGCAAGCACTCAGAGCTATTTAAAAATTTTGCAAGTTGAATTGCAGCAACTTTTGGATCGTTGCTAGAAATGCTAATACCAGCACCAGACTGTTCGAGAATTTCTTTTTGCCAACCGCCATAGTTAATTACGACTGGGCGACCTGCTGCTAGCGCATCAAAGAATTTATTAGCTGAATTATGCTCCATCTCAGGAATCGGCTTAAACAAGGAGGTGGCAACGGTACATGCAGAAAGGAGTGCTGGCATTTCAGCTTTAGGAATAGGTGGCCACATCCAGAAGTTTTTTTCCAAAATCCCTAATTGACTACTAGCTTCTCTGACTTCACTTTCACAGGCACCTGAACCAACCACCAGAAATTTAGCTTCAGGTATGATATTTCTCATGTGACTTGCTAAATAAGCCAAGTAGTTGACTCCATTTATATGCCCGAATGTACCAGTGTAAACAATCAAAGGCCCGCCAGATAATTCGGGATGCTGACGGAGAAACTCTAATCCAATTGTTTCTGAAATGTTAAAACGTACATTATCGCAAGCATTAGGAATCACTTCTACTTTCTCAGCAGGAATACCCTGTTTGACGATGCCTTCTTTCATGCCAGGAGAAAGCGCCACAATATGAGAAGCATTTTGATAAGCTATCAGTTCTAATTGCCGAGCCAAAAATATAGCTAGTGGTGAGCGTACAGCTTTCATAGCTATTGGCATTTCTGGCCAGAGGTCTCTGACTTCAAAAACATAAGGAGTGCCATGCAACCATTTTCGCAATAAAGCTGGTATTGCAATAGTAAGCGGTGTACTAGTAGCAAAAGTGAGGTCAGCTTTTTCTTCTCGCAGGACTTGTAAAGAAGACCGAACAGCAAAACTCAAAAATGCCAAAATTCTCCGCGAGAAGCTCATGTAATTACTGTACTTCAAAGGAATAACATTTAATTTAAAACTAACATTTTTGGTGTTGAACAATTTCAGGATATTAACGGCGGGAATTCCATGAATTTCCGAGTCACCGCAAAACATACAAACTTGCCATTTATCTTGGACAAGACGAGTCGAAAACTCCCAGGATCTTGTGCCTCCAGAAACTGTGGGAATAGAAAAATATTGATGTAAATAAATTAAGGTACGAGTATCCATCAACGTTGAACCTCTAGAGAATTATTTGACTTAACACTTACATCTGTAATTTTGTAATTTGGATGCAATAAGTTGAAATATTCTCGAAGTGACTGCTTGCCAATCTGGTTCCAGGAATATTTTTCTTCTACTAAATTTTGTGCCGCCTGTCCTCTTTTTGGGAATTCTAATCGCGCGGCTAAAACATCTTGCATCCGTTTAGCGATCGCTGCTGGAGTATCTTCCACAGACCATCCAGCCCCAGCCGCTTCCACTTCACCTGCAATATTAGTACCAAGTGTGAGTAGACAAGGTATTCCATAAGATAAAGCCTCTAATACTGCTATTGGATGTCCTTCAAAACGGAAGGTATGTATCAACAAATCAAATTCATACATAAAATTGATTCTCTCCTGTTCAAACTATAGATTTGAATCTTTATTAGACCCTTTGATTTTTTGTAGCTATAGTAGGAACTTGGTTTTGTATCAAAATTGGTAGTGCTAATATTAGGCTTATAATTGAATAGTTGTCATATAATGTTCCAGACAATAGAGAACCTATATAAATTGGTGAACAAATTATAGTTATAATTTTCCAGTTTCTATTTAATTTACCTTTCCATAAAAGTATTCCATACATTGCAGTAAATCCTATAAGAATAACACAGGGTAAAAAGCCGCCATTATATAGCAGGTCTAGATAAATATTGTGAGGATAGGAATATATATATTGGCTTCCTTCTCCGAATAAAAAATTATCTTTTATAAAAAAAGATGTCAAATTTTGCCAATATCCTTCCCTGACTGCAATAGAACTAGAGGAGGCACCACGGTCATAAAACCAAAATACTCTAGAATCAATAATAGATTTAGAAAAACTTGAATTTATAGCGAGTACAAAAGGAGAAAATATTATAGCTATACTAGCAAACTTTAGCCAATTCAATCTGATATGTAGTACTGTGTAAAGAAAAGATAATGTCATAAAAACTCCTACTACTGTTGCACCTCTAGAACCTGTTTTAACCATTAGAGATAATGCAATGGTTAAACAAAAGATTGTAGTTATTAAGCTAAGAATTGAAACTTTTTCTTTCTTACTAGAGTAATTTTCATGAACCAATACGAGATTTAGCAAGAAAATAGTTCCAATAATTCTGTAGTAAATATTGGGCCCAAATATAAAGGATTGTCTTGGCTCGTTTCCAGAAAACTGTTGAGATAATACTCCAAGAAAAATTAGTGTAATGGCAGGTAGCCATCGAACTATCTTACAACCTGGACTATTACTGAGCAATCGCTCGATTACATGAGTGCCAAAAACAAGACTATTAACATATAGAATTCCTGATATAGCGCCAAAATAATAGTCAAAATTATATTGATAAAATTGAATAAAAATAGGTAAGAGAGCGAGAAAAATGAATATTTGAGCCGAAATTTCTGCTGGGCTTAAAATAAAGTTTCTTCTCAGGACAAAAATTATTGTCCAAAAAACAAAAAATAAAGGAATTTCATACACCGTTTTATTTTCTCCAGGAAATGTCGAACAAAAAATCAAAATTAAGTCAATAGGTAAAAGAATTACGTTATTCCAAAAATCCTGATTTAATGTTTTTTTAATGATCACATTTGACATTAATTTGTACCAATATTATGAGTTTGAGAACACACAAGGTAGTCCTGCTGCGTACTCGTGTTAGATACGTTTGGAATTAGGAGCGTACAACCAGGATTGTGACGGATGAGAACATAGAATAACCTTGCTACCAAGGGCACGGATTTCTTCATCGTAAGGGCCGGGCTGGGCTGTGTTAACCAGAAAATACATCTGGAAGCGATCGCGATCAATGTGCCGCAAAATGTACATTAGCCAGGTTTCGATTCCACCCTTGTTCATCCCTGCAACAATATGGAGGATACGTATTGAATGCTCATCGACCTTCTGGATATCTCTAGAGTTTGTGTAGTGCATAGAAGATAACTCCTAAACTAAAAATTGTTTGGACAATAGTTGCAATAACTAGTGCGATCGCTGCCCCTAACAATCCCAAACTGGGTAGCAGCCATAGACAGGTTATCGTTGAGATAGTTAGTACAATCACAAACAAAGGCATTTGGATGCGAAAGTACTGACATGCCGTCATTCCATAGCTCAGGAAAGACGATACATAGTTAATTCCAGCTGCAACCATCAACCAGACAAACAAATTTGTTTGCTCGGCATATTCAGGTCGATACAGAAGAGTCAGGATCTGACGTCCAGCTACAACAGCTATGAAAACACCTGTTCCGCCCAATAAGGCAGCGATTCCTACCAGCTTGAGTAGGAGTGTATGGAAAGCAATAGCATCTTTAGCCGCGTAATACTTAGCTAGCCTAGAAATGCTTGACTCTCCTAGGGCATTTACTACTATGTTTCCTGCCACCATCAGGTAGGCAATGGCTGCAAAAATCCCCAATTCACGCTCACCTAAATATCGCTCAATAAAGTAGCGGGGAATATTGGTATTGAGTGAAATTAGCATCATCACCAACCCCAGAGGCAAACAGAGCCATACCAGCTTTACTAGGGTTTTTCGATGCCAACGCGGTTGCAATTGTGACCTGTGTAGCATCAAGATACCACTACGAATGTCGTAACTTAGCAACACCACTGCCCAAGCAAAGACTAACCCAAGTACACCCCACAGAATATGGCCAGACATATATACTCCAATGCCCAGTAGTAGCAGTGATAGAGGGCCTTTAATGATCAACGATATTGCAATCCGATCCATGCGTTCGTGCTGCTGAATCAGTCCATGAAATATGTCGCTAATAGACTCGAATGCCTTTGCCAAACCCATCAAGAAGATAACTAGAGATGTTTCCCATCGAAAGCCGCCTAACAAACTAATAACCGTAATGATCGCAAGTGCTAAAGCTGTCGAGATTAGTCTTAGCCCCAAGTAATCGCTAAAAGAATACTGTTTTCTGGCATCTGTTGCTTGGACAATTCGCAACTGAAGATTTGTAAACATGATTATAGGTGCTGTTATCGCCAGCCCTAAGGTAAACTTTCCTACCATCTCTGGACTGCCAAATTTAGCCAGTATCACCAACATTCCCCACTGGCAAGCTGCATAAACTAAATTACCGACGAAAGTCCAAGAAAAGTTGCCGCGCAGTGTTAGTGGCTTATGTTGTTGCATCTGCTTTAGTCATTAACCTCATCCAATTTTGCAGTTTGATACCAAACACAACAAATATTTTCTGTAGAAACGAAATCCAAAAGAGATTGGCCTGTATAAATTCCAATTGACCATTTAGTTTGTCTTTTTACCAAAGTTATTGCTAGTTCCTTGAAAAAGGAAAAGTATCTCTTTTTTAAGGTAAATACTCTATTTATTTTTCGTAATAAGCCGTGAAAGCCATAGATCGTTTCCATGTTGATTATCTAAATTAAATGTAGAGTTATTTGATGAATGAGCCATCGACTTAGAGTCCAAATTATCTATTTTATTTAGCTCCTCCCGATTCCACTTTCGCAAGTTTGTTTTTATTTAAATATGTGATTACAGCACTACTCTTTAGACTGTTTCTTCGTTCATTATTTTCTAAATACTTAGGTTTGTATCCTGACACCAGTTGTTCCAGTAATAACATGATGCATTTAATATCATTTTTACCTGCTGCGGCACACAATTTTTCTACAGTCATGGTGAGATTTTCTGAAACAATCCGACTGCCATTTTTCACTACTATCAATTTCTCATGTTGAGTTTGTTCGTACTCTTCTCCCTCGATAAACAGTTCTTCAAATAACTTTTCCCCAGGTCTTAAGCCTGTAAATAAGATGTCAATATCTTTATTTACTTCATATCCCGAAAGGCGAATTAATTCTTTAGCCAAGTCAACAATTTTTACAGGTTCGCCCATATTCAGCATTAAGACTTCACCACCACGACTCAATACCGCAGCTTGTAAAACAAGTTGCACTGCTTCTGGGATGGTCATGAAATAACGACAGATATCGGGATGGGTAACGGTTACTGGGCCACCTGAAGCAATTTGTTTTTTGAAAGTTGGAACTACACTACCGCGACTACCCAAAACATTACCAAAACGCACAACAACATAAGGTTTACCGCTTTCTTTTGCAGCTTGCAGAACTAACATTTCGGCAACTCTCTTACTAGCACCCATGACACTAGTGGGATTAACAGCTTTATCTGTGGAAATCATCACAAAATTTTGAACATTGTATTGCAGCGCCATATCCAATAAGTTTTTTGTTCCAAGCACATTGTTAGTGATTGCTTCTGATGAATTTAATTCCATCAGAGGAACGTGCTTATGAGCAGCCGCATGAAAAATCACGTTAGGTTGAAATTGTTCAAAAGCTTGTTTTAGGCGAACGCTATAACGAATATCGCCAATGAAAGTATAAATACGAGGGGTATATCGCTGTACTTTCCCATCATTTTTGAGTATTTGGATCAGTTTTTCTAACTCTTGTTGGATATTAAATATAGAATTCTCCCCGTGTCCCATAAGTATCATTTCCGCAGGATGACACTTGAAAATTTGACGGCAAAGTTCACTACCAATTGATCCTCCTGCACCTGTAATCAGTACTGTCTTACCTTTGATAAATTTATGCACTTGCTCAACATCAGTCTGTATGGGTTCTCGCCTGAGCAAATCTTCAATCCTGACATCTCGAATGCTATCTACCCGTACACGATCGTTGAGGATTTCATATATTCCAGGTAAAGTACTAGTTTGTATTCCAGTTGATTTGCAAATATCTACGATTTCTCGAATAACATGGCCAGCAACCGTAGGCATGGCGATGATAACTTTGTGGATTTGGAGAGATTTCAAAGTATCAGGAATTTGGTGGCGATTGCCTACGACTGGGAGACCACGAATTTGAACATTTAATTTCCGTGGATCGTCGTCAATGAAGGCAACAGCATGAAAGCCTAGTTTAGGTTTGCTTTGCATATCTTGCACAAGGGAAACTCCGGCATTACCAGCACCAATAATTAGCACCCGCTCTCGTGGATTAAATACTCCTTGACGTTGGATAAATCTTTCTACAACTCGAAAACTGAAACGTAACGTTCCTATGAAAATACATGACAGTAATCCATCAATAAATGGCAGCGATCGCGGCAGGTTATCTGTTACAAAAGGCAATATGTGATTAAGAAGATTAAATGTCATGCTTTGGATGACTATTGCACCTACCATCAACATAGCTATATATGTCAGTTCCTCAACACTGGCATAGCGCCAGTATCGCCTATAAAAACCAAAACTCCAAAATACAATTAGTTTAACTAATAAAAATAGTAAAGTTGCGATTCCTAGTTGTGATATGTTTGCTTGAATATCGAGATAGCCGTCTAAACGGATAAGCAGCGCTAATAAAGGAGTAATTGAAAAAATAATGATATCAAAAATTAACAAGTGCGTATTTTTTAGCTCTAGCAGCTTTTGTAATAAATTGGCACCAAATTTTGGAAAGATTCTAAGTAAGAGTTTCATACTTCAAAAAGCCTCCTGAGCAAGCTACAGAATCATCCGTTTTGTACATAAATATTATCCGTTCAGAGAATATTGAATATCGCCAAATAACTTGAAAAATGATGTTTGTTGCCTGGAACGTCTTGTTAAATAATCATTTCTAGAGAATTGACATAGGTAAGTGTTTTGTCCATTTGATAATTTATAAATGAACAAAAATTTAATTTTTAAATCAATTCCTAATTTACTAATTTCTGATTTTTACATCCATATTAGAGTTGGCTTGTCTAGAAATGGATATAGCTAATAATCAAAAAAATGCCCATGCACATTTCTACTGGTCTTTGCCCAGTTTACTGGAATATGCTTTATTCATGGCTCTTAATAGTGCTGTATCTACTTGTTTACAGCTTATATCCTAAGAGCTTTTATGACTAGACCTCTTGCAAAAAAGTTTTGTGGTAAATTAAAGGGTTAAACAAATTGTCAAAAAGTTAACTAGCATTTTGAAGGTCATAGTTATAAATACTTGCAATTAAGTTATGCTTGAGTTGTCTTCAGCAATTGTTCAATTGTTATAATCTACCTTGATAATTTTAGACAAGTTATGTTCTGAAAAACCGGATATTTAAAGTAATATTTTCTTGTATATATTACTACAGGTTACTTCTGTTTGATTTTTTTTGTAATTTAGTGGCGTTGCTATCTTTATGCAAAGAGTGAATATCATCTCTAAAATTTACACCTAATAACATCACATTGCTAATTGATCGGAGTTAAAATTAGCGTAACCTAAAAATTAAATTTAGTAATAATTACGTTGTATTTAGCTAAATGTAACTATTGTTATTACTATATTGAACTATAAAATCTATACCAAATTTTAGTTCTATGTGTCATGCCAATTTGGCACAAGTTTTTTTGTAACTGGGAGTTTAGACCAGCGCGAACGTATCTTAGGTGATTTCTAAGAAGGAATTTACCAATATAAAATTCAGGAAGTTACCCTCCTGACTTAGAGGTTGTTTTAAAAGTAGTTGGCTGTGATTTTAGGCACTTATTGATCCCCCCTAACCCCACTTAAAAAGGGGGGAAATGGAATCAAAGTCCCCCTTTATAAGGGGGATTTAGGGGGATCTAAAAGGATTTGATACATCACTAAGAACTTTTCAAACATCCTCTTAGGCATCCACATAGCAATTACATTAGAGCAGTTAGCTACGTTGGGGAGTTGAACTATTGTGGAAGTTTTTAAAGATGCACTTAAAACTTGACAAATTAATTACCAAAAACGTCTTTGATTTTTCATCTACTTTTACTTGTCTCAACACTAATTTATTTGTAGTCGCCCAAGCGCTTACCATTATAATTGCGCTTTGGTTACTACTTGTATCATAAGAACCGCGTAAAGTTTTCCCATCAATTACAACCACTTCCTTAGAAGTTATCTTCTGTATTGATTTTATCCAATCTAGAAAACATGACTGAAACTGTTGGGGATTTATCTGTGCAAATACTCGTGCGAATGTATCATGTCACGAGATACCATTTGGTAGGTCTAGAAATGTTTTTAATCACTCATACTTGGCACATCCATAAGTCTCTATTGCCACCCAACCATCTGCCCCAAAAATCACAGCACACACGGCAATCGTTATGATATCCATTAAGTTGTGTCGCTTTGTTCGATCTATTCGTGGATCTTCTATTCTCAAAAAATGGTCAGCAATTGTTATTTTTGGCTTCAGCTTCATAGAGAGGAGAATCAGAATGAAATTCTTTTTTAGAGCAACTGTTAAAATACCATGTTCTTTAACTACTCCCTCTATAATGATTATCATTACTATATAGGTGAATATTTAATTTCCTCAAAGCCTTATTTGATTAGGGTTTTCCTAAATTCTACTCTGATTCAGGCTCGTCAATATTTAGATGCGTTTGCCCTGTTAGTAAGTGCAAAGCGGCGCTATGATCCTGATAATTTGCTAACTCCAAGTCCAGGGATTCTTGAAGCATCAGCACCCAAGCAAGAAACGATTACTTGAGATTTAATACAAACCATTGAAATTAGTTTTTTGACCGTTACAAACTATGCCTAATATATTCAACCGATAAATTTTCAGGTTATCTAAAGCTATTTTTAGTATTGAAGAATTTGTTTTGTGAATTCGAACTACTATCAAGAGTCCATCAGTGTGGGGTGCTATCAGGCTAGCATCAGCTAATCCCACTAGGGGAGGTGCATCATAAATCACTAAGTCAAAATTCTTCTGAAAATCTGTCATTAATTGCTTCATTTTTGAAGATGAGAGCAACTTTGCGGGATCGGATGGTACTGGTCCAGCTGTGATTACAGATAGTTTGCTCATAGAAGGTAGTTGTCGAATTACTTCTCCCACTGGCAAGTTTGTAGAAATTAAATTGCTTAATCCCCAGAGATTATTTAAATGTGAGAGATTGTGAATTGTGGGTTTACGAAGATCAGCGTCTACAAGTAAGACTCGTTGCCCCATTGCTGTAGCTATCTGAGCTAGATGAAGGGCTATGGTAGACTTGCCATCACCAGGCATAGCTGAACTAATAACTATGGAACGAAACGGGCTATCAGAACTGAGTAGTTTAATATTTGTATAAACTACCCTTAAAGCTTCGGAAAAGTTGGAAGAATACTCACCATGTTCTTCCTTTGGTAAAACACTCAGTTTAGCAGTCTCCTTAGAAAGAAAATTTGGTATCCTTAATAAAGAAAAAATTTGCTGAGAAGTGTGGTTTTGCTGAGTTTGAATTTGCTGTTCAAAAGGAATATTTCCTAACAATGGCTGCTTAACTTTTCTTTTCAGATCATCGACAGTATGATAGGCATTATCTAGCTTTTCCATTAGTAAGACAATACCAACTCCTGAGATGATACTTGCAACTAATACTAATACAAAACTGCGTAGGGTATCAGAAGAAGAAATAGGAATGTCCGGTGTAGTTGGTACTTGAAGTAATTGCCAGCCCAGCTCTGTTTGGGATATTTGAATTTGGAGATTCTCGCGGGTTGATAAAAACCGATTCAAACTCTCATTTGCAAATTGCAATTTACGCTGTAATTCAGTGTACTGTCTTGTTAGAATTGGCAGTTGGTTGCGTCGCTGTGCAAGTTTCTGTTCTATTTTGGTAAGTTCTTGACTTTGCACTTCTAATTTCTGAAGTTGCATCTCTACTTCTGCAAATTTTACACCCAATAATTGCTGTGCCTGTTTACCTAGCAAAGGTAAAAGACTAGCTCGTTTCTCTTTCAATGTTTGAATGGTTGGGTTTTTGTCCTGTAAACGAGTTGATTCAGTTGCAATCTGAATATCAAATTGACGTATTTGAGTAATTAACTGCTGATATAAAGGAGCATTATTCAGCATTGCTGTTGCGCCATTTTTTTCTTTTAGACTTGTTAAATTAGCACGAGCTTGAGCTAACTGTAGATCAATCTCTTGTCTTTTTTGAGATAATTCAACCGTTTGTGATGAGATTTGCTCTGCTTGGGATTCTGGATTGTCAAAATTGTAGTTTTGTCTAAAAAATTGCAACTCTTTTTGGAGTTGATCTACCCGATTTTGTGTTAAAGGTAATTGGTATTCAACAAACTGAAGTCCTTGACGTAATTTGGTTTGCCTCCTGATTTTGCTGTAGTCTAAGTAATCTTTAGCGAGCCTCTGTAGTACGGCTTGAGTTTGATCTTGATTGTTACTGTGATAGCTAACTAATATAATCTTGGTTTCACCTAATCGAGTAATTTTTAGAGAATCGATCAGAGAATAATAGTTTAATTCTGGATAAGAAGCTTGTAGCCGTTTAAGAGTATCTCTCATCAGTTCAGGACTTTTAAGAACCTGAATTTGGCTTTCATAATCTAAACTAGACATCTGTGAGTTAGAGTCTTTGACAACATCCACATCTGTGGAGTCATCATTCACAGGTTCCACTAACAGTTGAAAATTGCCTTCATATTCTGGGGGTTTCTGCTTTAGCACTAAGCTAATAACTGCAATTGTCATAACAGTAATAGTTACACCTGTCATAACTAGCGCTCTTCGCCGTAAAACACCCAGAAATTTTTGCACACTCCATTCTTCTTCCTCTTCAACCCACGGAACAAGTTGATTTTGTTGATTTTGAAGAGATGGAGATACAGAATTATTACTGCTATCAGAACTGGAAGGTTGGGAAGGATAATTTTCTATCATATTCTTAAATATTTGGTAATAAGTTAGACAGAATTTAGTAGAAAGAGTTTTATAAGCTTCTGTGAGATAAATTTCGATACGACCAACAATCTATACTATATTTGATATTTACTTAATAAACTTATGATGAAATTACAAGTCTGTATTCTTTAATCCATTACACAAATAACGCAAGCTGCTAGTTAGGCTCGTTAAATAGTATGAAATAATACAAGCAATTTAGTTTAAGTATAAGAAAGTACAAAATTTTAAATTTTCTACTTAATAAACGTGAATTTTGCTAATGATATCCAAATTATTCTCTCATAAAAACAATTTATTTTTGGATTCAGTGGAAACACAGGCAATAGTTAAGTGCTTAAGTTAATAATTAAGGGATATAAATTATTGATGCTTGGCATCAAGTGGAGTTTTCGCCATACTTTTACTACGGCTGTGGCAGCTTGTAAATGCTGATTTCTACCAAATTCTAAGTAAATGCACCGAATAATTAATTCCTCGGTCGATCTCTTTCTTTGCATACTTTGCAGTTCATTAAATAAACATTAAGTATGTTTTAATACAAACGCAGTACGACCTTATTTATTATACTTTTATTTTCCCAGTATATTATCTAAGTCCTGTTCAACAATCAAACAGGAGTCCCGATAGCCCATAAAACTATTATTTTATAAAGTTTTAGATTAGATATACTTTAAAAATATAAATTTTTAATGAAGTAAATGATTCGATATGGAAACATGATATTGTGAAATTCTCAGTGTTGCATATAAAAAGTAATAAAGCCTAAAAGCTTTAGTTATAAAGTTATATGTAACTAGAGAAGCTCAAACAAAAACTAAACACTACTCAAAACAAAACATTCTAGAATCAAATTGTGAATAGTAATCATAAATCCAAATATCTCAGTTGACTGAATGTTACTCAAACAATAGAGACTGCCACCAACTATTAAATCTCTTTTTAGAAGTTTAAGTAAGTACCTGCTCAACCTGTCAAGGACTTGCTTTACCACATAAAAATATTACCTTCTCTCTAAAATAATTTGTTCTCGGCTAGAAGTATTTTCATCATTTTTGTGTTCTCGTATCTGTTAGAGAAGTGTGTATATAAACTAGAAAGAGTGTTCTGTTAGTTAGCCTTAATAGGTTATAAGATAATGCCTAAATGTGCAAGGTTCAGAGGTCTTTTAAGCTATTGTGGGGTGACGAACTATACTCTACTTGGGAGCGTGAACTAAACAAACTACAAGGTTTTCAGTTTAGTTAGGGTATGCCAAGCTGTGGCTAACGTGCCGAAACAAAACTAGTCTTGATAGTAGTTTATATCAATGAATTAGTTTTACGAAAATTGTAGTTTGTTGAGTCAAGCTTTCTTAGTGAATATTAAGCCAGATTTGTAAATTCTTACAATATAGTCTAGATGTGTTTTCTAGATTATTTCGAGTTTATACGGGTTTTGGATAACAGTTTTTTCTATTTCAGACGAGGCCATAGACTATGAGACTTAATCAATGGATTAATCAAAATTTTTTGAAATCCATTTCTACTCCTTTAGATGCAAAAAAAGATACAAAAAACAAGCCTTCTGTAAAAGCTCAACAATCAATTAAGTTATCTGTAGTTACCCAATTTTTCCCTCCGGATTATGCCGCTACAGGGCAGTTGATTGAAGAATTGGTGAAACAGTTAGGGCAGCAAGGAGTGGATATTGAAATTTTTACAAGTCAGCCAGGATATGCATTTCGTTCTGATACGGCCCCAGCAGTTGAATGGGCTGACCAAATCCGAATTCAGCGATCGCGTACTGCTCAACTCTGGCCGGGAAGAATTCGTGGCAAAGCCATTAATGGTGTGCTATACACCTTGCGGGCGACGCTCTATTTGCTGAGAGGTTCGCGTCGCAACAATGTATTATTGCTAACTACAGCGCCCCCATTTTTGCCAGTGATCGGATATCTAGCCTATATCTTATTCAAGTTACCTTATGTATGCGTATTGTACGATTTGTACCCTGATATTGCGATCGCGCTAGGTGTAATTTCAAAGAGTAACTGGCTGGTGCGATTGTGGCGTGCAATCAATAAACAGGTTTGGTTAAAAGCCAAGGGGATCATAGTACTTAGCCCAGCGATGAAACAACAGGTAGTTGCACATTGTCCCCAAGTAGCTGATAAAGTTTCTGTAATTCACAGTTGGGCTAACCCAGAAGCGATCATACCGATTGCTAAGAAAGAAAACTGGTTTGCCTGGAAGTATAACCTAGTTAACAAATTTACCGTACTCTATTCTGGCAATATGGGTCGTTGCCATGATATTGACACCATGTTGGAAGCTGCAAAGCAATTGCAAGATGAGCCAATTCAGTTTATCTGCATTGGTGGTGGTGCCAAACGCCAAGAATTAATTATGGAAGTGGAGCGGTTAGGACTGACCAATTTTACATTTCTACCTTATCAAGATAAGCAGGTATTACCTTATTCTCTAACAGCTTGCGATCTATCAATAGTCAGTGTAGATGCAGCTACAGAGGGTTTAGTTGTTCCCAGCAAACTTTACTCAGCTTTAGCCTCTGGTCGACCAATAGCAGTAATTTGCTCCAAGACTTCATATTTGAGACAACTCGTAGCTGATGCTAGTTGTGGTAGCACATTTGACAATGGAGATGGTCAAGGTCTAGCGCAATTTATTCGCTTTCTGAATCGAGATCCCCAAATAGGAGAGCAGATGGGCAAAGCCGGTCGTCAGTATTTGCGATCGCACTTCACACCTAAAGTGATCTCTAAACAATACTTGCATGTTTTACAGCAGGCAGTATTTGATGAAATAATCACCATGTCTCGAAGCGATGTAAAGTAATCATATTTAGGTTTATTAAATTTCTATGATTTTGATAAACCTTAAACAATTCGATCCACAAATTTTTGGTTGCATGGTATAAGACTATTAGGAGAAAAATAGAGCATTAAAATCTTTTAATCTAGTCAAAAACTAACTCTTTGCAAAATCATTTTTTTCAATTGCAGAGGAAGTAAATTAATTAAAAAACAAGGTAAAATAAAAACAAAATCATCATTTATTATTGAATATTTTTGCAATATTTTTTAGGAGTAGGGCTTTGATGGTCTTATTGATCTCAGTCCCTCCAACATAGCCTTCCTTGCTCATGGTTTTTGTCTATACAGGAGGTGAAATTACAGATGAGGTGTGACCGAAATCGGAAACGTTCCAAGCGAAGAGCAATTTACTGCCCGATTCATAGTTGCTATATAGATAGCGTCAGTCAAAAATATAAAATGTTTGCTGACCAAGCAGGTCAATTACAGCAACGAGGTATGAGTCGACGGAATGCTTTGATGTTAGTAGCGAACCAAACCACAGTTCCTATAGAAGGGGAATGGTTAGAAGCTTTCTGGTGTGAAGGATGTCAGCAAACAACTTGGTATCACATTCGTAAGTGTGATGATAGTAATTATGAAATTTTGGTAGCACCACAAGAACTATGGCGGCAAGTCACAGGAGTGATTGATTCTCTAGGGAACCCTTCCGTTGGTGAGTTTACTCGTAAAAGCGCCAGGCAATTTGGTTATCAAGGTCTTAGAGGTTTCCAGTTCGTAAGTTAAGAATTATTAGTTTCATTTAGTTAAAAATATTAATCTTCAATCAAGAACTATGAATAGTCCAAAAATTGTCTCCCAACAGGAGTTAGTGATTGAAGCTGGACGTACAGAGCAGCAATATTGGAAAGATATATGGCGCTATAGAGAATTATTCTATTTTCTTGCTTGGCGTGACATTCTGGTGCGGTATAAGCAAACAGTGATTGGTATGCTCTGGGCACTCATTCGACCATTTTTGACGATGATCGTGTTCAGCGTCATCTTCGGAAGTTTGGCAAAATTACCTTCAGAGGGGTCAGCACCGTATCCAATACTGGTATTTGCTGCTTTGTTACCCTGGCAATTTTTTTCCAATGCTCTAAGTGAGTGTAGTAACAGCCTAATTAGTAATGCCAATTTGATTTCTAAAGTCTACTTTCCGCGCTTAATTGTGCCTGCCAGCTCAGTAATTGTCAGCTTTGTGGACTTTCTAGTTTCTGCAATGATTCTCTTAGGGCTAATGGCCTGGTATAATTTTGTTCCCACTTGGCGGATATTATCATTACCGCTATTTATTGGCATTGCCTTTGCTGCTTCATTAGGAGTAGGACTGTGGTTGGCAGCTTTAAATGTGGAATATCGAGACTTCCGGTACATTGTGCCGTTTATTGTGCAGTTTGGTCTATATGTATCACCCGTCGGTTTTAGTAGCAGCATTGTACCAGAGCAATGGCGTTTGCTCTACTATTTGAACCCAATGGTAGGCGTGATTGATGGTTTTCGCTGGGCAATTTTAGGGGGAGAATCCAAACTTTACTGGACTGGATTCACGTTATCTCTAGGACTAGTTGCTTTGTTACTGGTAAGTGGCATTTGGTACTTCCGAAAAATGGAACGGACATTTGCTGATGTGATTTAGGAGGGATTTGAAATATTTGATCATAACCACATCAATTAGTTAGTCTACTACCCACTCTAAAGATTTTGTACTTCAACTTTTTTATATTAACTAACGTGTTAAGAAAATTAAATTTCTGAACAGCAATGACTCAGCAAAACGATTTCGATAAAATACTTTTAGCCCAATCTCAGACCACCTCGCAAACTTTATTTACAACTCAGGTTCCTGGGTTTGAATGGAGTGATGGCGTATCCTATGAACTTGGAATGAAGTTCCAAAGTGCCAAGAGTGGTCAAATTACCGCAATCCGCCATTGGAAAGCGGTCAATGAGACTGGCAATCATATAGGCAGAATTTGGTCGGCAACAGGATCTATACTAGGAAGTGTTACTTTCTCGAATGAAACTTCTTCGGGTTGGCAGCAACAGGATCTCAGCACACCTGTAAATATATTAGCCAATAGCACCTATATAGTGACTGTCAGTTGTAATAGCTATTTTGGTGTAACTAATAACGCATTAGCTAGCCCAGTTGTAAATGGCGATCTCAGTTCAGTTGCTGATGGCAACAATTCAGTCTTTGGTAGTCTGAATTCTTTCCCAACTAATTCCTATCAGAACAGTAACTATTTCCGCGACATAGTATTTGTGGTTGGTAACAGTCTGACTAAAGTAAGCGGCGATAATCAAACTGGTACGGCAGGTTCTGCCTTAGCGAACCCGTTCGTTGTGAAAGCTACAGATAGTAATGGGAATCCTCAGTCAGGAGTGACAGTCGACTTTGCTATCACCAGTGGTGGAGGTTCGGTTTCATCCGCTAGTGCGGTAACTGGTAACGATGGTCAAGCCAGCACAGTGCTAACTCTAGGGACAACAGCTGGCATAACAAACACTGTGAGTGCAACAGCTTCTGACATAGGCAGCGTGACCTTCAGTGCCAGGGCTAACCCAGCAAACACTAATGCGATTTATTTAGAAAACCAAAAACCTGGTACTACAGATTGGCGGATTCCCCAAGTAGGTCAATCGGATATTGCTGGCTATGCGACAGCAACTAGTGTAAACAAGGGCGGCTCGTTGCCAATCAAAGTTTCTCTAGCACAGGCCGGAAATTACACGATTGATGTGTACCGCTTAGGTTACTACGGAGGACAAGGCGGTCGGCTAATACTGAGTAGCGGTCAGCTTAACGGAATTACCCAGCCCGCATGTAATTTCGACAGTTCTACCCGCACAGTCTCATGTGAAAACTGGTCAACTTCCTACACGCTACAAGTTGGCAATGACTGGACTAGTGGTTTGTATATTGCCAAGCTAACTGACCAGAGAAGTGGGAGTAAGTCCCAGGTAGTGTTTGTTGTTCGTAATGACAGTGAAAGGTCTGACATATTATTCCAGAGCAGCTTCAATACTTTGCAGGCTTATAACCTCAGTGGTGGTTACTCTCTATACCCAGAACAGAGTACTGGAGGTCAAAGGGGGTTTAAGCTTTCCTACGACAGACCATTCGCACAACATAGCACGTTAACTGGTAGTAACCCTTATAACAACATTATCTTGTCTTGGGAGTACAATATGGTGCGGTGGCTGGAGTCCCAAAGCTATGACATCTCCTACGTAACTAACGTGGATGTCCACGCCAACCCAAGTTTGCTGCAACAGCATAACGTATTTCTGTCAGTCGGTCACGATGAGTACTGGTCGCTAGAGGAGTTTAATAGTGTCCAGTCCAGCAGCATCAACAAGGCTTTTTTCTCAGGGAACAGTGTCTATCAGCGAGTGCGGTTTGAAAACTCTAGTATGGGAGTAGCTAACAGGGTTATGGTTTGCTACAAAGATGCCTCAGATCCTGTGGCACCAACCAACAAATTCCGCAGCCCAGAAAACAACAAGCCAGAGAGTGCCTTGAAAGGCAATATGTACATTGGAGGTAGATGGCGGGATTTCTTTTCTGATGGGTTCGATTTTGTGGTAAAAAACAGTACTCACCCCTACTATGCCAACACAAACCTGAATGATGGGGATAAATTAAGTGGTTTGGTGGGCTTTGAATGGGATGCAATCAATTTAAATGCATCTCCAAGTGGGTTGGTCGTTCTCGGCGAATCCATACAGTTGCAAAACTTTGATCAAGCTGAACTAGAGGGTTTTCCTGCTGGAACAGACCCACGGATTTGCCAAGCAGTTTGCTTCACTTCTGCTAGTGGTGCCAAAGTCTTTTCGACTGGCTCTATTCAGTTTATGTGGGGGTTAGACAGCGAGGGCGTTAGTGGACCACGCGAAGATACTCGCGCCAAGCAAATGGTTGTCAATATCTTAGCAGACATGGGAGCTAAACCTTTGACTCCCGGTTCCGGCATAATTGTGCCTTGAAAAACCGTAACAAAATTCACAAATATTATGCTCTACCCTTGCTGGAATACTGTCTGTACCACCTAAATGGATGCACCACAGTTATCTTTCATAATTGAGCAAATACTAATCCCAGTTGCTTAGGTAGTGTAGGTTATGAATTTGAGAATCAGACGACGAAGATTTGGGCAGTTGGCTATCGTCAGCGCTGTCACCGCAGCAAGTGCTAAATTTACATCTAAGGTGTTTGCACAAGAGTCGGAGCAGCTTTATGGAGTGACCCTTTCTTCAGCTAGCAAAAGTAAAACACAAGACTTAGTTGACGCTGCTACTGCTAACACCATACCAGGAATTATCTTTCAGTCTATAAACTTTACCACTGGTCAGGTGTTATTAACTGCCGAAATCGCCGCCGACAGCGTTACTAACTCCCTAGAAACCACTGAGACTGTTGCTAAAGCCTTGGTTGTTAAAAAGCCCAGCGAGCGGATAACTGCTTTTACTGTCCTACCCGATAACACATTTGTTATTGCCGCTGTTGCAGCCACTAAGAAAGGCGATTTCAGTCGCCTGATATCTATTACACCTCCTAAAAAGAGTGGAATTAAGCCTCCAAAAGGCTTGAAAATCAAAAAAAACAAGGATAAAAAGTATAGTACTGTTGAAGGGTTATTATCAACCACTATAAAAGGTAAGCAGGTACTACTTGGTGTAATTAGTCTTGCAGAAGGTAGCCCCCCTTTTGAGTTGGCATTTATTGACCAAAACTCAGGGCAAGTAGATTCTAGTGTTACAACAGGTCTACCATATATTTCCCTCAAGGAGAGGCTCGGTAATCTTGCTCAATCTCCATTAGATGGAAAAATTTACGCTACTAGTGTCGGCGGTGAAGGTAATCTAAGTTTAGTGCAACTAGACCTAGAGAACAGGGCAGTAGTTAGTGGAAGAGGAAAGATTATCAGACTGGTGGAATTAAGCTTCAAGAACAAACCTCTGGAAAATGACTTGGCAAGTTTAGCCTTTTCTTCATCAGGTCAACTATTTGCACTTGCTGACCCCAAATATGAGGGAACAAATTCCCTATTTACTGTGGATATAAAAACCGGAGCTATGACTCTGGTGAGAAAATTTGCGGTCGATAAAATTTTATTTGCGCGAGCCTAAGAAGTCCTTGTTATCTCAGTGATTATCATATACAAGTATGAAAACATATTGCTGCTTAAGTAGTTTATAGTATTTTATGCTTAATCTCTGAGAACCGATTCACGAAGCAACCGGCAGAGATTTGCATGCTTAGATGTTTGGAAGTTGAAAAATATGCTCCACATTCGTTTACCTGGTTTTGCTATCAAAATACTATACGGGGCTGTATTCATATTTTTTCTGGCTTTTACCTTTACTCTTCCTGTGTCCGTACAAGCCAGGAAATATAGAAACTACATCAATACCCAACATCCCGTGGGAACTGTGGTCAAAGCCTCCGGCCCCTGCTTCAATAACAGCGATCGCTATGTAGACTGTGGTAATGGCACGGTGACTGATACTGTGACTCGACTTATATGGCTCAAGAAGGCAGATTGTCTTGAAGCAACAGATTGGGCAACAGCCAATTACAAAGCAGCTGAGATTAAGAGCGGCGACTGCAATCTGTCGGATAACTCTTCTTCTGGCGATTGGCGTTTGCCGACCAAAGACGAGGTTACGGCGATATTACCTCCTTCAAATCTAAACTGTACTACTCCGACATTGGTAGACCAAGAGGGTTCAGGCTGCTTTGCACAGGGGACACAGTGGGCTACTGGCATCCAATTCAACTACTGGTCTAGTACTACGGGACCTTACCAGGAGGCTGGGAATTCCGCCTGGGCAATCTTCCTAAACTTCGGCGGCGTTGTCAACACCAGTAAGCCGAGCCTCGTCTACGGTTGGCCTGTCCGTGGTACACCATAGTAGCTTGGGTGTTTTAAAAGAAAAGTTTTCGATCTACTGAGAGTAATTTAATAATGTCTGATACAGTAATTAGGGTTGAAAACCTCAGTAAAAAATACGTGTTGAGTCATCAACAAGAAGGAAGTAGCAGATATAAATCTTTGCGAGAATCCATCAGTGATAGAGTCAGTTCACTGGGTAAAAAATTGGTGAAGTCTTCTGGCAAAGAAATATATAATCCAGCCCGTGAAGAGTTTTGGGCATTGAAGGATGTGTCATTTGAAATTAAACAGGGCGAGAGCATTGGAATTATTGGTCGCAACGGTGCAGGAAAATCAACTTTACTCAAAATTTTGAGCCGCATTACTGAACCAAGCAGCGGCTGTATTTCTCTAAAGGGTAGAGTCGCAAGTCTTTTAGAAGTGGGCACAGGTTTTCACCCAGAATTGACAGGTCGAGAAAACATTTATCTCAACGGTGCCATTCTGGGGATGAGCAAAACAGAGATTAAAAGAAAGTTTGATGAAATTGTCGCTTTTGCTGAAGTGGAGAAGTTTTTAGATACACCTGTTAAACGCTATTCATCAGGGATGTATGTGCGTTTGGCATTTGCCGTAGCGGCGCATTTAGAGCCAGAGATTTTGATTGTGGATGAAGTTCTGGCGGTAGGAGATGCCCAATTTCAAAAGAAGTGCTTGGGAAAAATGAATGATGTTTCTGAAAAAGAAGGGCGTACCGTCTTGTTTGTTAGTCACAATATGGCAGCATTAAAAAGTCTATGCGACCAAGCCATACTGCTCAAGTCAGGATGTTTAGTAACTCATGGAGAAGCTCATCAGGTCGTATCTCGTTATTTGGAGTCTGACAATGACTCTAAATTTCTTGAAAGAATCTGGGATGATATTGAAACTGCTCCCGGAAACGATAAAATTCGCATACATCAAATCAGTGTAATTCCAGATATTGATGACTCAGTAGATGAGATTACGGTTAAAACCCCTCTCAGGATTGAATTTGAGTATTGGAATTACCTTGATGGTGCTCATTTAAATTTGAGCTTACACGTCTACACACTGGAGGGAGTTTGTGTTTTTAATTCAATCTCAAGATCGATTCCTTGTACTTCAGGTCTAATCAGAGGAGTTTGTTACATTCCTGAAGATTTTTTTAATGATGGAAGTTATCAAATTACGATGATGGTCGTTCAAGATACTTCAACTGTACTTTATACATGTGAAAATTTACTGAGTTTTACTGTGCATGATATTGAGAGAGAATTCAAATGGTATGGCAAATGGCAAGGAATAGTTCGCCCTAACTTAAAATGGAGGTTTGCTCCCGTTGAAATATTCGCATCTAAGTCCTGCTAAATTTTTGACTAAAAAATGTTGAAGATGAATTAAGACATAGATAATTCAACGAAGATTTTTAGTAAATTTTTATGATATCAAAGTTACTGTTCTGGGGTGCTTCGGGGCACGCTTTAGTGGTTGCAGACATAATTCGCTTACAAGGAATCTATGAAATTGTTGGTTTCCTTGATAATGTGAATCCACAACGTAATGGTGAAAACTTCTGCGGATCTCAAATTCTGGGAGGACAAGAACAGTTAGATTATTGTAAGGATAAAGGGATTAAGTATATAATTTTTGGATTCGGAGATTGTCAGGCGCGATTAAAGTTGTCTGAATTAATTTATAGAAAAGGTTTTTCCTTAGCAACTGCTATCCACCCAACCGCAGTAATTGCTGCTGACGTGTCTATAGGATCGGGAACCGTAATTGCAGCTGGAGCGGTTATTAATCCCGGATCAAAGATTGGTCAGAATGTCATTATCAACACTTCTGCGAGTGTTGATCATGAGTGCGTTATAGAAGATGGAGCGCATATTTGTCCAGGTGTTCACTTAGCTGGACGAGTAACTGTGGGGCGTGCAGCCTGTGTAGGAATTGGAGCGACGATCATCGAACGCGTGCGGATAGGTGCAGGTGCCCTGATCGGGGCTGGTGCGGTTGTCGTCAATGATATTCCTGATGGTGTCTTAGTCTATGGTGTTCCGGCTAGAGTAATAAGAAAAATTGACTTATAAGGAAGATTGATTTATTTGGTGAGGCTGATTATGGAATTTTATAAAAAAATACAATACACTTCTCCTGAAGAAACTAAAAAAGCTATCCAAGAAGCACTCGATAAATATAAAATAGTTCATTTTTTAGGGTTTGATTTTCAAATAAATATTCACGACTATTTCACGGAACTAAGTGATTTTTTAGGACTAGTGATTAGCATGGATGAAGATAAAGATACAGGTAAACGAACGGGCCAACGTTGGATAGATATTAGCTACGATCCCGCACGTCCAAATAAGTACCGCTCAAGTAAAACTAGGCAGCCCCTTCATACGGATAATTCTTATCTTAATCATCATGATGCGGTGAATTATTTTTATTGCTTATCTCAGGCGCAAGTAGGAGGTGCTACTTTTTTCTTAGATAGCGAATTGCTCATTAAAGTTTTGGAGCTAGACAATGAGCATCAGTTACTAGAAGACCTAAAAAAAATTCCTGTGTCTTTTTCAAAAGAAGGTGTCAGCAAAACTAAGCCCATTATTACAGAAGACGAATTAGGAATTCGCTTAAATTATAATTATTATCCCTTAGATAAAGATAATACCCCAGAAGCTAAAGATTTGGTTGAAAGATTTCAGCACTTCCTTGAAGATCGCGTTCACCATAGTGGAATTTACACGAATATCATATTAACAAAAGGAGATGCTGTATTTTTCCATGACGAAAGAGTTTTGCATGGTAGAAATGCATTTTTTACTCCTAACAAAGGCGACCGTATTCTCATGAAAGGTTCTGTGATTTTGCATTCAAGAAAACACAAAAACTTAGAACTTTTTTGCCCAGCATGAAAACAGAAACTGCTAAATTAGGTTTTGGTACTTGGCAATTTGGCGGCGAAAACCTTATTGCTGGTCAGCATAAAGGATGGGGGTATATTGACGATAAAGAAGCTATTCAGGCAGTTCATCTTGCTCTTGATCACGGTATACAATTCTTTGATACAGCTGATTCTTATGGAGAGGGTAAATCTGAAGAAATTTTAGGTAAAGCTTTTCAAAGCTATCCGAGTGGGAATTTTCTTGTTTGTACGAAGTTTGGCAATCGAAAAGATAATCAAGGTAATTCTTTTCAGGATTTTTCTCCTGAATGGCTCGAAAAAGCTGTAACTAACAGCCTTGAGCGTTTAAATATTGATTGTATTGATGTTTTACTATTTCATAGTCCGCCAGATAATTTTGATTGGAAAAATTACGATAAGTTTATTCTAGAACGACTCAAGCAGAAAGGATATATTAAGGAATATGGTGTGAGCTCAAAAACTATCAAAGGTGCATTAAAGGTAGCAGAAGATAAATTTGGAAGTACGATTGAGGCAATATTTAATGCATTGGATCGGCGTGCTGAAGAATATTTATTTAATAATTTAGATCATGAATATCAATTTATAGCTAGAGTGCCTTTAGCTTCCGGTTTTCTTAAGCAAAAATATTTGTACCAAACTCCCGAATTTGCCGAAAATGATTGGCGGTATTATTTGCCCGAAAGAGATAAAAATTGGTTACTGGAAAGTGCCAGAAAATTGGCTTTTCTAGATGAATTGCCAGGAGGAATTACAGTTTCAGCGTTGCGCTATGTCTTATATCATTCAGGTGTTGGAGTCGTTATACCAGGAATGAGAAATCCTCAACAAGTGAAAGCTAACTTGCAAGCTGTAGAATTTGGCGCACTCGACCCCGAAGTCGTTGAGAAAATTAAACAAGCTGTTAGTGATGTACCAGCACACTGGAAATTTTAGCTTTTAAGTTTGGTTCATAAAAATCATTAATAGCAATTGTTCGAGAAGTCTATTGGTTCTCTATCTCACCTAGTAAACAGACATAAACTAAAAGGTTATTTACAGCAAATGATTAACAAAACTCGATTGGAACACTTAGCAATATTCGGTGCGACTCCTGCCTTTAATGAAAAGCTACATGTGGGTCGTCCTAACATTGGGAACCGCGATCGCCTGTTCCAACGAATTAACGACCTGCTAGATAGAGGATGGTTGACCAATAACGGTGGCTATGTTCAGGAGTTTGAACAGCGCATGGCTGACATGATTGGGGTCAAGCATTGCATTCCTATGTGTAATGGAACTGTCGCTTTAGAAATTGCTATTAGAGCAGCAGGACTCACGGGAGAGGTTATCATTCCTTCGTTCACCTTCATTGCTACTGCTCACGCATTACAGTGGCAAGAGATAACTCCAGTCTTTTGTGATATTGATCCTCATACTTACACTATCAATCCGTGGCGGGTTGAGGCAATGATTACACCCCGCACGACCGGAATCATTGGCGTTCATCTGTGGGGGCAACCTTGTAATGTAGAAGCCCTAACAGAAATAGCTTGCAAGCATAACCTCAAGCTGATGTTTGACGCAGCCCATTCTTTTGGCTGTTCCTACAACGGACAAATGATAGGTAACTTTGGCGATGCAGAGGTGTTCAGCTTTCATGCAACTAAATTTTTCAATACCTTTGAGGGTGGAGCTGTCGCCACCAATAATGATGAACTCGCTGGCAAAATTCGTCTGATGAAAAACTTTGGCTTTTCTGGATTTGAGAATGTCAGTTATATCGGCACCAATGGCAAAATGAGCGAAGTTTGTGCTGCAATGGGGCTAACAGGTTTGGAAAGTTTAGACGAATTCGTGGCTGTCAACTATCAAAATTACAAACAATATCAACACGAGGTAAGGAATATTCCAGGTGTTAAATTATTAACCTACGATGAGACTGAAAAATCCAACTATCAGTATATTGTGCTGGAAATTGACCAGGAAATTACTCACGTCAGCCGAGATCAATTTGTAAAAATATTCTGGGCTGAAAATATATTGGCTCGACGCTACTTTTATCCTGGATGTCATCGTATGGAACCCTATCGCTCCTACTTTCCTCATGCAGGACTACTGCTACCGGAAACTGAAAGTTTAGGCAAACGAGTACTGGTTCTGCCTACAGGTACGGCGGTTGGTACAGAGGAAATCAATAAAATCTGTCAGATTATTCGGTTGGTAGTTCAGCATAGTCGTGAAGTCAAGGAGAGACTAGTTGATGCATCTGAGGAGTTGATACGGACACGTCGATGACAAATATATTCCACTTAGGAAAAATCAGACAATGAGAAATCGCGATTAAACAAACAAAGCCGGCCTCCGCAATTTAGGATAATTCAGTCCGCGACAGCTGACTTAGTTTGTATAGCCCCAGACTTTCAATCTGAGGGCAATTTGTTTGAGTCAACATTATTTAGACAGTACTCCTATGAAACTAAGTGTATTAATACTCGCCTACAATCATGAAAAATTCATTACTCAGGCGCTAGATAGTGTTCTAATGCAGCAAGTTGATTTTGACTATGAGATTGTGATTGGCGAAGACTGCTCTAAAGATAATACGCGAGATATTCTCATTGGATATCAACAAGAACATCCAGAGAAAATCCGCTTGTTACTACCTGAGAAAAATTTGGGAATGCATGATAATTTCATTCAAACTTTTAAAGCGTGTCGAGGTAAATATATAGCGCTTCTTGAAGGAGATGATTACTGGACTTCACCGTACAAACTACAAAAACAAGTAGATTTTTTAGATACACATACTGACTATACAATCTGTTTTCATAATGCCTTATATCTTTATCAGGATGGCAGTACAAGGTGCTTTTTGCCTCCAGACAATTGGAAAAATACTTTTACTCTTGAAGATATACTTAGCTCAAACATTATGTCATTTGCTTCAATAGTGTTTCGACAGGGTTTTATACAAGAATTTCCAGACTGGATGTATGATATAAACTTTGTTGATTGGATATTGCAAATTTTACTTGCTCAACACGGAAATATTGGATACATCAATGAAACCATGAATGTATATAGAATTCATCCTAATGGGAATTGGTCTTGGAGAACTCAAATAGAAATGCGCTTGGAAATTTTGAAAGCATATCATTACATCGAAAACTATCTAGACTCTAAATACCAGAATAAAATAAGAATAGTCATGTCCGAAAATTATAAATTATTATGTATAGATTATATGCAAAATAATGATAGAGAAAATGCTCGCAAATTTCTAAATAAATTCTTATTGCAAGACTTTTTAAACAATCTTATGTTAAGCGATCTATCATTAAAAACTTCGTTTTTAATGAATATCTATCTTCCAGCTTTATACAAAATTTTAAAAAAAGTAAAGTATACTTTTATAAGTAAAGTAGTATCTGAAAAAATAATTTAAAAAATTCTATTTAGTGAAAAGATATTACAAGTCAATAGCCTTATATTGCTATTGTTTTTTTAAAAAATAGCAAAGGCTGTCTAGCTCAAGATATTAATTCGTGTTTCCTGGTAGGAAAAATCAAAATAATTAGCGATCTCGTCACATCAATCAAAGTTACGAAACAAAACTATAATCCAATCAAATATATGAATGTCCTGCATATTAATCAATCCGATATTGGTGGCGGTGCGGCGATCGCAGGCTATCGCCTTCATCAAGGTTTATTGCAGCAAGGCGTTAACTCAAAACTGTTAGTTGGCAAAGTTAAAACTGATAGTAGCCTTGTTGCTGCCGTAGGTCATAAGTATCGCGTAGAAAACCAATTATTGCGTTTGACTAGACGCTTAGGATTAAATTACCTCCATTTACTAAGCACGTTTGACATCTGGAAACATGATTTTTATGAACAAGCTGATATTATTAATTTCCATAACCTGCACACAGGGTATTTTAATTATTTAGGTATTCCTGGATTAACCAAAAGTAAACCTGCTATTTTTACCCTCCATGATATGTGGAGCTTTACCGGACATTGCGCCTATAGTTACGATTGCGATCGCTGGCAGCAAGGTTGTGGTCAATGTCCCTACCCTGAAACTTATCCAGAGATAGCAAGAGATAATACTCGTTTAGAATGGCAACTGAAAGACTGGGTTTACAGTAAGTCTAATCTCACGATAGTGACTCCTAGTCAATGGCTGACTGAGCAGGCAAAAAAAAGTATACTTAACCGTTTTTCAATTTATCACATACCATATGGTCTTAACACTGATGCTTATCAACCTTTAGAAAAAGACAAATGTAAAAATATTTTAGGTATTCCTGCCGATAAAAAAGTTATCATGTTTTGTGCAGATGGCTTAGAGGATTCTCGTAAAGGTGGGGATTTACTTGTGCAAGCGATCCAAACTTTACCTAAAGCGTTAAAAGCGGAAACACTATTACTAACTTTGGGTAGTGGAGGCGAAAAAGTTCTTGAAGTAGTGGGAATACCAACTTTAAACCTGGGATATGTAAGTGGCGATCGCATGAAGTCAATAGCCTACTCTGCGGCTGATGTGTTTATCTTCCCCACTCGTGCGGATAACTTACCTTTGGTACTGCAAGAGAGTATGGCATGTGGTACGCCAATGGTTTCTTTCAAAGTTGGTGGTGTACCTGATTTAGTCCGTCCAGGAATAACTGGTTATTTAGCTCAACCAGAAGATACACAAGATTTTTGTAATGGTATTGTCCAATTACTAGTAGACAGAGAGCAACTGCACAAAATGAGTGAAAATTGTCGAGCGATCGCACTTCAAGAGTATACCCTGGAACTGCAAACAAAAAGATACATTGAGCTATACCAACAGGTGTTGCAATCGCCATAAACAAAAGAGGGCGTTTCCGTTCTTACGAATTTTCGTAGACTCACAGTCTGGACATTGTACAGTAGATGACCTCAATTCATATCTCTACTAGGCAATGTCCAACATCTTTATGCAGTTTTTGAGGAGGAATCGGTTAGCTCTAATACACATTAGATTTAGATAAAAAACATTAAGTAACACCTGTCAAAAGGACTTATTATAACATTTTAATCTAGACAAGCTAGTAGTATTTGTGAGTTATCACATCGATATTTGTATAATTTTTACATTCCCAACAAACATTCAATTATTCCCACCACAGCCAGATAATTGACTGTGAAATTTACTCAATTATTTTATTTATGAAACAGCATCAACACATTCTTGTTTCACTAGGTAGCGCTCCAAAACAAGGACCTGGTAGCCTTATTATTATTGATCGTCATCTAAAGCGCCTGCCAAGCAGTTGGCAAATATCTATCGTTGCACCAGAGGAATCTTTTGCTGATACAAATATGCCTGATTCATGGCAGCTTCTTTCTATACCAATGCGTAGATGGTGGTGGCCTCCTTATCGTCGTCAAATACCAAGATTACTTGAAACTAGATTTTTGTGTTGGCAGATGGAGTGTGAAAAGATTTTTTTAAGAGAACGCCCAACAGCAATTGTTACTGTTCTTCATGATATTTATTCTGTGTTTGCTGCCTATCTCTCTAAAATTTGGCAAGTTCCATTGTCTGTAATTGTTCATGATCAAGAAGAGCTTTGGGCAAAATCTGAATTAGAGTATCATTGGATTAAACGGAATTGGCAGGCTGTGCTTAATCAAGCTACAAGAGTTTGGACAGTATCATCAGAACTTGCTAATACCTATAATATTATGGATACTAGTAAAGCCAGTATTCTTCTTCCCATTCCTGAAGGAAGGCAACAAAAATTCGTGGAGTGGAAAGATAGATTTAAAACTTCTCCTGTTGTTGCTTATGCAGGTAGTATTTATCCCAGCCAAGTATCTAGTTTTTTTAGAATTGCTTCCTTGCTTGAAAAAATTAACGGTACTTTGCTACTCGTTACTCCTCTAAATCGTCCGGGTATACCAGATTTAATCAATAATTGTCCAAATATAGAGCATCGAGAACTATTCGCTACTAATGTAGAAGTTATAAATTTTTTGGCGGAAAAAGCTAGTTGTATATTGGTACCTTATCCTCTTGATCTTGCTGAACACCCTTGGGCAGCTACTTGTTTTCCTAGCAAGTTAGTCGAGTTTTCTCATCTAGGTTTACCAGCTATTATCCTTGCACCGTTAGATACTGCTTTAGGGAATTGGGCAATAAGGCATAAGTGGGATAGCTATCTGACAAAGATGGATGAAGAAATGCTTTTACAAATTCTCTATGAGCTAACAGAAAAAGAAAAATGGACTAAGATGGCCAACCAGTGCCAAAGAGTTTCTCAAGGGGAGTTCAATCCTGAACTTATTCAGTCTCAGTTTGAATCAGAACTTGCAGTAAGTAGCAAAATTAATGGGTTAGTAAAACAGTCAATCAACTAGTTTATTTCTGGAAGTTAAATTAATTTATGAGGCTACTTTTTATCATCCCTGAATATCCTCCCCATTCTGGGGGTGGTATTGCTACTTTT
This sequence comes from Nostoc sp. LEGE 12447, assembly GCF_015206985.1. Lineage (NCBI taxonomy): Bacteria > Bacillati > Cyanobacteriota > Cyanophyceae > Nostocales > Nostocaceae > Nostoc > Nostoc sp. LEGE 12447. The sequence continues at coordinate 18,172 of NZ_JADEXT010000007.1, read as the reverse complement.
TATAGCAACACATTGCCAGAGATTGTTGCTCAGGGTCATCAAGTTGATGTTTTAGTAGGAAGTGCCTTTACATCCAAATTGCCAAATTATCAGAAAGATGGTGTTAACGTTGAGTTTTTAAATGAAAACTTAATCTCGTCCAATTTATACAAGTTCAACCGTTACCAAGCCATCCCAGAATTTCAACGCCATTTAGCAGCAGCTTGGACTGCTTGGGAACAGGTAAATGAAGGTCAGGGTTATGACTTAGTGGAAACAACAGATTGGGGTATGCTGTTTGCTCCCTGGATAATATCAGCAAAAAGTCCACCTACTGTTGTGCAACTTCACGCCAGTATTGGTCAAATAGATTTTCACGATCCCCAAGTTGATAGCCAACTGCAAGGCAATTTAGTTCGCTTATTAGAAGTAAACTTACTCTCAGTTGCAGATCAATTACAGACCTACAGTCAATCTAATGCTCAAGCCTGGAAACAACTAATTGGGAGAGATGTTAGCTATATTCCTCCGGCTATGCCGCTTGTACCTAATATTCAACCATTCAAAAAATCTGCTCATGGTTTAGTAGTAGGAAGGATTCAATACTGGAAAGGCACAACAATTGTTTGTGAAGCTTTGCGATTATTAGGAGAAAAGGCACCCATAATAGATTGGATTGGTCGTGATACAACTTATCGTGATTCCAACACTTCTATGGCTGCTTATCTTGCCCAGACTTATCCCGATATTTGGGGAAACAAGGCACAGCCACTCGGCACTTTCTCACCAGAAGAAACTCGCCAACTTCAAGCAATGGCAAAGTTTATAATTGTACCGTCTATTTGGGACGTATTTAACTACACATGTGTAGAAGGAATGGCACAAGGACAGACTGTATTGTGTTCCCTGGGTGCTGGTGCAGCAGATTTGATTACTGATGAAGTAAACGGGCTAACGTTCACAGCAGGCGATGCCCAAAGTTTAGCCAATAGCTTGGATATTTTACTGAGTTGGAGTCAAGCAAAGCAAGAAAAAATTGGCAAAGCTGCTCAAGAGACTATACAAACTTTCCTTAATCCCAAACTTATTGCTCAACAAAGACTGGAAGTTTATGAGAAACTGATTAAACATGGCAGACATTCCATTTCCCCCAACTCTTGGTTAATTGAAGCTGTTTCCCCTCAAAAATCTTTAGAAAAACCTTTAGCATTTCTAGATCGCCTACCTTTACGGGAGTTAGCAAACTATTTGCTAGAACGCAGTCTTAAAAAATTGGTAAAACGCTAGCCATGAGCCATCCTTCTTTAGCACTATGTATTCCTGCATACAACGCTACAGCTTACTTACCTCGATTACTTAAGTCTGCTTTAGCTCAAACAATCCAATTTGATGAAATATGGGTGTACGACGATTGCAGTACAGATGAAACAGGAAAAATTGCCGCAGAGTTTGGGGCAAAGGTGATTAGAGGTGAGATAAATCGTGGCTGTTCTCATGGTAAGAATGTCTTAGCAGCGCAAACAACTTGTGAGTGGATTCATTTTCATGATGCCGATGATGCTTTATATCCTAATTTTGTAGAACAAGCTCATCAATGGATGGCGTTAGAGAATCCGCCAGATGTTGTGCTATTCAATTATGAATGGCGACGGGATGATACTGGAGAGTTGCTCGGCATTTACAAGTTTGATGATGCTGAATTGAGACGAGATCCGATCGCATACACAATTCAAAAACAAATTAATCCCTTCTGTGGGTTGTATCGTCGTTCGGCGTACTTGCAAGCGGGTGGTTATGACACTGATCCATTAGTACTTTACAATGAGGATGTAGCATTCCATTGTCGGATGGCGATCGCAGGTTTAAAATTTGCGGCTGAACCGACAACTACAATCATTAATTACTATCGAGCTAATTCTATGTCCTCTGCTAACCAAATTAAATGTGCCCAAGCACAATTTCATGTTATGCGGAAGGTATCTGAATCTCTCAAAGGGGAATACTCTGATGAAATTTCTCAAAAACTTTGGGGAATTGCTGGAGTTTCTGCTGCTTATTTAGACTGGAACACTGCTGATAGCTGTGTGAATCTAGCTTTCTCCCTCCACAGTAAAACTCCTAATAATTTAAGTGCTTTATTCCGGCTATTGTGTAATTTTAATCCTTATTTTGCCATTCGCTTTAGAGAATGGTTAATCAGATTCCTTAAGCCACAGCTTCGCCAGCAAATAATCACTGGGTCTGAGAGACTCTAAATTTGTTGCTGGATGTGGATTGGCAAGATTTTACGGGCTATCTAATAGTTTTAGTAGGTAATGCTCAAGAATCAGTTAGGAATCAGCATTTCGCTCTTTAGAATTGGCTACAAATAACAATTAAAATGTCAATAAGTCCATTAGTCTCAATACTCATACCTGTTTACAATGCCGAGCCATATCTGCGAGAAACTTTAGACTCAGCTCTAAATCAAACTTGGCGAAATCTAGAAATAATATTAGTTGATGATGGCTCTAAAGATGACAGCTTGGCGATAGCTAAAAGCTACGAATCAAAGGGTGTAAAAGTGATTTCTCAAGGTCAAAATAAAGGACAAACGGCTGCTTTAAATAGATGTTTGGCAGAAGCAAAGGGCGACTTTATTCAATACCTTGATGCTGATGACATTTTAGAACCACAAAAAATTGAAGTACAAATTAAGCGTCTTTTAGAAGAACCTAGCGGTACTCTGGCGATCGCACCCTGGGCAAGATTTTATCAAAATGATTTGTCAACCGCTAAATTTGTACCCAACAACGACTGGTGCGACTTTGATGATCCCATCGCTTGGCTGGTGGAATGTTGGACAGGTCACGGAACAATGCCCCCAAGCTCTTGGCTATATCCACGAGAAATTATTGACAAGACTGGCTTATGGCATGAGGAACTAACACTGAATAATGACATGGAATATTTTACAAGAGCCGTACTTGCCAGTAGGCGCTTAGTTTTTTGCCCTGAAGCTAAATGGTACTATCGCTCAGGAAACCCTAGCTTAAGTGGACAACGCTCTGAAAAAGCCTTGTGGTCTCAATATGAAGTCATTCGACTCAGTACAGAACGATTATTAAGCGTTGAAAATAGCGATCGCACACGTTATGCCACTGCTTGCGCTTGGCAATACTTTGTTTTTCTTGCTTATCATCGTTTACCAGAGTTAGTGCAATATGCAGAGAAGAAAATTACTGAACTTGGCGGTTGTGATCTCAAGCCAGACGGTGGCTCACTATTTAGAGTCTTGAGAGATATTTTTGGTTGGAAGGCTGCAATGAATTTGCAAAGATTTTACTATCGATATCGCTATCAAATAAATTATTGAATAGTTTATTAACTCCAGTGTAGTCATTTTTATAATTTTAATTGCTATAAAAAAGAGGAAATCACTTGTCAGACAAAACAAAGAAAGGTCTTTTTGTAACTTTTTCCGTCTATGTTAATAGTGCTTTTGGTGGAGTGCAGCGCTGCACAAAGGAATATCAAGAAGTTATTGAAGCGGCAGGATGGAGCTTAGAAGTTTTAGCGTATGAAATAGATCGCCGATGGCAGGCGAGAATTTTCCGCAAACTTAAACCATCGAGCTTTTATAATCGCATTCCGCAGTCTTTTATTGATGCCTTAATTGCACAAGTTCAATCAAAACATATTCCTTACGTATTTCTCAATCAAGTGGATGCGTTATGTATTGCACCATACTTAAAAAGTGCCGTACCAGATGTCAAGATTGTCTTGTTATCTCATGGGGCGCAATTTGTCGATGATTTTCTGGCAGCGCAGAATCAGACTTCAATATCTTCAAGGAAGCGATCGCACCTAGCTAATACAATTCTTGATGAGATGCAACTTAGGCAACATATAGATCATGTATTTACATTAAGTGAGCAAGAAGTCGCATTTGAGCGTTGGCTAGGCGCAAAGTCCGTAAGTTGGCTGCCTCGCATTATTTCACCAAAGCCTCTAGACTGGAAACCGATTGCTGGTCGTGCAGGGTTTGTTGGCACATTAGATCATCAACCAAACTATGAAGGACTGCTAAGTATCTTGACTAACTTGCAAACTAGGAAAGATTTTGAAGGAACTATCAGAATAGTCAGTAGTTCAAAAGAACTTGGCAGATATTTAGAAGAGCGGTTTCATTTCGTTAAATATCTAGGTCGCCTTGATAACGAAGACCTTAAAAATGAAGCATCAACTTGGACATGGTTCATTCATCCTTTATTTATATGGTCTCGCGGCTGTAGCACTAAGCTAGCCGATGCGCTGGAGTGGCAAATACCTGTCCTAACCACTGAAGTAGGTTGTAGAGGATACACATGGCAAAAAGGCAATGTGATTAAATTCGATGCAATAAACGAGTATTCTTCTTATTTATGTGGCAAGGACTCAGAATATGATATATCTTTAGTCAGACAAAAACTAATCCTAGCCTCAGAAACATCTCCTTCTGTTCTTGATGTCGCTGCACTAGCTAAACTAGCTTTGAACAAAATAAGCTAATCGGCATTTTAATTTTTGGGCTGAGTCCCTAACAGCAATGGCTTCATAGCGATCATCTTACAATTTTGATGCGTGACAGATGCTCGTAAAAAAAACTAGTCATTATCTAAAGTTATGAATAATTTTTTAACATCATTAAAAGAAGAAATTAAAAATCAAATCTATAAAAGAGGATGGATAGTTTGTAAACTCAAGAGGTTGTCAACAGGTGTAGATATTTCCGCAGATTTCATTTTTTACCACGTCATAGTTCTCTAAATATCTGATAAACGTTGGGCAACCTAAAATGCGTATTCTACTCACTGCCGATCCTGAACTACCAGTACCACCAAAATTGTATGGTGGTATTGAGCGCATTGTTGATTTATTGGTTACAGGATTACAAACTCGTGGTAACACCGTGGGACTAGTTGCTCACCCTGACTCAACCTCAAAAGTAACTAAATTCTTTCCTTGGCCGGGGAAGCGATCGCAAAACAAATTTGATGCGTTGCAGAATACAATCACCCTAGGGTCAGCAGTAAAGAAGTTTCAGCCCGACATTATCCATAGTTTCTCTCGCATCCTCTATTTATTACCTCTGTTACCATCTAGCCTCCCCAAGGTGATGTCTTATCAGCGAGATCCCAACCATCGCACCACTCGCTGGGGTACAAAGCTTGCTAAGGGTTCTCTGACCTTTACAGGTTGTAGTGATTATATTTGTAGCATCGGACGAACTGCCGGGGGAGTTTGGCATACCATCCACAACTGTGTGGAACTAGAAAAATACACTTTCCAACCACAGGTAGCTCCCGATGCACCACTGGTATTTCTCGGCAGAGTAGAGCAGATTAAAGGAGCGCATAATGCGATCGCTATTGCTAAAAAAACTGGACGCAGCTTAATCATTGCTGGTAATCACGCCACAACTGGGGAAGCAGGTCAATACTGGCAACAACAAATTCTCCCTCACTTGGGAAAAGATGGAATTGAGTATGTTGGGCCTGTCAACGATGCTCAGAAAAATGATCTATTAGGACAAGCTGCTGCCATGATTGTACCAATTGAATGGGAAGAACCTTTTGGTATTGTCTTTGCTGAAGCCTTGGCTTGTGGTACTCCTGTAATTTCCTGTCCCAGAGGTGCATTGCCAGAGATTGTGCGTCAAGGTATTGACGGTTACTTAATTAACAGTATTGACGAAGCAGTTGTTGCTGTTAACCAATTACTAAATATTGATCGTTATCAATGTCGTCAACGGGCTGAAAAACATTTTTCAGCTTCTGTTATTTTAGATCAGTACGAAAAACTTTATCATAACCTTTTGTTTTAGTTAAAAGAAGATGAGCATACAAACAATTTCTTTACCTTTACCTCTAACTTGGATACAAGCGCTGGATTTTAAACATAAATTGGGAATTTGCGAACGATTGTTTGGTGAGGCGATCGCATTAAAAGGCATTTGTTGGGTGGAAACCGGAGCAGGAATTCCCTGGAAGCTTGATTTGACAAATTCCACCCATCGCTGGATTGTTTATGGCAAATATGAAGGAGCAGCATTTCTAAACTGGGCGAAAAAATTTCTCCCTAGCGATGGTATTGTTGTAGACTCAGGTGCAAATATCGGCCAAATGTTAATGTACTTAGCTCAGTGGCTACCGCAAGGTAAAATACTAGCATTTGAACCCGGTACTGAAGCAGGCAACTGGCTAAAAGAATGTTTAGCAATTAACACCACTCTGCCCGTAGAAATAATTAAGGCAGGACTTGGTGCATCTCTGGCTCAATTACGTCTCAACCATATTGGAGATAGCTTGGGACATGGTGCTTGGAGCCAAATATCTGAAACTGAAGGTGAAAAAATTCAGATAGTACGTCTAGAAGACGAATTAGCTGCACGTTCTATTACAACAGTAGATTTGTGGAAGTTGGATGTAGAAGGTTATGAAATTTCAGCCTTACAGGGTGCAGAAGCATTTTTAAAGGAGCAACGGATAAAAGCTATTTACGCAGAGATGATAGATGAAAATGGGCAGCGAATTCGAGATTATCTTACTCAGTTTGGCTATAGCTGTTACCTGTTTGACTCACGAGGTAAAATATATTCTCCAAGTCAATTGCCAAGTCATACTAACGGACTTTTCCTGCCTAATTAAATTGTAATATGCAATGTATCCTAGTTTAAAGCGTAAAGTTTTAATCATCAGTCCCCACTTCCCGCCCATTAATGCCCCCGATCATCAACGGGTAAGAATGTCTTTACCCTACATGGAACAATTTGGTTGGGAAGCTCACGTTCTCACGGTTCAACCAGACTATGTTGCAGGTATTCAAGACTCTCTACTAGCGAAAACAATTCCCGATCGCATCCCTGTAACTTATACAAAGGCATTACCTCTGCAACAAACTCAGCGTATTGGCTTAGGTAGCCTGGGTATACGAAGTTTTCCCTATTTACTCAAGGCAGGCGATCGCTTACTTCAGCAAACAAAATTTGATTTAATATACTTTTCAACAACTGTATTTATCACAATGGCTCTGGGTACCCGATGGTATCGCCGCTTCCGCATACCTTACGTCTTAGACTTTCAAGATCCCTGGTTAAGCGATTACTACAAACAGACAAACACACCTCCACCAGGGGGACGCTGGAAATATGGGTTTTCTCAACTCCAAGCAAAACTGCTGGAACCCAGAGCTATGAGCAAAGTCAGTCATGTCATTAGCGTATCACCAGCCTATCCAAAAACTCTACAACAGCGATATCCACATTTGCTTTCAGAACAATTTACTGTTTTACCCTTTGGTGCGCCTGAGCCTGATTTTGAGCAACTACCCTACCTCAATATTCAACAAAAAATATTTAATCCTCATGATGGTAAACGTCATTGGGTTTACGTAGGTCGAGGTGGTAACGATATGGCTTTGGCACTGCGGACTCTATTTCTCGGCATCCAGTCAGAGCGTCGCCATCACCCTGAAAAATGGCAAGCAGTTGAATTACATTTTGTAGGTACTAGTTATGCACCAGGAAATCGCGCTGTCAAAACCGTAGAGCCGATTGCTCAAGAATTAGGTGTTGCCGACTTAGTTCGAGAACATGTCCATCGTATTCCTTACTTTGAAGCCCTACAAGTTCTTGTCGATAGCGATGCTATTCTAATGATTGGTTCTGATGACCCAGACTATACCGCTTCTAAACTCTATCCTTGCATTCTAGCCCGCAAACCCGTTCTGGCCATTTTTCACCAGCAAAGTTCTGTAGTCAATATATTACAGAGTTGCCAAGCTGGTAAATCTGTAACCTTCACTTCCCAAAACAAACCAGAAGATTTGCTCCCCAAGATAGTTGACCAGCTCAATTGGTTATTATCTATCCCAAAAGGTTATAAACCAGAAACTAACTGGTCTGCTTTTCAAGCTTATACCGCTAGAGAAATGACTAAAAAGCAATGTAGTATATTTGACAATTGTCTTACTAATGCCAAAATTAACAAATCATTATGAACGGATACTTTGAGTCTAATCCTCAACCTTGGGAATACTTTCCTCGCCCCCCAAAGAAAAAACAAGATCAGCTATTGAGAGTATTTTGGATAATCGCTTTAGGGCTTTTTGCTTTTGAAATCTTCTTCAATGAAAATACCTCTTTACTTAGTAAAGCTGGAGCAATATTGATTACCATTGCTTCTCTAGTACCTAGCTATCTTTGGTGTTCAGGTCGGGCTCATGGAATGCCTATCTTCCCATTCTTTGCTCTCACTTTCCTTTGGACTTATGCCTTACCACTTGTCAGTAATCATCCAACCGTTATTACTTATTCTCCCAGTAGCCATTTGTTTGCTGGTCTGACGGTCGCTGGATTTCTAGGACTAGGAACCTTAGTCTGGTTCCGATTTGTCAAATCTATTCCTCCAATGCCTAAGTTTTATCGGAGTTTGAACATTCGTAAAGGCATTAACTTTTTCTTATTTATATTGATAACCAGTGTTTTATTTAATGTATATAGTAATGCTGGCTGGCTTGAATCTATTAATGGAGGAACAATTGCTGTAGTGCGCGGTACAATTTTAGGATTAACCGCACTAGGTGTTTTTGTCCTTTCTTATCAATTAGGAAAAAAAGAATTATCAAAATTACAGTCTAGATTGTTTATATTATTTCTAATTGCCAATTTAGTGACAAGTACAGTTACATTGCTGCTTGTCTCTGCTTCTAGTATCGCTTTGCTCGCTATAATTTCCTTTGTTATTTCTCGGAAAAAACTACCTATAATATCAATTATAATTCTTCTGGTTATATTGAATTTTTTGCACTATGGCAAATCCGAGATGAGATCGAAGTATTGGTTTGCTAAAAATAGCTCTTGTTATGTTCAACCCTGGAATTATCCTGCTTGGTATTCTGAATGGATAGGCTATTCACTAACTTATATAAATAGAAATAAGAGTGAAGATAATTTACCTAGTAATTCCGAAGAAAAAGCTTCTTTTGTTGAACGATCTAGTGTAATCCAAATGCTACTTTTAGCTCAGGACAAGAGTCCCGATAGAATACCTTATTTATACGGAGCGACCTATGCAATTTTACCCGAACTTTTAGTCCCTCGGATATTAAACTCTAATAAAATCAGGTCTCATGAAGGTACAAGCATTTTAAACGTACACTATAAACTACAGACATACGAACAAAGTGTGAAAACTACTATTGGCTGGGGTTTGCTAGCTGAATCCTATGCCAATTTTGGATTAATTGGCTGTGGAGGACTGGCTATTATTTTGGGTGCAGCTTATGGAAAAGCAACTCGTTGGAGTATGAATGCTCCAATTTTATCATTCCAGTCTCTGTTTGCTGTACTGATGATGTCATACTCCTTCCAATCTGAATTTTCTGCCGGAGTATATGTTGCTGCTTTATTTCAATCAAGCACAACAATTGCTGGTATTTCGTTAGTTTTGATGAAAAAGCAGCGGGTTTCACGACATGCTTTTCAGGGGGGACAAATGAATTAAATTATGAATACGATAAAACTGGCAATTATCACATCTCACCCAATACAATACTACGCACCTTGGTTTCGTTACCTGGCTAGTGCTGGTGATTTGCAGATTAAGGTATTTTACTTGTGGAACTTCGGTGTTACATATCAGATTGATACAGGCTTCCAGCAAGCCCTACAGTGGGATATTCCCCTCTTAGATGGATATGAATACGAGTTTGTACCAAATGTTAGTTATAAACCAGGAGTTGATCATTTTTGGGGGTTACAAAATCCATCTTTAATCTCACAAGTGAAAGCTTATAATCCTGATGCAGTCCTCTTGATGACCTACAACTACGCTAGCATCTATAAATTTCTCTGGAAATGGAATTCATCTGAGATACCATTGCTATTTAGAGGTGATTCCCATCGACTACTACAGCCTAGTGGAATTAAAGCATGGGCGCGTCAGCAGTTTATTACCCAGATTTATCGCCGCTTTGCTGCTTGCCTCTATGTAGGTAAAGCTAATTATGGCTACTTTCAATATCATGGTGTACCCAGTAATCATCTATTTTTTTCTCCCCATGCTGTTGATAACGATCGCTTTTTTACTCAAGCTGAGAGTGCCAAACACCAGGCAACTATATGGAAACAAGAATTAGGTATCCCATCGGATCATGCAGTGATTCTATTTGCAGGTAAATTTGAATCCAAAAAACGTCCTTTGGATTTGCTACAAGCTTTTTTGGCAGCAACCCTGTCTCAAGTATCACTACTATTCGTCGGTGCAGGTTCTTTAGAAGCAGATTTAAAAACCGCAGCCGCCCATCATTCAAATATCTATTTTGCTCCTTTTCAAAATCAAAGCTTGATGCCTCGCACCTATGCTATTGCTGATTTAGTTGTGTTGCCCAGTTACGGCGCTTCAGAAACTTGGGGACTGGCAATTAACGAAGCAATGTGCTTATCTCGCCCAGTAATTGTCAGCAGCCACGTGGGTTGTGCCCAAGATTTGATTCATCACAAACACAATGGGCTTGTATTTCCGGCTGGTAATGTATCAGCTTTAGCCAGTAGCCTGCAAGACGCATTTTCTGATTGCCAGCGTTTGCGGCGCTGGGGAGAGGAAAGCCAAAAAATTGTGTCTCAATACAGCTATACTCATGCAAGCAAGGGTTTAAAACAGGCGCTTGATTATGTATGTCGCGCCAAGCAAGGAGAAGTTACAGCTAAATAAATAAAAAACTTATCTAAAAAGTTTCCTACCCTGAATTTGCTGATAGTTAATAACAAAAAGTGAGTAAGAAAAACTTTAGTAAACATAACCAACACTATCATCTCTGGTTTCCTGGCCTATTCAACTCAACAGGTGGAATTGAATGTTACTCTTCTTTGTGTTTAAAAGCATTTGAAAGTCTCTACCCCGATTGTGCTTACGATGTTGTAATTAAGCACGATACAAATGTGCCATCCAAGTCACCCAATTTGTGTTTTCATGCAACCGGTAATTGGCCTTTATCCCTACGTACTCCAATACTTGCAGCGCAAATGATTGGTCTTGGTCTTTGGCAACGACCAAAACTCATCTTTTCTACTCATCTCAACTTTAGTGTGATAGCGTACCTATTGAAACGATTAATTGGCATTCCCTATTGGGTTGCAGCGCATGGAATCGAAGCCTGGGACATCCAAAATCCTACCCTTAAAAAAGCCCTCAAGAATGCTGACTTAATTTTAGCCGTTAGTAATTACACTCGCGATCGCCTACTCAAAGAACAAAATCTCCAGCCAGATCGAGTTGTTGTGCTGCCTAATACTTTCACTCCTAATCGCTTTAGGATTGCACCCAAACCAGATTATCTCCTTCAAAGATATGGCTTAAATGCACAACAACCAATTATTCTTACTGTGGCTCGGCTTTCTCAATCAGAGCAATACAAAGGCTATAATAAAATCCTTAGCGTCTTACCCCAAATTCGTCAAGCTATCCCAAATGTACACTATGTTATAGTCGGTAAGGGAACTGACCGACCAGCGGTTGAACGGTTAATTGCCGAATCTCAACTTCAAGATTGTGTAACCTTAACTGGCTACGTTCCTGACCGAGAACTGGGAGATTATTATAATCTTTGCGATCTGTTTGCTATGCCAAGTAGAGGTGAAGGATTTGGTATTGTTTACCTAGAAGCCCTGGCCTGTGGTAAACCTACTTTGGCAGGGAATAAAGATGGAAGTGTTGATGCTCTATGTCAAGGAGAATTAGGCGTACTGATTGACCCTGATGATGTAGAAGCGATCGCTGAAGCTATAATTCAAATCCTCCAAGGTAAATATTCTAACCCTCTAATATATCAACCCGAAGAATTAAGAAAGCGGGTAATTGATAAATTTGGTTTTGAACGCTTTCAACAACGCCTTAATTATTACTTAGAAAAGCAGTTTTCCCAAACTTGATATTGTGTCTTTGCTATTGAATAGAATGAATTTTACATAAAAGTAAGTAAATGATGGTAATTTAAGGTGAGCTTCCAAAGAACAGCCTTCGTTATGCCTTAAGGAAAACAATCAAGTTTCCTAAAAGTTTGAAGATTCAAAAACTTCTTTCCAGAGCTTGCTTTTCTAAGAAACTTATGCGAATCCATAGGTACCTCTGTCGTACAAAGAGTAGCTAGCGTCAAGAAAGATTGTAGATTCTTTGCCGCTAAATTAAGCTAATCTACTATTACTTTGCATATTTATATTTTCTGTATTTCTTAAGAGGTCTTAAATGTGTGGTATTGCCGGAATTTTAACTAAAACAGAAATAAATCAGGATCTGGCAAATTTGGTGCTAAAGATGCAAAATGCTATTAAGCACCGTGGCCCAGATGATTTAGGTACTTATATATCAGAGGATCGACGAGTAGCCCTTGCTCATACTCGTCTGTCAATTTTAGATCTCAGCCCTGCTGGACATCAGCCAATGTCTACACCTGATGGTCGGTACTGGATTACTTTCAATGGTGAAATTTATAACTTTTCACAACTGCGGCAAAATCTCATTTCTCAAGGAGAGCAGTTCCAGTCCCAAACAGATACTGAAGTTATCCTCAAGCTCTATCAAAGAATGGGTTCTAAGTGTTTAGAACATTTAAGAGGTATGTTTGCTTTTGCTATTTGGGATGACTGGGAAAAAACCTGCTTTATGGCTCGCGATCCTTTAGGAATCAAGCCATTATACTATTGGGAATCTGGTTCTACTTTAGTCTTTGCTTCAGAGCTTAAAGCTATCCTTGCATCTCGTTTACCTGCCCTTAACTTGAGTCCAGAAGGATTATATGGCTATCTGGTATATGGTTCAGTTCCAGAACCATATACCCTGATTGCAGATATTCATTGTTTAGCAGCTGGTCATTGGTTGTATTGGCAAGGCGATCATGTCATAAAACAACAGTATTGGCAAATTAACTTTACTCCACAAGCGATTTCACCAAGAGAAGCCCAAGAAAAAGTTCGTAATGCTTTAGTTGATACAATCGAACATCACTTGGTAAGTGATGTGCCTGTTGGCATTTTTCTTAGTGGTGGAATTGACTCTACAGCTATTCTAGCTCTAGCGACAAAGGTGCAGAATAAACAAATATCTACATACTCTATAGCTTTTGAAGAAACCCAATGGAATGAAGGCGAAGTTGCAAAAAAAGTTGCCAATTTATTTGGAGCAAAACATACAGAATATAAAGTTACGGCCTCTGTTGCAAAACAGTTCTTTCCTGAATTCCTACAAGCTATTGATCAGCCCAGTATTGATGGATTTAATACTTTTTTTGTATCACAGATTGCCCACGAAGACGGCATGAAAGTAGTCCTATCTGGGCTAGGTGGAGACGAAATTTTTGGTGGATATAAATCATTTGAAAAAATTCCCCAGATGCTAGCATGGGGTAAAACATTGCAAACAATTCCTGTTCTAGGAAAAAATATAGGTAAAGGATTATCGCGTTGGGGAAAATCACCAAAACTAAAACGCCTGGGTGATTTTTTGGAACAGGCTCCAAGTTCTGCATCTGCCTATTCTGCTTTCAGAGGAATTTTCTCTCACCAAGAAGCATGTGCAATTATGCAGCAGTATATTCCTCATCAACCTTTAACTACTTATATCTTTCCATCAGCCGATACTCATAAAGCAGATTTGACAATAGAAGATGAAGTAAGTTTGTTAGAAATAAGCTGCTATATGCGTAATCAGCTGTTAAGGGATAGTGATGTAATGAGCATGAACTGGGGATTAGAATTACGGGTTCCCCTAGTTGATCGTAATCTATTTGAGGCAGTAGCTTCTATTCCTAGTAATATCCGTTTAGCAATTGGTAAAAAACTATTAATTCAATCAGTTCCTGAATTGCCAGAATGGGTTGTTAACCGTCCTAAAAAAGGATTTTATGTTCCCGTTGACAAGTGGATTTCTGGGGATTTACAAAATCATTTTAATAATGTAAAGGTTCCCGATAATATTTCTCTTACTCATTGGTATCGGCACTGGAGTTTGATGATGTTACAACATTGGCTAGAGCGAACTTATGCCTAAAAAATTGTTCAATTTTAAAGGTAAATTGTGAGGACTGCCAAAAAAAGTTAGATTAATAATTAAAAACCTCACAATTTTGAATAAAAATGAAAATTCTTCATATTATTCCTTCAATAGCATCAGTAAGAGGTGGCCCAAGTCAAGCAGTAATAGAGGTAGTTAAAGCATTAAGAGATGAAAATATTGAAGCAGAAATTGTTACTACTAATGATAATGGTAATGATTTGCTTGATGTACCCCTTGGTAGGCGTATTGAGTACAACCAAGTGCCAGTAAATTTCTTTAAGCGATTTTCTCCTAAAGTTGGCTCCATCAGAGAATTTGCCTTTTCTAGAGAGCTAACTATATGGTTGTGGCAAAATGTTTCTAAGTATGACTTACTACACGTCCACGCTATTTTTTCCTATCCTTCTACAGTAGCAATGGCGATCGCTCGCTTCCAAGGAGTTCCTTACATCGTTCGCCCTTTAGGACAGCTATGTGAATGGTCTTTACAACAAAGCTCTCGCAAAAAGCAAATTTATCTCCAACTCATAGAAAAAGCCAATCTCAATTATAGTAAATCCATACATTTTACCTCAAAGCAAGAACAACAAGAAGCTTCGCAATTAAATCTAAGTTCACCAAGTTTTATTTTACCGCACGGTGTTGATATTCCTAATATTAACCCTAACGCGCGTCAGCATTTGCGGCAATACTTAAACTTACCAGACGATGAACCAATTATTTTATTTTTATCTCGCCTACATCACAAAAAAGGTTTAGAATACCTAATTCCAGCTTTAGGAAAATTATCAGATTATCGCTTTACATTTGTGTTAGCAGGTAGTGGTTCACAAGAATATGAAAGTGAAATTAAATCACTTCTCGTATCCAATGGCATTAAAAACCACACCCATATTACAGGATTTGTTAAGGGAGAAATCAAAGATTTAATAATGCAAGGGTCAGACTTATTTGCTCTCACTTCCTACTCTGAAAACTTTGGGGTAGCAGCTTTAGAAGCTTTAGCTGTCGGTCTTCCAGTCTTACTTACTCCTGGCATTGCTTTAGCTGATCTGGTTGCACAGCAACATCTTGGCTATGTTACAGAACTACAGGTAACTGCGATCGCTGCATCTATACAGCAGGCTCTAGATCATCCTCATGAAGCAAAGGAAATGGGCGATCGCGCCCGTAAATTTATATTAGAAAATTATACTTGGGATCGTATCGCATCAAAACTAATTTCAGTTTATACTGATATCATTGAAAGTCAGACTGTTTCTACTGCCCGTTAAAATAAATGATAAATAATAGGTGATTAAACATATAAATTCAAAGATTACTAACCAATGCGAATACGAATATCAATCTTCCAATCAATCACATCATTATCTTTCTCTCATAAAACCTCTGATGGAGATGATATTGGAATATAATTACAAACATTAAATTTAAGTTTGCAGGTAGATTTACCTTTATTTGGAAATCTATGCTTTTTTCTAGTACTTTACTTGGGAATTGATCTGATTCTGAGAGATTTATTTTTATGCTAAAGCTGATTACTCCT
Source organism: Nostoc sp. LEGE 12447 (assembly GCF_015206985.1). Classification (NCBI taxonomy): domain Bacteria; kingdom Bacillati; phylum Cyanobacteriota; class Cyanophyceae; order Nostocales; family Nostocaceae; genus Nostoc; species Nostoc sp. LEGE 12447. Next base: position 2,578 of record NZ_JADEXT010000007.1, on the reverse strand, counting down.
CTTATTCTCACGTATAATGAAGACCCAAATATTGAACGCACACTCCAGCAACTCACTTGGGCAGAGAAAATCATAGTTATTGATAGCTATAGTAGTGATAAAACTCTAGAAATTCTTAACTCCTATCCACAAGTTCATGTATTCCAACAGAAATTTGATACCCATGCTAGGCAGTGGAATTATGGTTTAGAACAAGTTCAGTCGCCGTGGGTGCTTTCTCTAGATGCAGACTATATAGTAACTAATGAGTTAATTTCTGAAATTGCTGCTCTACCGATTGATGGAAAGATTGATGGCTATTTTGCCAGATTCCAGTATTGTGTGTTTGGTAAACCAATGCGTAATTGTATACTTCCACCTCGTCAAGTACTTTTTCGTAAAAGCAAGGCTAAGTACATCGATGATGGACACACACAACTTTTGCAGATGTTTGGTAACTCTGCAACACTTTCTGCCTATATTCACCACGATGATCGCAAACCCCTAAAGCGTTGGTTATGGGCACAGGAGCGTTATATGGTATTGGAAGTAAAAAAATTACTAGAGACTCCTACTAGTGAACTTAGTTTAGGCGATCGCATCCGCAAACAAAAAATTATTGCACCTTTTATAATTTTATTTTATTGCTTGATTATCAAAGGCGGTATTCTAGATGGTTGGCATGGTTGGTACTATGCCTTTCAACGTGTTCTGGCAGAAATACTCTTGAGCATTCGACTTATAGAAGCTGAGAAATTTAAAACTTAATTAGTCAGTAGTTATTAAGAATTTATTTTAATATATTATAAATATTTACAATACTTAGATACATTCAGTAAGCATCAGTAGGAGATTCAGTCCTACAGCTACAAAGGTTGACCACTAAATCTACTATTTGGTGGGGTTTTAAAACCATCTATTCAGCGTTCGACTGAGCCTTGTCGAAATGTCACACCGAAGTCAAAGTCCGCCAGTCGTATAGAATTCATGTTGAATTCTAGCTCATGAATGCTATTTCGATAAATTTAACCACCGTATGCGCCTAAATCAATATACTGTTAACGACTACACTCCAGGAGCACCATACTGGAAGCAACTTCTTTGGTATTTTATTGGATCGCCCTTAGTTGAAACTTATTGGCTACCATTTTCAGTTTTTAAGATTTGGGTACTCCGCAGTTTTGGAGCTAAAGTCGGTCAAGGTGTCCGCATTAAACCTGGAGTGCGGGTAAAATTTCCCTGGCGGTTAGACATTGGTGATTTTGTTTGGATTGGGGAAAATGTATGGATAGATAACCTCGCTTGTGTCACCATTGAAAGCCATGTTTGCCTATCTCAAATGGTCTATCTCTGCACCGGGAATCATGACTGGAATCATCCCGATTTTAAATTAATTGTTGCCCCAATCAATATTCAAGAGGGTAGTTGGATTGCTGCCAAGTCTGTAATTGGGCCAGGGGTCACTGTTGGTCGAGGAGCAGTACTAACATTAGGTGGAGTTACTGGAAAATCGCTACAGTCGATGACCATTTATGCAGGTAATCCGGCTCAACCCATCAAGCAACGAAAGCTTTAATAAGACATATCTTAAAACAGGCAAAGCCTCTGTGCAAAAAGCTTCAAGCAGGCGATCGCAGATTGCACTCTTAACGTAAATTTAAACTGATAATGGTACTTTAAGATATTTTTCGTTGTAAATAGGTCAGAATCTAAGCTTATAAATAATCAGACAAAATTACAAAATTAATTATATATGGTTCTCGAACGGTTTGATCCCTGATATACTCTCTGCGTAGTAACAAAAGAAGGATGCCTAGCCTAGATTAATGAAAAAGTGATAGTCATCACATTTTGAAGTAATCACATTTTCAAAATTTTTCACCCGAATAAATACTGAAGTTGTTAGTTCAATCTCTAATCTATTATCTCTGGCATATTTCAAGAGTCATTAGTAGATGTAGTAACTGGCAGCCTGTTGACTGCGGCTAGTTTGTTTGTGTTTTGTTTTGATTCAGCAACGCCGTTTAATTTCAGAGGATAAATGATGTGAACCCTAAATTAAGCAGATTTTTTCTGCACACTGCTATTACGTTACTGTTACTACTGAGTTTATCCGGCATTAATCATGTATTAAATATTCCGGTTTTGGAGCCACTGAAGGTTGTGGCGGCTACCAGCACATTGACTATTCCGTCGAGCGCGCTGGCACCTTGGCCTGTATTTAAGCGTGTAGATGCTCTCAACTCATCGTTTCGTTCTGGACTAAATACAGCCTGGGGAGACTATTGGGAGCGTAGCGAAGATCCTTTTGATATTGTGTATACAGAGCAAACCCAGGAACTAACCAACACCGCCAATGGTAACTATGCAATATACAACAACCTTGACTTAGGTAGTGGTGTAGAGGCGTTGATGCTGCGTATCGCTTTACCTTCTGGGACAAACAGCGTTGAAGTGCGCTTAGGTTCAGTTAGCGGCTCTGTAGTGGGAAGCTGTACCATCAACAGCACTGGTTCTCTGTCAAACTATCGTACAGTTCCGTGTCCTTTGAATAAGAGCCTTGCAAAAGGAAAACAAAACCTGGTCATTAGGTTTCCAG
>NZ_JADEXT010000006.1:0-252868 GCF_015206985.1 Nostoc sp. LEGE 12447 | reverse complement strand
GACGGCTTTTGTGTACATATTGCTGCCAAAATTGCATCTCACACACTACGTTTGTTGCTTCGCCGACATTTTGGCATTAATGTTCTCACTTTCCAGTCTCAACCTCTTTAATTCACATTAGGCGTAACTTTGAAAACATACCACACTAAGCTAAGAGGATGTTTGAAAAGTTTTATTCTCGGTAACAAAACGTTCTAGATCCCCCTAAATCCCCCTTAAAAAGGGGGACTTTGATTCCAGTTCCCCCCTTTTTAAGGGGGGCTAGGGGGGATCAGTTAGTACCTAAAATCACAGCCAAACACTTTTCAAAGAACCTCTAAGAATCACCATATCGTTTATTAATATCTGCCTACAAGTCACTGACAGCGCTGCATAAATCTTGAGATTATCTCAGTTAAATACATATCTGTTCAAGTTTATCTTGAACTTTGCTCCCGATATATTAACCAACACAGCATCAGCGATGAAACTCTTTCCTTCGCTTAATTTTGTACATATTGTTAGTTCTAGTGTCTTACCTAGAATCACTCGGACTCAAATAGCCACTCATAACAAGAGTTACACATCAATCAACTCTCATAATTTACGCAGCCATTCCACAAACATCAGTTACCTTAAACCCTTTGATACTGCTGTTATTGCTTATCACATGATGGGTCTTAGTAACGTTGAATGATCTTTTACAGTTCTTGCACTCCATTAGCTCATCCTAATGGGTGAGGAATAAATCAACCGATCGGGTAATCTGAATGCAGGAAGTTAAGACAGATAGAAAATAAGACTCTATTACCTAAGAACACTAATTACACTTCACTTTAACTAAATAGAACCTTATGAAACTTTCTATCTTGATAGATTCTGTACTCATTGTTACTTCGATTGCTTTATTGCCTGGGATGGGTGGCGCTCAAATAGTTACTCACAATAGTGGCGAACCTATAGCTGTCAACTCTAACAATCTACCCACTCATTCTACAAACGTCAGCTACCCCATACCTTTTAATGTTGCATTTCTAGCTCATCAAGGAGGAAAAGCTTCTGTTTCCCCCTAATCATCATCCCATTACCAAAAATTACTTTAACCCTTCCAACCTTGGAGGGGTTTTTAGTTGGTGGTTGCTTTTGGTGTCGTCCCCTTTCGCCAATGCACCTTTTCATATTTCTCCCAGAGGAAAGTGCGATCGCACCATGTACAGTACGTTTATTCCTATAATGCTTGTATAGCAACACTTTCGGCTATGTCACAAACCCCTGATTACCCTGCTCTCACTGTAGCGCAGCCTCTCACACTCCCAGAAAAAAGGAGCGGGTAATAAATTATTTACTGTTCTATCAAATTAACGTTGTTAAGTTACTCAGCAGGTGTAGTTCTCACCTCCAAGCTGTGTTAAATATTGTGACGCGAAACAGGAGTATAGATACGTTGCTAAAGCTTTCTCCAGAATCTCCTCTATTTTTTGTCTTAATTATTATTAGTTTTTTAATAGTAACTTTGTCAACTTGGTTATTATCTAAACCATTTATTTTAAAACCTTTTGGGTTGAATGATATTATCCAAATACTCACATTACAGTTATTTATCTCTTTATTACTAGAGCGTTCTTTAGAAGTTTTTATAACTACTTGGCGCGGCCCATTTGTTGAACAATTAGATATTAGTATTCAGCAAGAAAAGGCTCTTATATCCGAGAAGCTAAGACTTATGGAAGTCCAACAACAACAGTTTCCTTCTATGGAATCAAATCAAACCATTGGACTACCACCTGAAGGAATGAGTTTAGAACAGCAAATTATCCAGAATTTTACGCAAAACCAACAGGAATCATTAAAAATATTCAAGCCACAAATGGATAAATTAAATGAAAAAGAGCGCCAAAAGACAGCTTATAAATCTGATACACGAGTAATTGCTCTATGGACATCCCTTTTATTTGGACTTTTAATGAGCGCAATAGGTATTCGCTCAATTGAGCCACTTGTAGTTCTTGATTTCGATAATCCAATCCAAGTAATTATTTTTCGTTGTTTAGATGCCTTACTGACAGGAGGTTTAATTGCAGGAGGTAGCGAGGGAATTCATAAGCTCATAAAAGTTTTCATTGACTTTATGGAAGCTACATCTAAACAAATCAAAAATCAAGGATTATCTTGATGCAAGGAACTATTTTACTTTCCATAATGCTGGATAATCTGGCAATTACTATGATTATTAAATAAATAATATTTATTATAGATATATGTTGTAATTTTCCCATGAATAATTATTAATATCTACATAATTTCTGGTTAAATTTTTAACTATATCTGCCTCTGCTAAAACCTTAACTCCTTCAGTTTCCAACTTATCTTTTTGTTGGTTCACATAATTTATTAAATAACCTTTAGAGTCTAATATTCTATGTACTGGATAATTAGTAGCCGAAGTCTTTTTCAGATATGTAGGAATAGCTCTTAAATAGCTATTATCAACTCCTATAGCTTTAATTATCTGTTTATATGTAACTACTTTTCCACTGGGAATTTTGATAATAAAATCTAGAAATCTTTCATAAGGATTTTCAGGTAATGCTGGAAATTTATGAGCTTGAGCCTGAAATTTACTACCAACTTGAATTTGACCTGATTGAGTAACTACGCCTAAGATTCCTCTTTTGCCCTTGATGCTCTTAAATGATTCTACTAAGTGGGCTATTCGCTTACACGGTTCGCAGTAAAAAGTTAGACGAATTGCCGCACCACTTTCAAAAGTTAACAGAGATCCAGGAATAAATTTATCAAATCCTATCCCTGTAACCACAATATTTTCTCGCAATTGTCCTGGTTGAATTGATAAGTCTAAAATATCTTCATCCCTAACAATTAAAACTTGCCTAGGACTTATCGGATCGGCATTAATATCTTCTTCTATACCATAACCTAACTTTAAATTTAATGTTTTAAGCTCTACCATCGCAGAAGCTGATTTTACCTTAGTGAAAAGATGCGTTATTGAGAGAGCCATATTCATTCATCGGCGCGATCAATTTCAAATTGAGGAGGTGAAATCAGGTAAATTATCAGATTTACTAAGGATGAATAAACTTCCATCTCCTCCACGTCCAATTCTTAAGGTTTCATCTAAATAAGTAATGTCTAACGTCGCAGTCCTGCTAGTAGGATTATTAGCTGAGACAACCTTAAATGGGTTGAGTTGAGGAGTATTAATACCAACAATTTTCTCAATCGATAGGTAGCGTTTGTCAAAATACACGTTGAGGCGTTTGTTAGGTAGAGGTTCTAAATCTTCTTTTGCTGCCTCAAAGCTAGCTGTCACTTTAACATATCCTGATACTATTCCTAGAGGATGTTTAACCTTAGCTAGATTGAAAAACAATTTATTTGCAACATCAATTACTTGATAAACTTTACCCAGCTTTAAGCCAAATGGGAGAGAAGCTAAAGACCGGATTTCTCTGGCAGTGGAGTATTGCAGTTGCCAAGCTCCGTCTAACAAATGAGTCGCGTTAATCAGAGGATTAAGATTCGGATTGACGCTCTCTAGTTCCGTCGTCAATTCTTCAATTTCTTCGGCTAAGGTTTTGTCTAGCTTCAAATCGGTAACAGGAGAGCCATCGTTCTTAGCTTGAATCTCCTCAAGCTTGGCTTGTAATTTTTCCTTAAGCAAGACATGGGCCAAGTAGCGGTCGCACATTTTAAATTAGTGTTTAGATGAACTGAACCTGCTGCTTAATTTTGGATTTTAGATGTCTCTAAAATCTAAAATCCAAAATCTATAACTCTTACAGTTGCCGCACTAATGGCTGACCATCTTTGACTTCACCAATCAAAACCAAATCGACACAGTTAACAAAAATACCATTTTCCAGCACACCGGGAATGTTATTCAATGTTTTTTCTAGGCTGACTGGATCTTCAATAGAGTCAAATCTGACATCTAAGACAAAGTTACCTTGGTCAGTGATCACTGGGCCAGCTTTTTTGACACCCATGCGGAGTTCGGGTTTCCCACCGAGTTTTTTAATGGCATTGGTTACAGGAGTAATTGCCATTGGAATCACTTCCACGGGTACAGCAAAACTAGAACCCAAGCGATCTACTAATTTGCCACTATCTACCACGACGATAAACTGTTCTGCCAGGTAGTCTACGACTTTCTCGCGGGTATGTGCTGCACCACCGCCTTTAATCAAATTCTTCTGCGGATCAACTTCATCTGCCCCATCAATGGCAATATCGATGTGGTCAATAGAATCTAAGGTAGCGAGAGGGACACCATACTGCTTCGCCAGCACTTCTGACTGAAACGAGGTAGGTATGCCAATGATATCTTTGAGTTCACCAGACTTGAGGCGATCGCCTAAAAACTGAATCGTATATGCTGTAGTTGACCCCGTACCCAACCCGACGATGGAACCCGATTTTACCAGGGCGGCAGCGGCTTTGCCAACTTCTTGCTTCATCAACTTTACGGGATCTGTTCCTGTCATTCCCAAAACTCCTGAAAAACTGACTATAGTCCATAGTAGTGGGCAGATAACATCAAAAGATGAAAGGTAAAAAACAAGTTTTTGCTAATTTCTGCTTCCTTTATTAGGAACTTGTAAAAAATAAAATATCGTAGTGTCCGGAAGAGAGGAGATTGCTTATGCAAAAAGATGGTATATTAATATACTATAAACTATGGCAACGCCACAGCATACTGGTCTTACCTTCGAGAAACTTGTCGCCCAGATCGCCCCAGAAGTGTCAAATACCTTCACAGTAGAGCAATTAGAAGCCATCAAAAGGGTTTTAACTCTCGTGTTTGGACTCGTCATTCTTGAGACATAAGAGTTTCAGTACCAATTCCCGGATTAAGGTTTTATCTGGTGTTGCTAGCAGGTTCAGAACGTCGTTCTAAAATGCGTTTACGCTCTGAAAAATGTTTATATCCTTTTTGGACTCCTGCCAATACCTTGTTTGTCATAGGATTTTTAATGATTCTATCGGCTTGTGGCTACACTATATTTTCTGTTGCATCGTTTTCACTGACTCCTCTAACGACCTTGGATTACCCTACTTCAATTCCTTGGATTAACGATAAATCAGAATGTGAACACACCAGTAGAGTCTGGAATGATGGGAAGTGCTGGGATTCTGAACACAGTCCTAATTTTTAAAGCTACACTCCCGTAGCTACGCTACGCAACATTGCCCAGCCTAAATTCGTCACTAGCTGAGTTACAGGTTATTAAGAACACCAAATTTTGCGTTAACCTCAGTAACGTAGTTTTTTAAATTCACGTTAGTAGCTAAAAGTGGTTATGGTGATGCGTCAGCTTTCAATTACTCTATCTTTAGTAGCACTACTACAAAATTTACCAGCAATTGCTCAAGTGCCAGAAACGACTTCTGGAACCTCATCTGATTCTATTCAACAGGTAATTGCTGCGAAATGGATGACAAACTTTTCTGATGGCAAGTTTTATCCAGAAAGGTTAGTGAGCAGGGCAGAATTAGCGTCGATTATGGTAAAAGCATTTCGGCTTGATAAAAGAGAAGCTGTTAACAAAGCAAATTTAACGATTCCAGATGTTCCTCGTTCTTATTGGGCATTTAATGATATACAGACAGTCTTAAAAACTGACATCATGAAAGGCTATCGGGGCAATGAGTTTTTCCCTAATCAAAAGGTGACAAAGGCAGAGGCTCTTGCTATTTTCGCTCAAGCTTATGGTGTATTTCAGTTTCCTGATGAGGCTGTTAATGAGATTCTGGCTTCACATCCAGATGAAAAGTCTATCCCAAGTTGGGCTAGAAAAGCGATCGCTACAGTAGCTACAGAAGGATTTCTCAATACAGATGCTCAAGGAAATATTTCTCCACTAAAACCCGTTACCCGTGGAGATATGGCTTATGTATTGAGTAAGTATTTACAACGACAACAGCGACAGCCCGAAACACCAGAAGTTCCAATTATTCAAAATAGCCCACAATCACCTTAGTTAGACTTATCTAGTTAAGCGACCTGCTGACAATCAGTTTTGACCGGGACTTCTATACTTGTCTCGCAGCTGGCGAAGATATAAGGAATTAGATTGTGTTGGTTGCTGCTGCACATAATTCCCATAATTAGACTGTGGTGATTGCGCCGGCTGCTGCAAGCCATAATTTCCATAATTAGATTGTGCTGGTTGCGCCGGCTGCTGCAAGCCATAATTCGCATATCCCATAGGATTTGTGGGAGTGACAACACCTTGACCCGGAATCTGGCTAGAGTAAGGTGCAATATTAGTTGGTATGCCAGAAGTGACTGGGAGCGTTCCTGGTGCTACATTAGGCACTACCTGACCGTTATTTAAATTACTGTAGGGATTTTGCTGCAAGTTCGTATAACCTGTACCAGTATTTAACCCATTACTAGGCACTACCTGACCGTTATTTAAATTATTGTAAGGATTTGGCTGCAAGTTTGTATAACCTGTACCAGTATTTAACCCATTATTAGGCACTACCTGACCGTTATTTAAGTTACTGTAGGGATTTTGCTGCAAGTTCTTACCCGTTGACATATAGCCTGTCCCAGTAGTTAACCCAGTACTTGGTAGAGAATTCTGACTGGATAAGCTATTCATGGGTGGCATTAACGTTGTTCCTGGCTCAGAGGCTCGGCCCAAAGCATTTGTCTGAGTTGCAGTAGTACCATTAAAGCCAGACAGCTTCTGATTTGTCGATTGATTGAGTATTGCTTGGAGAGGGCTGACAGAGGAAGAATTCTGATTCTTGTTGGTTTGATTCGTGAATCCAATTCCCAGGTTAGAGGATGTCTGTTCCCCCTCTTTTGGTTCAGATGCCCCAGTTAAAGTTTTTATACCTAGAAACTGATTATTATCAACTGTCCCAGTCCGCAATAAATTTTCGGTTTGTACTACAAAAGGATTTTTTAGGACGGGGGGAGTGTTGCCATTAACGCCTAAAGTAGGATTTAATTTGGCATCATTAGCAGACTTTTGTTTGTTAATTACATCCTCTAATAGACTTTTGCTGTTTTTTGCCTCAGTTTTTTCCTTGGGAGTATTTGCCGTTAATGAGAGAGTTGCTTGCTCAAAGTCATTAAATAAAACTGGCAGGTTATCAATATCGGCTGCAATGGCTCTGTTTTCTGCTGATAGTGAGGAATCAGTAGGGGTTTGTGAAGTAACTTTATTTTTTTGCTTATAAACGAAAATATCTGGATTTGACCAGTATTCCCAGGTTACTAGCCCCACTACAGATAAAAAAATTGCAGTTACCCAAAAACCAGGTCGCCCTAGATTCCATAACCTGGCTCTGAGATAGCGTAAGTAGGCGGGAGGATAATGACGATGTGGCATGGGATTGCTAATTGAAATTTACTCAAAATCGGGAAAAATTGACGGAAACTGAAGGCGTTGCTGTTTAATGCTTTTGCTTTCCTTAACAGGAAATATCTCAACTAAAGTTGGATCGTGATTTTATCCTAACTTCTCCATCAGTTATTAGTCATTACCAATAGATATGTAACAGTCAAAAATTTACTTTTTAGCGGCTGGAGTGGTTTGGCAAGATTTTCTAGAAAGTTACGGCAATTTATGGTTGGTTTTTGGGCATTGGTCACATTGGATAACATCACGAGTTGACAGTTGTTCTAAGTTTATTGTTATAGCTGGACAAAGATTCGACTTTTTTACTTTCTAGTTAGCAAACTGTAGGCTGCAATGCTTCGATATATACGCCTCTGAGGGCGCTGTGCCGCACCGTACTATTAACCAGGAGACTACAGCAATGATGAAAGCTGAAGATATCATGACCAAAGATGTAGTTACCATTCGCGGTTCAGCGACTGTTGCTGAAGCAGTGGTGCTGATGAAGGAAAAAAAATTGCGGGCGCTAGTTGTAGATATTCGCCATGAGAACGATGCTTATGGCATTGTCACAGAAACAGATATTGTCTATAAGGTAACAGCCTACGGTAAAGATCCAAAGCAAGTCTGGGTTTACGAGATTATGAGCAAGCCCTGCATTGTGGTAAATCCTGATTTGGGTGTGGAATATGTAGCACGGTTATTTGCTAACACTGGTATTCATCGGGCACCTGTGATTCAAGGCAAGCTGTTGGGTATCATCTCGATTACCGACATTTTGACCAAAAGCGACTTTGTGGAAGCGCCAAAAGCGCTACTGCTGGAGGAGAGAATTCAAAAAGCAATTCAACAGTCTCGCGCTATTTGCACTGAACAAGGTGCTTATTCTAAAGCCTGTGCAGCCGCTTGGGATGAGGTAGAAGAACTCCAGGCTGAAGCTGCTCATCAGAAAGCTGAGGGGATGGTATCAGCTAAAGTCTCTTTTGAAGAATATTGCAAGGAAAATCCAAATGCACCGGAATGCCGAAATTTAAAGTAGGGAATGGGGAATGGGGAATGGGGAATTGGGAATGGGGAATGGGGAATGGGGAATTGGGTGTTGGTCAATAGTCAATAGTTCTTCTTCCCCTGCCTCCCCTGCTCCCAATTCCCCCTCAACGTTTGGCAACTCGTATCAAGAGGAATAGACCTATTCCCAAGAAAAGAAAATTGGGCAACCAAGCCCCCATAAAGGGAGAGAGGGCACCTGCTTGCGCGATCGCACCACTAATAAAGAAAATTAAGTAGTACGAAAAAATAACTACAACGCTAATCCCAAAGCTGGTACCTCTTCCAGTTCTCTGGGGTATGCTTCCCATCGCTGCACCTACCAAGCCAAAAACCACGCATACAAAAGGCAAGGAAATTTTTTGTTGAATCCGCACTTCGAGTTTACGAATTTTTTGGCGATCGCCACCAAGATATTCTACTTGTAGTTGATCTAGTGCTTCAACAATATTCATCTCACCATAGTCTCGGCTTTTTTCTGCCAAACTTAATGGCGTGCGCGGTAGTTGCAGTTGTTGGTGTTCAAATCTGACAATGTTTCGGTATGAGCGATCGGCTGCAACAAAATAGATCGTACCGTTGTAAAAATCCCAAATATTTTGAGAAGGATTCCACTGGGCAGATTCTGATACTACAATTTGATTCAGATTTTTGGTGGAACGGTCTATAATCGTCAAACCTGTCATCCGCTTACCATCAAATTGGTCGGCGTAAAATAAGCGTGTCAATATCCTATTCTTAGAGCCATCCGGTTGTGTAACATCCTGGTATTCAGGATAGAAAATATTTTGCTGTTTAAAAGCTGGCTTATCTGATTTCAGGGCTTTATCCAGAGTTACACCCGCTTGGTAATTTGCTGCTGGTGCAATTTGTTCGTTGAATACAAATGTCATTCCTGTGACTACAAGACTCAACATCACAGCAGTTAGCACTATACGATATACGCTCACCCCACAACCACGCAGGGCAATGAGTTCGCTCTCGCTAGAAAGACGACTGTAGGTCATCAAAGTAGCTAATAGCGTAGACATGGGAAAGGCTAAAACGATAAAGTTGGGAAACTTTAGCAAAAAAACCTGAATGGCAATGTCTATCGGTAGCCCAGATTCTACGATTTTCCTGACTAGATCAAATACAGCATCAATAGTGACACCAAGTGATGAAAAAGCTCCGACACCAAAGAAAAACGGCGCTATCAATTCGCTGGTAAGATAACGATCCATGATCGTAAAAGGTAGCAGCGAACCGAGGTTGTAGGAAGGCGTAAACTTCTTTGATATCATAAAAAATTTGAACAGTTAAATATTGACAACCCTGGGTGAAGGCAGGAGGCAGGAGGTAGGAGTAAAATAGTCTTCATAATTTTGTTTTGAAGTCTAAGTTCTTTACCTCTGTTAATTGCAAACTGCTTTATCTACTGAATTTAGTATCAAAGTTTAATTCTCAATGGCTGATAGAGCAGAATCAAATAAATTAATAAATTTATAATTAAAATTAAATATAAAAATAGCTTTTGAAATTATTAACTAAATAATTATGAATTTAGGCTTGAAAATTATCCCCTAAATAATATTGCCGCACGAGGGGATTGCTGTAGAGTTCGTCAGCACCGCCAAAAGCGAGGATTTGTCCCTCGCGCATAATGTAGGCGCGATCTGTGATAGCAAGGGTTTCACGGACATTATGATCTGTAATTAAGATTCCCATGCCGCGATCGCGCAATTCTGCGACAATGTGCTGAATTTCTGAGACTGCGATCGGATCAACCCCCGCAAATGGTTCATCCAAAAGTAAAAATTTTGGCCCTTCTTGTCCAGCAGCTAAAGACCTTGCTAATTCCGTCCGCCGTCGCTCACCACCAGAAAGTTGAATTCCTTTACTATTGGCTAATTTTTCCAGCCGAAACTCCCGCAGTAAAGTTGTGAGTCGTCTTGACCATTCCCGTCGTGGCACATTCGTTTGTTCCAGCACCAATAGAATATTATCTTGTACCGAGAGTTGGCGGAAAACACTTGGTTCTTGTGCTAGATAGCCAACACCCAATCGTGCCCTTTTGTGCATTGGCATTCCTGTAACATCCAGATTACCCAGCCAAACTTTTCCTTGATTGGGTTTTTCTAAACCTGTGGCAATGTAAAAAGTCGTCGTTTTACCAGCCCCATTGGGGCCTAGTAAACCAACGATTTCGCCCTGACCAACAGAAAGATTGACACGATTGACAATTACTCGCTTGCCGTAAGATTTGTGAATATTCTCTAAAACAATTTTCACGCTGGAAGCACCCTTTCTCGGTGGTAAATGCTAATTAGAAGGCTTCAAAGGTCGTGTTTGTGGAACAGATGGGGCGGGTGTTGCAGTTTGTCCACCATTATCTGATTCCTCAATCATGTAGATAGACTCTACCTGACGGTTGGATTGAGGTAAAGCAACAAATCGCCCTTCATCAATTAAATACGTTACCTTCTCTGCCCGGATACTGTTACCGCCCTGTTGCAAAATATAGACGTTGCCACTGAAATCAATTCGGCGTTCCTTACTAAAGTACTGTGCTTGGGCAGATGTTGCCTGAAGCTGACGAGAAGGATACAACATTTGCACGTTACCGCGAGCGGTGATTACTTGATTTTTAGCATCATATTCTTGCACATCAGCGCGGATAGTGAGGGGACGATTATCTTTAGATGTTTGTGCAGTAGCGGTTTGCAGTTGGGTAGGGAAGGCAAAAGTGCCCAATAGTGCAACTGGCAGCATTAAAGCTAATCCAAAGCGACGGAACTGTGACATGGGCAATTGATAGCAGGGCATCATAGCAATTAGGGATTCGGGATTTCAGCTTGCATTCTAATTATCTCAAGTACTTTATCCAGATTATGAAATATACAATCTAGAGTGATTTCCGATAACTACTGGCTGAAATAGTGACGCTACCCCTAAGCTCAAGGTTTCAGGTAATTGACATCCGAGTAAAAATGACGCAGGCACAATTTATGAATTGTGCCTACCAAGGATTTCGGACAACGCATAATTAATTTACCAGATGTCTAATCAGTAGACAGCACAATTTTAGGCAAAGATAAGACCTTATTTTCACCAATATCGCCAGATGTAATCTTATCTGGCCCTATTTGTTGTAATGTCGTCAACAAGGCTGCGCTCTGACTCAATAGCTCATCAACATCAACGCCCCCGTAACTAGATGGATAACGCCGTAAGCGATTGCCGCCTTCTCCCAGTAGAATAACTGCACCTCGCCAGTTTCGATTTTCCAAATGATACAGTGCCACAGAAATTTGGAGAATGCCTTGATAAAAGGTTTTCTCTGGTTCACTGGCTTCAATCCATAAAGCCTCTAAAGTGTCATGACAGGCATAGAACTGGCCAGAATTGAACTGTTCTACGCCTTGCCAAAACTCTTGGGGGATGGTTTCGCTCATCCCATACTGTCTCGGACTTCTTTAATTGTTTCCAGAGAGATGTCTTGTTTTTCTCCAGCAAACTCGTTGTCAGGGGTGAGGAACAACATGCAATGGCACTCTTTGCGTTCTCTCATTGGCACACAGGGACAGTTCCAATATGTGGCATGGACTTCAGCCTCTTTATCTTCGTAATGGCGACAGGGACATAAAGGCGCACCTAGTTCGTCTTTATGTTTGGCTAGTCCTTCAATCACAACTGCGGTAACAGAAGGTTCAGAACAGAAGTATGTTCCAGTACGCTTGGCGTATTGTTCGGAAAAATGCCGCATTGCCTCTAGGCTTCTATCGCTGGATTTTGTGTTATGTTCTGATGTGATCATGGGGATCGGTCGCTCATAATTTAAATATTTCTTTGCATTGTACCTCAGCCGCAGTAAGGGATTACTGGGTGTATTTCCCCAACCTTAACCTTTCAAATTATTTTACCTTTGTTCAAGGGCTGATATGTCCGGTGTGCTGGGATCGGGCAAAATCGAAGAAATCATAGAAGTTTAACTTCTAAGCTAATCAAAATTCAAGTTGCATCTTGAGGCAGAATTTAAAAGTCAAGAGGTTGATTTGTTCTCATCTACAAACGATACTTTGACGCATCGATGGGGAGATGCCAAGCACAATCCTCATCAATACTTCTCGGTTAAGGGGAAAAGGGGAAAGGGAAAAGGGAAAGAAAAAACCCTTAACCCTTACCCTTTAACCTTTTCCCCAAACCCGATTTCGAGTTAAAAATGCAAAACCCGAGCAGTATTGCAATCCTTATGTCAGGCTTTGTTTATTTATACATTAGTACTGAATTCTCTTCATCATAACTTTATGAGACTTTATGAAATAACTAAGTAATAACACCTATTTTTTGTGACTTAGTGTATATTCTGAAAAGTGTGATAAAAAAGCACAAACTTATCAAGAGTTACAACTACTAACACA
This sequence comes from Nostoc sp. LEGE 12447, assembly GCF_015206985.1. NCBI lineage: Bacteria > Bacillati > Cyanobacteriota > Cyanophyceae > Nostocales > Nostocaceae > Nostoc > Nostoc sp. LEGE 12447. Next base: position 240,060 of record NZ_JADEXT010000006.1, on the reverse strand, counting down.
TGAGTATTTCAACTTTTGCGAAAAAATTATCGACTGCTGCGATCGCAGCAACGGTCATTGTTTTGGGAATAGAAGCAGTAGCACAAGCAACCGTTTTAACATTTGATGATATAACGTCTACTCCAAATTTTGCTCCAATTCCTAACGGCTATGGTGGATTTAATTGGAACAATTTTTACTACCAAAATGGTTCGACTACTCTTGTCTCACTTTCAGGCTATGATACTGGCAGAGTGTCAGGAGACTATGTAAGCTTCAACGGGTTTGGAAACCCAGCCCTAGTCAGTGATAGTATTTTTGACTTCAACAGTGCTTACCTAACAGCTGCTTGGAATAATGGTTTGTCGGTTACTGTAGAAGGTTTTAAGAGCGGCGCAACCCTGTATTCAAAAACTGTAGTTGTAGATACGACGCAGCCAACTTTAGTTAATTTTGATTATTTTGGTATTGATGAATTAAGGTTCACGTCATTTGGTGGAGTTGAGCCAGACTATCTTATAGAGACGGGTGGTAGTGGGACACAGTTTGCGCTAGATAACTTTACCTTTAATGAAAAAGTTACATCTGTTCCCGAACCTACATTGCTACCAGCGATACTGTCAATAGCTACTGTAAGCGCTGGTTCAGTATTAAGACGTAAACAGTTAAAGCAAAGTTAACTCAAACCTTGCACTTTGCCCGAACGACTAGAAGTAGCGGCTATACAAACAAGAGCTACACGTCTGTTGGCTAAAAGCTTTACAATCTTTAGAGGTAGCCTTTGTTCGTATAGCCCTTCTAGGGTGTATTTTTTTACTGAAAGTATTGATTAATACGAATTAAATGTTTTTTGCAGTTGGGGTTGCAGTGGCTGATCGCTCTGCAAAACTATACCAGGGTGTTCCCAATTGATTACTTCTTGTTCAGGTGGTGAGGAAATATTTGACCACAAAACCCAGCGACTGCCTTGAGGAAGAGTAGCAAGGCTCAGGGGGTTTTGAGTCAGCCAAATTAAAGGGTAGCTTTTAGGAACTGCTGAACTGTCATCTTCTAAGGCTGCGGTTACTGCTAAGGTTTCTAGAACAAAGCGATCGCCTTTGATTAAATTTGTTGATGCTGTCCACAGTTGCACCTGTAATTGTTGTTTCTGTGCATAAAAGTACAGCGAAGCTGCGGCAATTACTGCTTGTTCAAAGTTTTCTTCTTCCCAATTGCTAGCACTGTCAAGGGCAATCACTATTTCTTGTCCACCTGTAACCATTTCTAACTCCCGCACCCTTAATTCCCCATAGCGGGCACTAGTCCGCCAGTGAATCAGGCGAGTAGGATCTCCAAGACGATATGGACGGAGCGATCGCACCAGCCCTGTTGTCGCTGTCTGCAAGGGTTTACCACGAGGATCGCCCCTTTTGCTCTCTTCTTGTCCCATTTCATCTATTAGAGGGCAGGTAGCCAAGGGTAACACTGTGGGATAAACGATCGCTGTGGCAGCAGAGTCACGCTGACGGCGACACCAGAACAATCCCAAAGGCGCACCAGAACCTAGTTCAACTGTGTGCCAGCGATAAACACCCCGACGCTGAGTCGGGTGGTAATATACCCAACGGTAACTACCTTGGCGAGGAATTGTTTCAATTGCCTTTTGTACTGGTTTTCCTAAGACGAAGGGTAATATATCCTCAACTTGCAATAAGCTTACAGGCTGCTGTGTCTGATTGCAGATTTCTAATTCCACCGTTAGATCGTCACCTGCTGACACAGGTTGCATGGGACGGCGGGTGATGGATAGACCTGTGAGCGATCGCGGCGGTAAGATAGCTGCTACACCCAAAAGGGCAAAACTAATGCCGCTAATGGCATACAGCCAACCAGCCATCGTATTGATACCTGCTCCAAAAAAACAAATAGCGGTTACTGCTAGCACCCAACCGCCATAAGTAGGGGCACAAGCGCGGGTTTCTAACCAATTGGTGATGGATTTAATGATTTTCATGTTTCTTTTTTAACCCAACACCACCCTAAATTCACAGTGTCTCAGGGGTTTACCAAAAAAACCATAATAGTAGTAATTTATGAAGCGTGCTGGATTGAAGGGGCGATCGCAATTACACTATTTTTGAGTAACTTCCCTGAGGGCTTCATGGATAACCTCATCGCTAACACCGTGACGCTTCAAGCTAGCAATCAGTGCTGAGATATTATTATCCTCTAGTCGTTCCAGATCAACTCTTAGCCCTTGTCCAATATAGGCACGAACTAACGGCTGATAGCCAGAAAATCCCAGTAATGGTGCTATTCTTTTCAAATCTTCAATGACATCTTCGGGAATACGAATTGTGATTGTAGTCATTGGACGATTTTTATCGAGTCGCTTTTTCAGTGCTTCAGCCTTCATAATATTCTCGCTCCTTACGTGTAGCGTTGTGCGTGCTGAAATGATCCGAATTATGTCGTTTTCACGTTCCATGTAGACGACATACAGAAGATTCCATCGTCTGTCTAAGCCAATAACAGCATCTCTTTGTTCATCATTGCGACTTGCATCAACAACGACTAAAAACGGATCGAAAAATACCTCTGTGGCTTGCTGAAATGTCACACCATCGTGATTGCTAGGATTTATCCAAGCTTTTTCTTCGTTCCAAACGAAAGTGACACCATTAAGCACGAAATACACATCCATACCTTACATAGTAGACATTGTGTATTTACGTTGTCAATACGTTTTATCAAACAGAGATATTTCCGTAAGGGCGATGTCTACGACGGGCTACGCCTACGCACAGTTAATTCAAAGGGGCATAGTGGCGTTGCTAAACCTCGTCTAAATCGTGATTTTGTTACTTATCGCTTCAGACTAAAATAATTTCAAAGGTGTCTTGATGACCAATTCGATAAAACAAGAAATCAGAATCGAGGGTGAGAATTTGACGATACCCTGTCTTTTCAGCAATCAAAACCAATGTTGCATCTGCTAAATCCATTGGGCGATCACGGTATTGTTCCATCAGCACCAACAAACGGCTGTAATCACTTTCCTGAATCTCGTAAACGGTCAGTAATTTATCTAAAAGAAGCTGTCCCAACTGTTTTTGCATTTGCCAGCCGCCACGATGCAGGGCAAGATACATAGCTTCTGTGAGGCATGACTAGGTTGTAACGAGAGGCTTTGCCAAACGCATCACTGCAATTTTATAAGCATTGTGCTGAGGCTGAGTGGGATCAACTAAACACAATAAGACTCCTGCATCACACAGGTTCATAGCTCTAGCCCTTGTTGCCGATATTTGTTGAGTAGGAGTTGCTGATAGTTGCTGACTGCTTCAGGTGGAGATACCTCTAGGGAATCCACAGCCTCAAACCATTGTGACCATTTTTCCACAAGTGGTTCATCAGGCTGAGTGTCAGCAATTTTAACTTGATGTTTGTGGATCACAAAATCAATGAAATCGGTCACTTCTTGCAGGAGTGGTTCGGAAAGTTGCTGCAATTTTGCGATCGCAGTTTCACGAATAGTCATGATAATTGCCTTTTTCAGTCCTCTTCATTTTTACTCAAAAATTTGACTAAGGGCGATCGCTTTGTGTGAAAATATGCAAAGCAGGAATCGCACTCTAAATCTATGCTAGGGTTTGGCGATCGCAGTTTCACAAATACTGACAATAGTTGGCTTTTTCAGTCCTCTTTATTTTTAACATAATCCTGACAACATCTCGGTTGGCTAATCGTATAAAGCGTTTAGGGCGTTGGTATACCAAAGGACAAAATAACTTTTTATTCTTAATCTTGATATCAATTTCTTCGTTTTCGGAAAAACCAGAATAAGCATCCTAGAAGGAACATACCTAAGCCCGCAAAAAAGTACCCCAAGCAGTAACCACACTGAAAGTTTGGTGCGGCCATGAAAATTCCTGCTGCCATCAGAGCCAATCCTGCAATTATGAACAGGCTCGCTAATGATGTCCAAAGGACATTAGATGAACTATCAGGATTAGCTCTTTCGTATCTAGGCTGTGTTGGCAATGATGAAGTGGATTTGTTTGAGGCAGAATAGTCTTGCTGAGATTGAAACTTATGTTCGTGTCTTACTTGAGCAAGTTGCTGCTCAAATTGAGTAAGTTCTTGCTGAATGATACCAAGTTCCTGCTCAATACTTTTAATTTGACGGTCTAGTTTAAATTGATTTCCTGGATCTGTCTCAATCAGTTTAGCTTGACGAAGAGAAGTCAGCCGCTCGTGAACAACGTCCCACTCTTGCTGTTTGCTGTCATACATTGCTTGCAAACGTCGAACAGATGACATCAGATTTGCTCCATCAGCTACTTAGTTTACCTTGTATATTTACCAAAGATATATTCCGATCCCTCCAATGAGCAGTCCAAGCAAACCATATAAAGCTATTACTGGTATTGCATAGGGGGCGATAACCATCAAATAGATTGCAGAACCTATCAAGCCTATTCCAGCCATAATGAGGAACCCAGCAAGAATCCTGCGTTTAGATGATGTTGATGGCTTGGAAGCATAAGATGATTGATATGCTCCAATATCAGACCTTTCTCGTCTCTGTTGTTGAACAAAAGAAGTTTGTGTAACTTTTTCAGGCGTAGACTCATCTTTACTACTTCCTAACAGATCAAGTTGATGCTCAATTTGATTGAGTTCATCTTGAATAACTTTTAACTCTTGCTCAATTGCTTTGACTCGACGATCAAGCTTGAAATGGTTTTCAGGATCTGTTTCAATAGTTCTACTCTGACGGAGAGAATTCAAGCGTTCATGAACTGTTTCCCATTCTTGCTGTTTGCTTTCATATATAACCTGCAAACGTCGCGTAGATGACATTAATTCTTTCTCCGTCAGCTAAATTTCATGACCACCTTAACCTAGAAGTAGCTCAATTTGTTCAAGCTGCTCATCAATCTGATTGAGGTCTGTTTGAGCTTGTTCTCTTTGCTTCTCCAATTTCAATTTCGTTGAGGGATCAACTTCAACAGTAAGAGCCTGACGCAATCGACTGAGTTTTTCACTGGCAAGTTCATATTGCTGCTGCAATGAATCCCGTTCTTGCTCTAGCCTACGGCGCTTACGCTCAGGTAATCCATTAGTCATAGTCGTAGTATTTTTAACTTGATTATTCCCATCGATAATTCCGATTTGATCTGAAAACTCAACCGACTGCGTTTCAACAAGCAATCGATATAAGCCTATTCCTTGAGATTCTACATACTGTTGCTGCTCAACTTGTTTTTGAGCGATAAATTCTTGCTCAATAGAGTCTATATCTTCCTGCCTTAGCCCCAAAACTTCCCGCAAGTCTTCTAGCTCAGACCGTACATGATTACTCAGGGGATATTCATTTTCAACAGATCCCGCAAATGCCTGTCGATATCGCTGTAAACTGTTAGCTTCTTGCCGTTGGCTTCTACCGACAGTTCAATGGGTTTACGACCGAAGCGATCGCCCAGAAATCCCACCAACTTTTTCGCATTGGCTGTATTTACCTCAGCCATTAACAAACCCACCAGAAACCCGCCTAATGCTTTGTTGCCTTCTGGTGGGTTGGGGTCAAAAACACGACCAACTGCATTTACCTCGTCACTTTGCTTCAGTTCAGTAATTAGCCGTTGAACCTGTTCGTCCTTTTCTTCCGCATCCAAGTCAGGATCGTTGAAGGCGATCGTAAATTTAATGCTATTTGCGGTCATGCTGTACTAATAAAAGCTTACTTAGTTTTTCTTATAAAGACTGGCAATGATATTTGTTTATACCAGTAAAAACCTTATTCTGTAATGAACATAACGAATATTTGTATAAATCTTCATAGAAAACAAATTTGTCTTTTTGGATATAAGTACGACAAACAACACTAGAGAGTTTCGAGGAGTTGAGCAACCTAAAAAAGACATACACGAGATGTAACCAACAAAATAAAAAGCCCACATTAGTGGGCTTTCTAAATTAATTAAATTATTGCTTTATTTACCGTTTCGCCAACTTCTTCGACATCTTGCGCAGACGAATCGATTGGGGTGTAACTTCCACCAATTCATCGGGGCCAATGTATTCCAAAGCACGCTCTAAGCTCATGTCTATTGGTGCTTGCAGTTGCACCAATTCATCGCCACCAGCAGCGCGGTGATTGGTTAACTGCTTAGTCTTACAGATATTCAATTCCAAATCTTGGGAACGGTTGTGTTCTCCCACAATCATGCCTCTGTAAACCTTTGTGCCGGGAGTAATAAAGAATGCTCCTCTATCTTCGGCATTTCTCATGGCGTAGAAGGTAGAAACGCCTTCTTCAAAGGAGATTAAAACACCTTTGTTACGGGCTTCAATATCACCACTGATCTGACGGTAGTCTAAGAAGCTGTGGTTCATAATGCCTTCACCACGAGTCATCCGCATGAATTCACCCCGGAAACCAATCAATCCACGGGCGGGAATGACAAACTCTAGCTGGGTGCGATCGCCACTACCTGGTTGCATATCTTGCATTTCGCCTTTGCGTTGTCCTAGGCGTTCAATACAGCTACCCACACCATCAGCAGGAATGTCTAACACTAAGAGTTCATAAGGTTCGCAAGGCTGACCGTTGATTTCGCGGTAAATTACCTGTGGCTGAGATACCTGAAACTCAAAACCTTCCCGACGCATGGTTTCAATTAAGATACCCAAGTGAAGTTCTCCACGACCGGAAACGAGGAATTTATCGGGAGAATCGGTTTCTTCGACACGCAAAGCAACGTTGGTTTCGAGTTCGCGGAATAGGCGATCGCGTATTTGTCTTGATGTTACCAACTTGCCTTCTTGACCAGCAAAGGGCGAATCATTCACCCAGAAGGCCATTTGCAAGGTTGGTTCATCCACTTTAATTAGTGGTAAAGCTTGCGGTTCATTGGGGTCAGTAATCGTTTCCCCAATATAAGCATCAGCGAAACCAGCCACCGCCACAATATAACCTGCGGTTGCTTCTTCCATTTCTACGCGCTTCAGTCCATCGAAGCCCATCAATTTGGTAATTTTGCCCTTGACAATGGTACCATTTTCTGTTACCAAAGCTGCTTGCTGTCCTGAGCGGATAGTACCGTTGTGAATTCTGCCAATCACAATCCGTCCCAGATATTCAGAATAATCTAGGGTTGTAACTTGCAATTGCAGAGGCTTATTGCTGTCGCCTACTGGTGGTGGAACGTGTTGCAGAATTGCATTAAACAGGGGTTGCATATCTACCGATTCTGCTTCCAAGCTTTCCTTAGCGAAACCTCCCATACCGGAGGCAAACAGATAGGTAAAATCACACTGGTCTTCATCTGCCCCTAATTCCAAGAACAGATCCAATACTTTATCGACAGCAACGTGGGGGTCAGTTTGACCACGGTCGATTTTGTTGATGATAACGATGGGGCGTAGCCCTTTTTCTAAAGCTTTTTTCAGAACAAAGCGCGTTTGGGGCATGGGGCCTTCATTCGCATCGACAATCAGAAGACATCCGTCAACCATGCCGAGTACACGTTCGACTTCGCCACCAAAGTCAGCGTGTCCAGGAGTATCAACAATATTGATTAGTGTTTCTTTGTAGCGAACTGCTGTATTTTTAGACAGGATAGTAATACCCCGTTCCCGTTCTAGGGCGTTGGAGTCCATAACGCAATCCGGAACGTCTTCGCCTTCGCGGAAAATGCCGGATTGTTTGAGGAGTGCGTCAACCAGCGTGGTTTTGCCGTGGTCAACGTGGGCGATAATGGCGACGTTGCGAATTGGGAGCGTCATAGAAGCTTTTGGTGAACTCTAGAGGGGGTTTTTAGATTTACATTTGAATGCTAGGCTGTTTTAACAGAATTGGGGATGATCAGCAATTTCTGTAAAGAACCTTTAACAATTCTAGCGTAATCGTCACAATTGCGGTGAGGTTTGTCAAGGTTGCATAAGAGAAAAAGTTGGGCAGGGTGAATATTTACTTAGCGTTGAATTATTTACCCGATCTTAATTAGAAGATTTAACCGAATGTAGTTTAACAGTGGGTAAATGTTTGTTTAAAACTTCTAAGTACAGATTTGCATTAATTTGTAGCGGTTTTAAACCAGATGCACTTCTCTACGAGACCTACGCGTAGCTTGCTTCCACGGAGTGGTACGCCTTTGCACAGGGTAGGGACGCTGGGCAAAGGTACGCAGAGTTTTTCAAGAGGATTCGCTATGAAATTATGTACATTAAGATATATTTTCTTCTGAAAATTAGTCTACCTTGTGCGATAGTTAACATCAGCATTTTGGAGTTTTGAATAATAGCTTAGTTATAAAGACAGCAATTACAGAGTGATAAATATACAATTAAAAAATAATCACGTGAAGTTGGATTTGGTTTTACGTATCTTGTAAAATACGAGCGTGTGCATTACCGTGCCATAAAAACTTTGGATTATAAAGTGCAGTGCCGTTCAATTTTGCTAAGTTTCAACAAGATTTATTTAATAAGGCGATAAAACTAGCAAACATTTTACAGGAATTACAACAAGTGTCCATGTAGAAACGTTGCAGTACAGAGCTTATACGGGTTTCAAGGTATAATTTAAAAATTAATAAACTGACAGCAATAAAATAATTATTATGATCTGCTGCCTAAACCCCAATTGCGAGAATCCCCAAAATCCTGATGGGACAAATTACTGCCTCAGTTGTGGGACACAGTTGCGATCGCTACTCAGAAATCGTTACCGCATTATCGCACCGTTAGGAAGAGGAGGGTTTGCACGCACATACGTAGCAGAGGATATAGACAAGCTAAATGAACGATGTGTTGTTAAGCAACTGGTTCTCAGTCAATTTTATGGCAGTCAAGGTACTCACGCACATCAAAAAGCAACTCAATTATTTGAACGGGAGGCCAAACGTCTACAAGAATTAGGGGAACATCTACAAATTCCCAATTTGTATGGATATTTTAAGGAAGGTGAATATCTGTATTTAGTACAGCAGTTTATCGAAGGCCAAAATCTGTTGCAGGAGTTAAAACAACACGGTTTTTTTGATGAAGCTAAAATTCGATCTTTTTTGAATGATTTATTATCTGTGTTGGTCGCCATACATCAACAGCAAATAATTCATCGAGATATTAAGCCAGAAAATATTATTCGCCGTAAAAGTGATAATAAGTTAGTACTAATTGATTTTGGGGTTTCAAAGCAAAAGGCGGAAACTACAACTACTGCAATTGGGACAATTATTGGTTCATTAGGTTACGCACCAATTGAGCAAATGCAATTTGGGAAAGTTTTTCCTTCCAGTGATATGTATAGTTTAGGCATAACTTGCTTTCATCTACTAACAAATATTTCTCCCTCGAATTTCTGGCTCAAACAAGGCTATGGTTGGACTTCTAGTTGGCGAAAGCATTTAACACAACCCATAAGTCAAGAATTAGAATTGATTCTGGATAAATTACTCCAAGAAAATCATGAGCAGCGTTATCAGTCTGCACAGGCTGTCTTACAAGACTTGAATAATCTACCACCGCTAAGGCATACATTACCTCCTACAGTTATTTCACCTTCTAAACTATTAGAATCAGAAGCACAAGCTCAACAAAAAACAATTGGATATCTACCACAATTTTCTAATAGTAAACTACTCCCTGGAGCAATAATTACAGGCTCAGGTAGTTCATTGTTAGCGATCGCACTGATTAGCTTTTTAGGCACTACTTGGATTAGCTCTGGATTGTGGTTGCTAATTTTAGGTGGGGTAATCTTAATTCAATCTCGTTCGCTTTTGGAAAAAAGTTATTTAATTGTGATTGCTGTAATAGCAAATTTACTAATTGTCTTGACTTTTAAAAACTTGCTCACAAATAATCTTCTACAATCTGGAGTGAATGGACTTTTGCTTGTAGTATTGCTAGTTTTTCTTGCAGGTCTTTTGACGCTTATTATTGTGGGTATATCAGAAATAATAAACAAACTTATTTCTAAATATTTTTAAAATTTAATATAGGTTAATTTCCCACTGTATATTGATTTTTAATAAGCTTTCTATAATTTGGAGTATTACTCATGACAAATAAAAAAGAGAACCTGAAGTTGCTTATTTCTTTGGGGCTGGCTGGAGTAATGGTAGCAGCTATTTTGTGGGTAATTAGGCAACTTTCTTCTAGTATCATAATAACATCATTAAACAACCCCACATCTAGTTCAAGTGAAGTTAAGAATAAGCCTCCATTGATGAATCTGGGTACAAGAATTCTGTTGAAAGTGCAAACATACCCTGATAAAACAGATGGAGTTAAAGCTTTTGAGCAAAAAGATTTTACCACTGCTGTTCAAAAGTTTAGCGCTTCATTAAAAAATAATCCTAATGACCCGGAAACTCTAATTTATTTAAATAACGCTAAAATTGCACGAGATAATTCTAGCGCTCTCAAAGTTGCTGTGATAGCATCAATTAATTTTGACTCTAATTTATCAGAAGAAATTTTGCGTGGTGTAGCTCAAGCTCAAAATGAAATTAATAACCAAGGAGGAATTGATGGTAAGAAGCTACAAATTGTGATTGCAAGTGCTGAGAATAGAGAAGATTTTGCACGATTAGATAATGAATTATTTCAAGACAAAAGTATTGTGGCAGCAGTGGGAGTTAGACGTAATGCTGCAATTTATAATGAAAAGCACTTGGTGTTAGTCTTTCCTGTCGAGCGCCCAACTCAAGCAGAAAATCAAGAAAAGTTAGATAATAATGCAGTAAGTAGTCAGGCAAATAGTTCCACAACTAACTACTTATTTCATGTAAATCCGCTATATGATAATTTAGTAGATACTCATGCTCGCTACATTGCTCGACAGGGAAGAAATGTTGCTATTTGTGGCGATATTCGTAGCTCAAGAGATAATTTAGGTTCCTCATCTAATCAGATACTTGTAGAACAGTACACTCAAGCTCTCCAAAAATATGGAAGTAAGGTTATTAACACGCCTTGCAATTTGGCAGACAAAGATTTGGACTATAGAGCTTTTGTAGATAAAGCTATAGAAACAGAAAACGCCAGTGGCTTTTTACTATTACCTTCAGTCAGAAATATATATTTTGCCACCAAAGTAGCACAAGAGGTTAAAGGCAGGAAACCTCTCTTTGCTTCCGAAACTATGTACAGTTCAACAACTTTGCAAAATGGCACCGATCTCGAAGGAATGGTACTACCTGTGTATTGGCATCGTGATGCTAATAAAGATAATCCATTTGCAGAAAATGCCTTTAAGCTTTGGAATGCACGGGTAAATCAGAGAACAGCCGGAGCTTATGATGCACTCCAAGTAATTATCACTGGCTTGAAACAAGATAACACTCGCGAAGGGTTGCAAAAGGTATTGTCTAATCGTGATTTTTCAACTTCTGGAGCCACAGGAATGATTAAGTTTTCGCCTTCAGGAGAGCGCCAAGGAGAAGCTTTACTAGTCAAAATCGAGCGTTGTGAGCGTTGTTATTCTGGAAGTGATTATGATTTTGCCCTCTTGAATAAGAAGTAACTTTTTGATATGAATTTTCATTCCAGAGATATAGATTGCTTCAAAATTAGGTAATCTGTTTATCTGTTAAATTTGGATGTAATACAGAATATTTGTCCCTAATTTAGAACTATAAATCTGGGCGATCGCTTTAATTTGTATTTCTGTTGTGTAACGCTAAACTTTTTTCTACCCACCGTTGCGAAAGCTATCACTCAAAAGAAAGAGGGAATCTCCCTAAGCTGTGTGTCAAGGTTATATCAGTAATAACTACGAACACTTTGCCGAGGAGAACTACGGATGGTAGCTACTTTAGATGATACGAAACGCAATGCTATTGCTGTGAAATTGGCTAGTATCAAAGCACTTCAACAGTTGGTTATCGAAAATGAACAATCGCTTTTGAGAGAAGGACTCGATGCCGAAATTGCCGATCGCATCCGAAATTTCCTCAAAGATGATGAAAAAAATCTTGGCGTTCTGGAAACTGTAATTGGTCAGTATGGTATTCAGGCAGAACCCAAAAAGAATGTTACACAATTCATTGAAAAGGCTCGCGAATTGTTTAAAGGTTCTGAGTTGAGCCTGTATGAAAAAGTATCTCAGCATGAATTGCTGAAACATCAACTCGTAATGAGTGGCTTGATAGTTCATAAGGCTGCTCAAAAAGTTGGTGCTGACGTAATGCTAGCGATTGGGCCTTTGAATACCATTAACTTTGAGAATCGCGCTCACCAAGAACAACTCAAAGGCATTCTGGAAATTCTAGGTGTCCGTGAATTCACTGGACAAGATGCAGACCAAGGAATTTGGGCGCGTGTTCAAGACGCTATGGCCGCAGTCAGTGGTGTAGTAGGCAGCGCTGTTACCCAAACCAGTGACAAAAAGGATCTGAATATCCAGGATGTCATTCGCCTCGATCACAACAAGGTAAATACCTTATTTACCGAACTTCTGCAAAGCGACAATCCACAAAAGATCCAAGAATACTTCGGTCAAATTTATAAGGATCTAACCGCTCATGCCGAAGCTGAAGAGGAAGTAGTCTATCCAAGAGTACGTCCTTTCTACGGTCAAGATAACACCCAAGAACTGTTTGACGAGCAAGCTGAGATGAAGCGGGTGTTAGAGCAAATTAAGGCTATCAGCCCTTCTTCATCTGAATTCAAAAATCAAGTTAGACAGCTTATGGAAGCTGTTGGCGACCACATTCGTCAAGAAGAAAGCACAATGTTTGCTGCTATTCGTAACAACTTGAGCAGCGATCAAAGTGAGCAACTGGCTACTGAATTCAAAGCCGCTAAGACCCGAATTCAACAAAAATTAGGCGTTGTAAGCGAATCGAATGTGTAGGATGCTTTCGAGCTTTCTATATCAGCTAAACAAGGTTGATTAAACAAAAACTCCCAGCACATGAGCGCTGGGAGTTTTTGTTTAAAAATTTTGCTGACAGTATTTATAAGCGGTGTATGCCATAGTTACGACTCCAGTAATAATGGCAGATTCATCGACTTCAAATTGGGGATGGTGTAATGGGTGGTTAATGATTCTTTCTTTATAGCCGACACCCAAACGAAACATGGAACCAGGGGCGTGTTCCAAATACATAGAAAAATCTTCAGCACCAAGGGAAGGTTCGGGTAAAACTTGAACGCGATCGCTACTCCACGCTTCTTCTGCGGCTGATTGTAACAATTGTGTCAAGGCATAATCATTTTGAACGCTGGGTACACCCTGGCGATAATTGACTTGATAGTTTGCTCCGTAAGTCTGGCAAACATTAGATACAATGTTTTCAATCCAGTTGGGGAGATGGGCGCGAGTTTCGGGATGGAGCGATCGCACGGTTCCCAATAATTGCACTTTATCAGCAATTATATTCGGCGCTCTGCCACCATTAATCTTCCCGATACTCAATACTACAGGACGCAAGGGGTTCTGCGTTCGGCTGATCGCTTGTTGCAATGCGGTAATGACTTGGCAAGCAATCCAAATTGCATCAATGGCCTCATGAGGACGCGCCCCGTGCCCAGATTCTCCCATAATTAGAATTTCTAAATCATCTGCGGCGGCTGTTAAAGCCCCGTAACGCACGCCAATAGATCCTGCGGGTATAGAAGGAAAAACATGAATCCCTAATACAGCCGAGACGTTTTTCATCGCCCCATCTTTCACCATCCAGCTTGCCCCTTGAGCAATTTCCTCGGCTGGTTGAAATAGAAACCGCACTTTCCCACCCAATTCCTCTGCCATTTGGGATAGAACCATTGCTGTTCCTAACCCCACAGTGGTATGAACATCGTGACCACAAGCGTGCATAACACCCTCTGCGCGAGAGGCATATTCCAAATTTGTGCCCTCTTGAATTGGCAAGGCATCCATATCGGTGCGAATTGCCAATAAACGGTCATTTTGACCAGTGCCTTGGAGTTCTCCAACTACGCCCGTTTTGCCAACTCCCTCTTGTACGTGCAGACCACTGGAAGACAAAACACCAGCTACAAAGGCTGCTGTTTGGTACTCTTGACCACTGAGTTCTGGATGAGAGTGGATGTGGCGGCGAATTTCAATCAAGCGAGGCGCTAGTTTTGTTGCTAAGTCTTTAATATGGGTAAGCATCAATCTCAATTAATCTACAAGCTTTTTTCCCATGATAAAGAACCATTAACAAACAAAATGCTTTTGCTATACAAGGATAGGTGAAGGGGCAAGGGAGCAGGGAGCAGGGAGCAGGGAGCAGAGGGAGATTAATTAATAACCAATGCCCCATTCCCCATTCCCCATTCCCAATTCCCCATTTATTTTGAATAACAGGTTGTGCCTGGAGTATTTTCGGGTTTGAACTCGTTACATTCTCTGGGATTTTGACGCTCTAAAGACCAACCATAGGGCTTATCAGAGGTGACGACACCATTCGCCATAGTTGTTAGTCGGAAGTTAGCCCCCCGAAAATTAGTAAACTGCAATTTAGCATCTTTTAAGTTTGCTGCTTCCAAATTGGCACTGATAAAACCGGCATAAGATAAATCAGCGTTTTCCAGGGATGCTGATTTCAAATTTGCTCCGGTTAAGGAAGCACCTATAAGATTGACCGAATTCAGAATCGCACCTTCTAAATTTGCACCGGTGAGGTCGGCATTGGTAAGATTAGCTTTAGATAATGTTGCACCACTCAAGTCAGCCCCTCGCAAATTTGCTCCAGTTAGATTCAGTTGAGTTAGGTCAGCACCATTCAAACTACACCTAGGACAGGCATTTGTTGCCTTCAACTGATCCAAATCTAGTTGATTTAACGCCAGGGCCTGCTCTGCAAACCCAAAACAAGCTAACAAAACGACGGTAGCAACAATCTTAAATTTCATATTTTTTACAGATATCTACAAAAATGACAAGTTACGCACATTGCGTACTGTCATACTCACATATACCGCTTCTCTAGGGAAGAACAGGGATGAAGCATTCATTAAGAAGCTGTAAAAATACTATAAATTCTAATGGTAATACTACCCAAACTGAAATATAGGCTATAGAATCGATTCGTAAGGAACTATACCGAACCTTTTATAGACTACCATATATGTGATCCCCCTAGCTCGATGAAAAATACGGCTAGGGGGATCTTGTTTTTGGGCACTTGATGAAAATCATAAACTCTACATATAGGTTGAGTTGAACCTTCGCGTAGCGTCCCGTAGGGAAGTAAAACCCAACAAATCAATGAAAATGTTGGGTTTCGTTCCTCAAAGCGCGATCGCTGATCGCATATTGGTAAAATCAGCTTTTCAACGATCGCCCCTTATCCCTCACTATCCAAAATGCTGCTGATATCTTGTGTTGCGTATAGGATTCGTACAACCTCAATGGCATCCTCCCATACAATGTAAAAAATCAGGTACTTCCGGTAGTGTTTCACTGCCCACTTTCGTAGTCCCTGTAAACGAGGATTGCTAACGCGATAAAGGCTACCCACTTCTGGCATTTTGGCAAGTTGGGCAATAGTCATCCGAGCAGAATCAAAGAAATGCAAGGCAGCTTCAACATTATTTTCTACAATGTATGCAAAATAGTTATCCAAATCTTGGCTTGCCAACGGCAAGATGATAATGCGTTTCGTCATGCATCTGGCTGCTGAAATTGTTCAACTAGCTGAGTACGCTTCTGCTCCCACCAATCATCGGTTGCAACAATTGCTTCTCCGCTGTCTAACCCCTCTAGTAGCAGCACCTCAACCCGGTTTTGCTGGGCGACCCGCGCCTGTTCCCGCAAAATCAATTGATAGATATACTCATGCGGTGAGTTAAAGCCTTCTACTTTAGCTTGCTCCTCGACAAACGATTGAACCTGCTCTGGCAGAGAAATGTTCAGCATTCGCAACCCACCTCATAACATCGGGTCATCTGTTTTTAGAATAGCTATAAATATAGTTATACAACGAGTCAAAGGGCGATCGCCTTTGAAGTTTCCCCAAAGCGCAAATGCTGAAATCCTTTTCCCCCTGCTCCCTGCTCCCTGCTCTTACTTTCTGCCAATACCGCTTACGCAAGTCCTAAAATATAGGAATCCCTCCTTCCTCTTTCATCGCCACCCTAAAAAGCGCAATCCAGGGACAATTAGGTAGTAACTCACTCCTAACCAGAAGCTGATAAAGAAGCCTACAGAACCAAAAAAAATCAGAGGTAACTGTAACTCTGACCAGGCTGGTTGACTAGTAAATTGGAAGAGCGGTGGTGCCAACCTCAAAACAATCAAAAATGCGTAGGCGATCGCACTACCAAAGGCAGCTAACACGGCGTACACTATGTGATGGCTGCGAAGACCTAAGCTTAATGTGAGTAGGCAAGCTGCTACTAAAATCACTGCCACTAAGCCCTCGCCACTTTCTTTTGGTGTGATTAGTTGCAAAATGAACCAGCCGAAGCCATAGCTAATCATGCCCATCAGCGATGCTACTAAAAAGCGCCGCCGTTGACCAAAACACCCAGATGCTGTCAGTCCCCAAGCGGTTCCCCAGCCGGCGGCGATGAATACCAAAATATCTGCCCCAAAGACGGTTTGAGTATTTGGGACTAATTGGTTTAGCTGACTTGAAATAAATTCCACAACCCAACTCCCCAAGTTGGTGTGATATGCCAAAATAAAACCAGCGATCACACCAAAACAAGCGCCGACATAAGCCAAAATCATCGCCCAAATCGTCGCCAAACAAGCTTGGAAAATTTTGATGATTGTCTGAGCGATAAAAATTACGGTTTTAGTAACAGCTTGGCTAAAGTTCGCTAAAACTTGTTCAATAGCTTGGATTAGCAGTGTAAATCTCTGGGAAACTTGCGTTGAAGCAAGCTTCAACTGATCTCGCAGTTGGGCAAATAATCCCGGCGGCGGTAATGGTTGAGAAATCTTCGCCAACCGTTTTTGAATCATAGCTGCATTTGCTGGACGCGATCGCACATCCTCCTGCACCATCTCATCTAGTAAATCTGCTAGTTGCGGGTTGACATTCGCCGCACTACGCCAGCGCAATTTCCCTGTTTGTTGATCTTCCAACTCTAGCGGGTATTTGCCTGTTAGCAGTTCAATCACCGTTCGACCAAGGGCATAAAAATCGGCACTTGGCCCGACAATACTTCCACTCACTTGTTCTGGTGGACTGTAACCAGAAGAAAATAATCGGGTGGAACTAGACTGAGAACGCAGCTTAGAGGGGCTAAATTGCTTGGCCCCACCAAAATCAATTAGTACCAGGCGATCGCCTTCTATTTGCCCTTGAGGTAGGCTGACAGTGGGCGAAGATGTGCCCAGCATTAAATTAGAAGGTTTAATATCCCGATGAATAATCTGACGTTTGTGTAATTCTTGTAAAATCTCTACAGTTTGGGCAAACCAGTTTACAACCAACTTCTCTGGACATCCTTGGGGAAACTTTTTTAATATCTCCTCTAAAGTCCGTCCATTGATTTTTTCCATTACCAGACAAGGTAGTTGGTGCGGCTTGGGGTTAAACAGTTGTACCTGAAAATACCCTTCAGCATCGACTGCGGGGACACCTGGATGCTGCAAACTAGATAAAACTGCCGCCTCTTGGGTAAATAATTCCAGTGCTTTTGGTGAATCTTCTACCAACACTTTCAGCACTTTCTCGGTTTGAGTTTTTTCATCCCAAACCGTGTAAATTTGAGCAAATCCTCCCGAACCTAATGGCTGAAGTGGAACATAGCGGTCTAACAACTCTAGCGGTGCGCCACAGCTGTTGCAGAATTTGTTTCCCCAAGGTTGGGGATAAGGACGTTGACAATCAGGATTTATGCAGTGAACCGCACTCTGAGTGATGTGGGACACAACCGCTACGATACAAAGGCTGACTTGATTTTAGCGTTTCTTGAGGTTTCCTGATTTTTAAATAGGCAAAAGGAAAACCCTCATAGAATCTATGAAGGTTTTCTTTTATAGCTATGTCAGCCCTTAATTACGAAAACTTCTCTTACTCTGTCTGTGCTTGGCGACTTCTTTGCGCTTGCGTTTTTCTAAGGGTGTTTCAAAATGACGATGCTTTCTCATGTCTGGAAAAATTCCAGCCTTGGAAACTTCTCGCTTAAATCGTCGTAAGGCTGATTCAATGTGTTCATTGTCACCGACAATTACTTGGGTCATTATTTCTCCTACTAAGTTGACTTAATCAGGCGGGAACATTACAAAAAAAAGACAGACTGTTGTTTGTCTGACCTTAAGACTATTGGTAAATTTTTTTTGTTTCCAAAGTTAGTAGCGTCCGCCGCGTCCGCCGCCACCGCCGTATCCTCCTCGGTTTCCACCAAAGGAACCTCTATCACCTCTATCTTCCTTGGGTTTAGCCTTATTTACTTTCAGGTCGCGACCCATCCACTCAGCACCGTCGAGAGCTTCAATGGCAGCTGTTTCTTCCGCTTCAGTTCCCATTTCCACAAAAGCAAAGCCTCGCGGACGACCTGTTTCACGGTCAGTAGGTACTTGTACTCGCTTTACAGTACCATATTCTGCAAAAATACCACTTAAATCTTCTTGTGTAACGTCATAAGAGAGGTTACCTACGTAAATTGACATCGATTCGCTCCAAAATCATCACTGTGTAGAGATTTTAATTTCTCTGAGAAGTCTGTAAATACTAAAAGGAAAAGCCTTTCAATACTAAAATCAAAGACGTCACTGAATTAACTCTCCTAAATCTAGGATGACATACGAGCCATCTCTCTGCATCCAGTAGATAGTTAACCAGTGATACGATCGCATTTACGCGATCGCCTGCCCCAGCTACCCTAAGTACAGCCCAACCCAAAAAAGGGTTGGAAATGGAAGAAGATAAATTCTGTAGGGTGATAAAGGAAATCAGACATACAGGGGCACATCTTTAGAATATCCGAATTGAATGTTTGACTGCATTAACCATGAAGCATTACTCCAAAATTTTAATACGAAAGCCAAAGTCAGGCAACAAATAAAGGCTATTTCGGCTTGTACTTTTTTGGATAACCCGCTAGGTATGGGGCCAATGTGAAGAAGGCAGGAGGCAGGAGGCAGAAGGCAGTTCGCGGAAGCGTTGCCGAAGGCTAGGCAGAAGGTTGCAATGAGCGTGTAGGCTTCTCTAGGAGACGCTCCGCGAACAGACCTACACTGATAGCGCAGCGTTAGCGACGCAGGAGCGTCTTGCAGGACACCAAATCAAAGATTTTGGAGTGGGGCTTAAACCCTTGCTCCGCAATGGTTCGCAGCAGAGGGCAGAGGGCAGTATTCCAACTGAGCCTCCTGCCCTCTGCCTTCTGCCTTTCTTGCTAAAATCTAAAATCCCAAATTGTTTGACCTTTCCAAGCTGTTTGCAAGTCGGCTTTGACAACTTGAGCAGCGTCTTCTTTCCCCAATGCCTGCAAAGTTGCCTGTAAGCCAAATAGAGAACGCCCATTATGGGGATACTTTTCTAGATCGGCACGAAAGACTTTCTCCGCCTTTTTATAATCACCCTTAGCCAAAAGTACAGCGCCCAAAGATTCCCGCGTGGGAAAGTACCAGTCTGGTGGTTCTACGTAATCGAGTGCATCTTCTGCTACTGTCGCTTTTTCTAGTGATTGAATGGCATATTCATAATCATTATTTTTTGTAGCAATTTTGGCATCGAGAACTTTTGAAGCAATGTCTAAAATGCGACTGGCGGGGCTTAATCCGATAGTTGCTTCGGTAGAAATTTCCTGCTTGGCGGTAAGTAATGCCCGACTTTCACTTGCTGCCTCTTCAAGTTTGCCTGTGGCAGCCATAGCCATACCGCGAGCAAAATGCCAAAGTGCTGTAGTAGTAGGCAATTTAACATCGGGAGCAGGAGTTTTTAAGATGGCATCCCAATCACTAAAGCGTGTCTGAATCAGCATTTTGCTGCCCAGGAATCCCTCAAGCATTGGTATATATGGGTTTATAGCAGTAGCATTTGCGACTAATTTATCTGCGGCTTGGAGAGCATCTTCATATTTTCCTGCCATGCTGCTGGCCACCATGAGAAAATGTACATTGTGGTTGTAGTACATCATGGGATAAGTACCCTGGACTTGATATTTTTTGATGTAAATATCATCTTGAGCGATCGCCTGCTCGTTTGCCTGCATTGCCCCTTCATAATCTCCTACACGAAAGTAAATATGTGAAGGCATGTGTACCAAGTGTCCTGCTGCTGGCGCTAGGGTTCCTAGTCTTTTGGCACTCACAAGGGCCCTTTCTGGGGAAGGCGAGGCTTCCACCGCATGGATATAGTAATGATTGGCTCCTGTATGATTCGGGTTATGCTTGAGAACAGATTCTAAAATAGCCACAATTTTTTCTGTATCTGGCTGTGGTTTGCCATCTTTAGTCCAGTGCTGCCACGGATGCAGATCCATCAAGCTTTCAGCATAAAGCGTTGCTGCATCTAAATCATCAGGATATAGCTCAACTAGGGTTGCCATTGCTTTTGCGTAGTCTACCGCTAGCTGATACAAGTCTGCACCAGGATCTTGGGAGTAACGTTTTGCTAAGGCGGTAATGTAGTCTCGTTCCTGCTTAGATGCTTTGGTGGAAAGTGCTAAAGCTTGCTGTACCGCTTGGTAAGCAGCTAATTCTCGATTGGGATCGATTTCTAAGTTAATATTGGGGCCTAAAGCCAGAGCAACACCCCAATATGCGATCGCTAAATGCGGATCGAGTTTGGCTGCGTGTTGAAAAGAACGCACCGCCTCATCATGATTGAAAGCGTAAATTAAATTTAATCCCTGATCGAAAAACTCTTGCGCCTGAGCATTAGCAGTTGAAACTGGATGGTGGATTGCGCCAAGTCCAGATATTAAGGTGTAGGGTTGTCTTGCTTGAGCAATCGCCGCATTAGGAGCGATTAAAGAGAGTATAAGCACCCAAATTATAAATAAGTACTTCATTGTCTATATTGTTTTTCTTCAAGCTCTTTTTTTCTTAATATTCAAAAGCCACAGTTTTTCTAATGAAGCAATTTGCTGACTGAGAACAGCCGCACGGTGTTTCTTATAGATATTAAATCCTACAAACACAATCATTGGAATTAAAATAGAAAATCCGATGAAAATGTTAACAGATACATCAGTTTGCATCCGAGAATCTACATATTGGGAGTTAGAAGTTGGTTGAGTAGTAGAATTTGATTGCATAAATACCTTGATAAATAGAAATAAACGTAAATACTTGTTCTTGCTGTCTTTAGTGAGAAATTAGTTACAAGTTTTACTAGTGCGGTATAGCATAAATAACT
This sequence comes from Nostoc sp. LEGE 12447, assembly GCF_015206985.1. Classification (NCBI taxonomy): domain Bacteria; kingdom Bacillati; phylum Cyanobacteriota; class Cyanophyceae; order Nostocales; family Nostocaceae; genus Nostoc; species Nostoc sp. LEGE 12447. The sequence goes on along the minus strand of NZ_JADEXT010000006.1, from coordinate 218,815 downwards.
ATCCAGTTTAAAAAGGTAACAAAAGCTTGTAAATCAAGCTTTCTTTCCTGCTGTCTCTTTGAAGTTCCGTACCCTGCGGAAAGTCGCAGAAAAATCTACAGACTTCTCTCTGCTTTCTTGCACTAGCTAAACTACTCTTCAGTTAAAACTTGAAAAATTATGTTTCTTTCCGCCTAAGATTTGTGACAACACCATTTTTCTGGAACTACGAATATTAGACAATACTTGTCGGGTTTTGGGGTTAAGGGAAAGCTTAAAGGGGAAAAACCTTATATATCAAGTCTTGCACTCTTTTTCCCCTTACCCTTTTCCATTTAAGTAAGCAGTATTGGAATATTAAAATATTTTCTTATATCTCGACTATCTATTTTGTTGTGCCAGATGTTTATAAGCGCTTAAAGTATAATAAATTACTTGTTTGTGCAGCCGTACTGCTAACTCAAGTTGCAGTTTTCACATTCTGAGTATTTCTTAACCGCTAATTTAGGCTAGACATCTGCATCATTATCTAGCTAAAGTAGCAAATGATTTTCTCTCAAGATAGAATAATAGAATAAATCCTTTCTATCTTTTGGATATTACTTGAATTCTTAAAGATGAATTTAACCTTTAAATAACTATGTACAATGGACACAAATATTCTTCATAAAAACATCGCCAGATAGAAGAATTAAAACTTATCTAAAAGTAATATATAAACATTGCAACGCTTTCTTAGCAAGCAATAAATAATCACTAGTTAACATAAGGAAAAAAGTATATGAGTATCGAAGATAGAGCAAAGGCTTTTGCAAAGAACGTCGAAGGAAAAGTACAAGAAGCAGTTGGTGAAGTAACTGGCAACCCTAACGATAAAGCTGAAGGTAAAGCTAAACAAGCTGAAGCCCAAGTTCGTCACACTGCTGAAAATATCAAAGATGAAGTAAAAAAGACTTTAGAATAGGCTGAACTTGATTTAGGAAGAAGGTTTAGCTAAATAATTATTTGCTAAACCTTCTTCCTCTATTAAATCTGTTTTTAGCTTGGTTTTTAGGCATTTTTAAAATACCGATTTCACAATACATTTTGCAACCTCTCATAGATTTTCAAAAGGTGTCGATTCATGATTAATCTTTTATTTACCTATCTTTTAACAGACATCCCTTTAACATCACAAGGTAATTCTAGTTATTTGATTGTGCTGACAGCGTTATTAGGATTGGGCTTTATCGCTGCTGTTACTATAGGGTCAATTGCTTGGTACAATTCCAAACGTCCTGTAGGTTGGGAAGAGAAAGAACGTCCCAATGTTGTTCCAGAAATTGATAAGTAATAATTTTTTGCCTGACTCCTCCCATCTTTTAGTGTTCACGGATTTTGTCTGTGAACACTATTTTTTATTCTAAAATTTCCTCACTTTTAATTGTCGGCTGCTACAGGTAGACGAATAGTAAATGTACTACCCTGCCCTGGCTCAGATGTTACATCAATTGTGCCTTGATGTGCTTCGATAATACAGCGAGATAGATATAGTCCCAAACCACTACCAGAACGCTGGTGTTTACCTTGACGAAATCGCTCAAATAATATTGCCTGATCTTGTTTAGAAATTCCCGGCCCCGTATCTTGGATATCAATAGTCACATCTGCTGGAGTGAGATGGCAGTGAATATCTACAGAACCTTTGTCTGTAAATTTGATAGCATTGCCGATAATATTTGTTAAAACTCGCCGCAGTTCTAAGCGATCGCCCATGACGGTGCTTGCAGTTTCATCTCGCTCTATGTTTACAATTAATCCTTTTTCTTCAGCTAAGGGAGTTAATTCTTGGGAAACTTCACTAACTAGTTCTTCAATATTGCAGGGAGAAATTTTTAAGGTTTTACAGCCCGCTTCATGACGATAAACTTCTAGCAAGGTATTTACCATTTCCAGCAGGTCTTGATTACTGCCAATCATGGTATCAATGATTTCTTGCAATTGTGGCGAAACTTCGCAAAACCTGCCTTCCAGCAATAATTTTAAAACGCGGTTGGAGGCTACTAACGGTATACGTAAATCGTGAGTAAAACGCGAGACAAAATCTGCCCGCAGGTTAGCCATCTGATCTCGTTCGTCGATGCTATGCTTGAGGCGCAAGAGCGATCGCACTCGTGCATGTAGTTCATCAGGATCGAATGGTTTACGAATAAAGTCATCTGCACCAGCATCGAGTCCTTCCACAACGCTAGACTCATAGTGAGCCGTTAGCAGCAGAATAGGGATAAATGGCAACGCCGGATTCTGTCGGATGCGTCGAGTAAATTCATAGCCATCTATCTCTGGCATCATCACATCTAAGAGAATGATGTCTGGTGGTGACTCCTCAACCATAGCCAGAGCAATTTTGCTATCTTCCACCAAGCTAATTTCATAGCCCTCATCTTCTAGGACTGCTTCTAAGACCAGTAGATTGTCAAAAACATCATCGACAGCGAGAATTTTATCTTTTTTGACACTTTTAGTTAAAGACATGGCTGAATAAAAAAAAGAAGTGCTTGGCTATCGCTAGCAAATCTAGTAATAGCTTACTTTACCAGCGCTGAGATTATTAAGGATTCACATTTTCCTTTAAAGTTTCCCGAATTGAGTATCTTGTCTTATAAGTAAAAATACTGCCAAACAAAGAAAGATTAGCATTAATTAGTTTAATGTTATTATTCTCTACTTAGTAGATTATTCGTTTACTTCTCCAAACAATATCTGTGTCTGGGTCTTAGGTTAAGGTCGCTTAATCCATTGTATTTAGGCTATCATAGCCACTGCAAGGGTAATTATTTAATAGTTACCGACTTTTGCTTGCTAGCTGAATTTTCAGTGAAAAATTGTCTACCATAAAAAATCTATCATCCGGTGAATGTATAAAAATATTTTTTGATTGAATTATATTGGCAGATGGAAACTCTTGCCTGAGAAAAACTTCCAAGATAAAGTTATTTATGTCTAATGGTAGATGAAGTTCAGGAAAAATACCAAAAGCATTGCTTTTTGTATAAGATACCGAATAGAAGAACAAAATTATTTTAATCTGTACTCTAGATAGATAGCAGTAAAATTAAGCAACTATGAGTGAAATCAAGATCCTCGTGATCGAAGATCACAACCTTACGAGAATCGGCTTACGGTCTGCCTTACAAACCCAGCCAGAGTTTAACATTGTTGGTGAAGCAGCCAATGCAGCCGACGGCATCAAGCTTCTGAAAACTCTCAAGCCTGATGTTGCCACTATTGACATCGGTTTGCCTGACATGGATGGTATTGAGCTAACACGCACATTTAGGCAATATCAAGCAGAGAATGAAGATTACACCACAAAGCTGCTAATTTTAACGATGCAGAATAGCGAGCAGGCAGTTTTAGCCGCTTTTGCAGCAGGTGCAGATTCTTATTGCATGAAGGATATCGAAACAGAGAAACTAGTTGAGGCTGTGCAAACGACTTATGCAGGTAGCTCATGGATTGATCCTGCGATCGCAGACCTTGTACTACAACAAATACGTCAAGATTTTCCCGATGGTAGCAGAGGCGCATCTGGAAAAAGAGTCTTGATTGAAGGTATTGATCCCGATGTTGAGAAAAGTATAGTCAGCTATCCTTTAACTCACCGAGAGATGGATGTTTTAGAGTTGATTGTTGCTGGGTGTGACAACGCAGAAATTGCTAAAAGGCTCTATTTAACAGTCGGTACTGTAAAAACTCATGTTAGAGGTATTCTCAATAAACTCTGTGTTGCTGACCGTACACAGGCTGCCGTCCGTGCTTTGCGGGCTGGATTAGTGCCGTAAATATGCTGAGCAATAATTGTTTTTTAGTCAAAACGATTACCTGTAAGAAGATTTATTAAGAAATTGTTACACACTTTAGTAAAATGACATAATTGACGAACAAATAAGTATTTTTCCTCATATACATGATAGCGGATCAATTTCCCTGGCTTACCGCGATTGTCTTGCTGCCACTCGTTGCTTCCCTGCTCATCCCTGTGCTACCTGATAAAGATGGCAAGCTCGTGCGGTGGTATGCACTGGGTGTAGGTATTGCAGACTTTGCCTTGATGTGCTATGCCTTTTGGAAGCATTACGATGCCAACAATGCTAGTTTTCAACTTGTAGAAAGTTATGCCTGGATGCCTCAGTTAGGCTTGAACTGGGCATTATCAGTTGATGGACTTTCAGTGCCACTTGTGCTTCTAGCAGGATTTGTCACCACACTCTCGATTTTTTCAGCTTGGCAAGTCGATCACCGCCCCCGCCTCTTCTATTTTTTAATGCTAGTGCTGTATTCTGCACAGGTTGGGGTGTTCGTTGCCAAAGACTTGCTGCTATTTTTCATTATGTGGGAAGTAGAACTGATTCCCGTCTACCTACTAGTCTGCATTTGGGGTGGACAAAGACGGCGTTATGCGGCTACGAAATTTTTGTTGTATACCGCAGCCGCTTCTATATTTATTTTGGTCGCAGCCTTAGCAATGGGGTTATACGGCGGCGGTGATATGACATTTGACATAACTGCCCTCGCAAATAAGGAATATCCCCTTGGTCTACAACTGCTACTTTATGCAGGGTTATTGATTGCATTTGGTGTCAAGCTCGCTGTTTTCCCGATGCATACCTGGTTGCCTGATGCCCACGGCGAAGCATCCTCTCCTGTATCGATGATTTTGGCTGGTGTGTTGCTAAAGATGGGTGGATATGGACTAATTCGCCTGAATCTTGAGCTACTCCCCGATGCACACATTTACTTTGCGCCGGTTCTAGCCATTCTGGGTGTTGTCAACATTATCTATGGTGCATTAAACTCCTTTGCTCAGACGAATATGAAGCGGCGTTTGGCTTATTCGTCGATTTCCCACATGGGGTTTGTGCTGCTTGGGATTGCCTCATTCACTGATTTGGGAATCAACGGTGCAATGTTGCAAATGATCTCGCATGGTTTGATTGCCTCAGTGCTGTTCTTCTTGGCTGGAGTTACTTATGATCGCACCCACACAATGGTAATGAAAGATATGGGCGGTATTGGTCAAGCCATGCCCAAAGTCTTTGCTCTGTTTACAATTGGAGCAATGGCATCTCTAGCACTTCCCGGTATGAGCGGCTTTGCTGGCGAACTATCGGTATTTGTTGGTATGACAAGCAGTGACGTTTACAGTTCAACTTTCTGCACTGTCACAGTTTTTCTCGCCGCAGTTGGAGTTATCCTCACACCCATTTATTTACTTTCTATGCTGCGAGAGGTATTTTATGGTCAGGGTGCAGCGCTGATATGCGACATTAATAATGCAGGATCAGAAAATCAAGAAGATGAGGGAACAGTTTGTTTTGGTACAGATTGCTTCGTGCCAGAAGATGCAGTCTACGACGATGCTAGACCCCGTGAAGTGTTTATCGCTGCCTGTTTTCTGCTGATGATTATTGGTATTGGTTTCTATCCCAAGATGGCGATGCAGATGTACGACGTGAAGACTGTGGCAGTGAATGCTAATCTTCGCCAGTCTTATGCCATAGTCTCGCAAACAAATCCTCAGATTTATGCTAATCGATTATTGGTTCCGCAAATTTCAGAGGTTGAGGTAGGGCCCGTTTTGGGAACTTTGAAGTAAGCTTTTTGACCAATAAAGTTGTCAAGAAAAAACAGAGTATTGATAGCCTATTGTGATGGGTAGGCTATCAATACTGAACTATTTGCGGCATTGCTGAATCTAGGTATGAATTTTGGATGTAGAGACGTAAAATTTTACGTCTCTACAAGGATTTTCACCACAAAGCACAATCATTTTCATACCGCACGCAATCAGCAACGCTCTAATTGCCAGATGATTGCTCAATCGAAGACGCAGGGAGAAATCACTCTTTCCTACTGTCGTGAAGCTTCTTCGGAATATAGGTCTAAGTCCCCCACTTCTACTAAGTGGCTCTCCTATAAAACTTACGCAATAACTCTCTGAAATTCTTATTCCTTTGTGTCCTACCCTGCGGGAAGCCGCTCCGCGTCTATGCGCCTTTACGGTATGCCTCCGGCACGCTACGCGAACGTTTTTCCATTATTTTGCGTAAGTCCTGTCGTAAAGAGCGGGAAGCTAGCGCAACAGGCTCTATGCCCCCTGCTCCCTTGTCTCTTTTTCTAACCAGCCAACTTGTTTAGAGGAGTTTCTCCAGAATTTTGTGGGCATCAAATTAATATTGCTCGCTCTACTGTAATATCAACGTTGTAATATAGTGTGATTTCACTAAACAATGCCACTGCAAGCCCAAATAAAAAACTTCAGGAAACGTTGGTTTCCTCGGATTCTCAAAAGAACTTTAATTGTGCTGTTAGTGCTGGGGCTATTGTTAGTGGGATTCGCCACCTACACTGTGCGCCAATCCTTTCCGCAAGAGAGTGGCACAATTCAACTACCTGAACTCAAAGCTGAAGTAACCATCCAGCGCGATAAATGGGGAATTCCCCACATTTATGCTGCCAACTCTCACGATTTATTTATGGCGCAAGGTTATATCCACGCCCAAGACCGTTTTTGGCAAATGGATTTTTGGCGACACATTGGTTCTGGGCGACTCTCAGAAATGTTTGGTTCCTCTCAGCTTGACACTGATAGATATCTGCGGACAATGGGTTGGGCGAGGGTGGCGCAGCAAGAAATTCAGGAAATCAATGCAGAGATGAAGGCATACCTGGAAGCATATTCAGATGGTGTCAATGCTTATCTGAAAGAGCATCAAGGTAACGCCCTGAGTCTAGAATACGCTGTGCTAAAATTCCTCAATCCTGGGTATAAGCCAGAACCTTGGCAAATATTGCATTCTCTAACTTGGGGGAAGGTGATGGCTTACGATTTGGGTACAAATTTCCAGAGTGAAGTTGAACGTGCCATACTACTTAAAACCCTTACTCCCACTCAAGTAGAAGAACTTTATCCACCTTATCCTCAAGACTTGCCAGCGATTTTACCTGAGTTCCAAAAAGGGAAAACAGGAGAGGATGAAAATTTTAACGAGACACCATTCACCGCTTTTGATATTGAGGAAGTAATAGAGTCAATTACCAAGCCGATGATGGCTTTGGAACAACTCATTGGGCCTACGGGAATAGGCATTGGTTCTAATAACTGGGTGATATCCGGTGAGCTTACAGATACAGGTAAGCCAATTTTGGCAAATGACCCCCACTTAGGTGTGCAAATACCCTCTATATGGTACGAGGTTGGTTTGCACTGTGTATCTAAGAGTGCAGAATGTCCCTACAACGTTACAGGCTTTTCCTTTGCGGGAATGATTGGGGTAATTATCGGTCATAGTGATCGCATTGCCTGGGGTGTAACTAATGTACTATCTGATGTGATGGATTTATATATCGAGAAAATCAATCCCAAAAATCCCAATCAGTATGAGGTAAATGGCAAATGGGTTGATATGAAACTCGTGCAAGAAATGATTCAAGTTGCGGGGAGTCAGCCGATTGTGCAAACGGTGCGCTATACCCGACATGGGCCGATTCTCTCTGATGTTTCACCCAATCTTAAGAAGTTCCAGCCAAGTCAGCCCTTAGAAATACCTCAAAACTACGCCGTAGCCCTGCGCTGGACAGCCCTAGAACCTTCCAAATTAGGGTATGCTATTCCCCAAATCAATCGCGCCCAAAACTGGCAAGAATTTCGCACTGCTGCTAGTAATTATGATGTCCCGGCTCAAAATTTGGTCTATGCTGACGTGGATGGCAATATTGGCTACCAAATGCCTGGTAAATTCCCCATTCGTGCCAAGGGAAATGGACGTTATCCCGTTCCTGGTTGGACGGATGAATATGAGTGGCAAGGCTATATTGACTTTGAGAAGTTACCCAAAAGTTTCAATCCGTCTCAAGGCTATATTGCTACTGCCAATAATTTAGCGATGCGTAAATATCCTTATTTAATTACCGCAGATTGGGTTTATGGCTATCGGGCACAGCGCATCGTTGAGATGATTTCACAACAAACCGAACCGATTTCTCTAGAAGATGTGCAGCAGATACAGGGTGACGATCTCAATCTCAATGCACAAACATTAGTACCACTACTGCAATCTATCACTGTTGATACTCCCCGCTTGCAAGCAGCCCAAAAACTTCTACGAGATTGGAATTTGCAGTTGGGACTGACATCATCGGCTGCTGCCTTGTTTGAAGTATTCTGGAAACACTTGCTAAGAGACACGTTTCACGATCAGTTACCTGAGAGATACTTTCCCAATGGGGGCGATCGCTGGTATGCTGTGGTAGCAAATTTGGTAAAACAGCCCAATAGTTCTTGGTGGGATAATCGCAACACCGCAAAAGTTGAGAACCGAGACGACATCCTGCGGCAATCCTTTACAGAAGCCGTGGATGAACTAGAACGGATTCAAAGCAAAGATCCGAAAAACTGGAATTGGGGCAAACTACATACTGTTACTTTCCGTAATGCCACTTTGGGTAAATCTGGGGTTGCACCGATTGAAGGTTTATTTAATCGTGGTGCATTTGCGACTGCTGGTAACGGCGAAACAGTGAATGCTAACCGATGGCGAGCAAATAAATCCTTTGAGGTGACAGATATTCCTTCCCTGCGGATGATCGTAGATTTGGGAAATTTGGATAACTCAGTTGCAATTCATACACCTGGACAATCAGGCCATGCTTTCCATACCCACTACAACGATATGGTTGACTCTTGGCGCAATATTGAATATCACCAGATGTTGTCGCAACAAAAGAACGTCACAGATAACACTGCTGCGACATTGAAGTTAATTCCCAAATTGGGACAATAAACTGCAACCCGAATATAGAATGTTAAATTTTGCTACTTAAGTGTAATTACATACACGTTATCGAGAAAATGAAGTATAAAGTAACAGGGCAACAGAAATCAAGATTATTTTTAGAAAAAAGTATTTTCGCTGGCCATCTATTTCTGCTGCCCAACTTTCCCAAAACCTAGTTGGAGATAATAGGATTTATGCAACGCGTATTTAAACAAAGTTTTATGCTTTCAGTCACTACTGCGATCGCATTATTATTTGCAGGGTGTGGAGAAAGTAAAGTTGCCCAATGTAACAAAGTCATCAAGGTTGCAAATCAAGCATCTACTCTAGGTCAGGAATTTGGTAAAAATCCCAATCCAGCAAAAGGTTCTAAAGCTTTAACTGAACTTGCTGGTAAGATAGATCCACTTGCCCAAGAGATGAAAACTCTCGAAATTAAAGATGAAAAGCTACAAGGTTTTCAAGGGCGCTTTATCACACTTTATCAGAACATCAGCAAGGAATTGAATAATGCCGCAGGAGCTATAGATAAAAAGAATCTACCAGCAGCAAAGGGCTTTTTGGTATCTCTGAAAAAAAGTAGTACCGAAGAAAGTTCAATAGTTAAGGAAATTAATAGCTACTGTTCTGGCAAATAATCAATTTTGCATGGAATCTTGATTACAAAAATAGTGCTTAAATAGTCGGTCGATAACCACCAAAAACCGCAAAGCTAAAATTTTTGTACCAGCAATCCACATTTTGAAACCCAGCTGCTTCTAGCCAGTGAAGTTGAATCTCAAGGGTTGCCATGCGATCGTATTCCATGCGTTTTTGTGCAGCTTTAAGATCCTCTTTTGAGATACCCTTAGCACGGATAGAATCTAACCAGTGTTGACGATAAAGTTTTTCTAAATCAGGGGTTTTGCCGAGAACTTGGTCAGCGTTGACAAATATCCCTCCAGGATTGAGGACATCATAAATCCGTTGATAAAGAAGTTCTTTTTCAAAATCTGACAGATGATGAATTGATAAAGCAGAAATTATCAGGTCGTAGGAATCACCCAAATCAGTATCAATGTAGTCACCGATTAAGATTTTGGGAAATTTACCCATTTTGCTAAATCTCAACTTAGCCTTCTCTAACATCTCAGGGGCTAAGTCTAGTAAGGTGAACTCTGCATTTGGGAAAACAGATTGCACCATACCTGAGTAAAGTCCAGTACCAGCACCCAAATCTAGAACCTTTATCGGTGCGATGCGCTCGCTTGGGATGATTTCAACAGCTGTTTTGTAAAAGTCATCAAAACAGGGAATTAAAACACGACGTAAGCTATCGTAATCTGTTGCGGCAGCATTAAAAGCTTCTTGAATATTCATTTTTTAATTTTTAATAAAGGTAAAACTTTCTGCTTTAACAATTCAATTAAAGCTGGTTCCATATACTCATAGTCATCAGGTATATCTAAACAGATAATTTTTTTATCTTTAAGAAAGGGCTGAAAATTTTTTGATAGCTTGCTTTTATGGGATTTTTCCATCACAAATATCATATCAGCCCATCGAATAGCTTCTGTTGATAATGGTACTTGGGCATAGCGATCCAAACCTGCCGAGTCCGTTTCAAATCCTTCATATTCAGAAAACACAGCCTCGGCGGTGGGGCTTCGCAATTGATTCTGGCTACAGATAAACAGAAGCTTTTTCATTAATTGTGCAAGGCTGTGTTTGACTGTTTAAATAAAGCATTTTACTTTGCGATCGCACCACAGACAATCCCAAAACTACGCCAAGTATAAGCGATCACATCTTGTTCAGCTTCAGGAAGTTATATCATCTTTGCGTAGACGCAACGCGGCTTATGCTCCGCTATTACATTCTCAAGTAACTTGGTCAAAGATTTTTGGCTTCGGCTTTCTCTATCAATCTCAAACAAGCATGAATGGTTGCTAGATAGTAATAAAACATCCAACTGTACCAAATAGCTTGATCAAAACCTGTTTTCTGTTTTTCATTATGATGACGGATACCAAAGTTATTAGCAATATTGAACAAATCGCTCTCATCGTTAGAAGTAATTACCTTCTTAATTTTGACTCTAAGGAACTCTAATACATCTACTAAGTCCCTTATAGCATCACGCCTGTCATTAAGAGATGAACGATATCTCCGAAATTTGAGAATAGCTTCTTCCACTTTTTTTTCAATATTTTCTGGATCACATGTAGGTAAATTTGCTTCAAAAAGTAAATCTAGTCCTTCTTCTGCTCTTTCTAAAATTTCACCCTTTTCAGAGAGTTCATAACCATCTTTATAGTCGCAAAGAATATCATTTATTTTATCCCTAAATTCTTTCTGACCAGCTTTTTTATCAAATGTATGATAGTGCCAACCACAATTAGCATAACTGTGATGGGAACCATCAATAGGCTTGGATATCCAATCATGTAATAATTCGATTACATCGAAGAAATCGTCTTCACTATAATTTAAGCACTTATCTTGGATCTGCCATAAGTTAGGCTTTCGCAAACTTCTAAACATTTGAGCTTCAATATCACCTCCTAATTTACCTGCTACTTCTCCCTCATCTACGCATTCATAACCGAAAGCCTCTTGAAAATAATCGTTGGATCTAAACTCCAAATATATATCTCGAAATAAACGACAAAGCATTGGCAAATCAAAGCGAACCGCATCTGGATTTTTACCTGTACGTGTAGAATAGTATCGTCGATTAACCATATTATTTTTTGGATAAATGCGCCTAGTAGTGATTAAAAGATTGGTTTGCTGGGAACAAATAACGCCTCATATCATAGCTAATACTTAAATCTATCGTCTAGTGAAGTGAGGAGTTAAACCATTGAGTCTACAGTCTTATAAGATGAAATACAGCACATTTTTTCACAAATTTTAATTTATTAGGTTTGCCTGAAGTGCATTGAGCAAAGATAAATGATCGCACTACTAAAATTATCCAATCTTTTTAAGATTTAATGTAGAGCGATCGCTTACAATACACTCAAATAAGTTTGCTCAGAATTCATCGGTAAAATCCGCAACTTCCGATTTTTAAGGTCTGGTTCTAACCCTAAAACTTCCATTGGCGTTACACCCAAAAGGGGATATGGTACTTCTGTGAGTTCCAGACAATCAAAGGTTCCTTGACGTTCTCCAATACTTAGTTCTACATCTCGAAAAATTCGCCCCTGCTGCACTCAAGCAGCAGTCTCTACCTGGGCTTCTCCACCTTGGACTAAACCTAGTTGACTAATAATGCTAGCAGGTAAACACAGCAAAGTTGCACCCGTATCAACTAAAACATTATCCAGAGTATAAGAGCGAACTTCCCCCGAAGAAATAAAGCCTCGTTGAGCCAAAACTTGATCAATTCGATTCGTGACAGTAAGGGTAACTATTACTTGCCCCATTTGCTTACCCTGAAGATTTGGTAGCATCAGCTTACCCATTTCAGCAAACTCCTGAAAACAAAATATTTTTGAGAGATGCTTTAAAATACAAAGACGCAAAAACGCCTCTGCGCCTCTGCGTCTCTGCATGAGATATTCTCTACTTACACCATCTCTGATGATGCCTGCATCATCTGTTGTGGCTGCGGTTGGAACATAAACAATGAGTACACCACATCTCGGCGGATGTTGACCATCATATCCAAGAAGAGTTCGTAACCCTCGCTCTTATACTCAATTAGTGGATCTTTTTGCCCGTAACCGCGTAATCCCACTGATTCGCGTAAGGCATCCATTTGTTGCAGGTGTTCCCGCCACAGGGTATCAATGCGTTGCAAAATAAAGAAACGTTCCGCTTGACGCATGAGTCCGGGTTGAACTTGGTCAATTTGCGCTTCTTTGAGATCGTAAGCAATCCGCACCTGTTCATGGAGGAAGGCTTTAATCTCGCCGACTGTCATATCTTCTAATTGATTTGGTTGCAAGTCTGCTAGTAGATAGACGAATTCTTTGACTTTCTCAACCAACTTTTCTAACTCCCACTCTTCTGAGGGTAAGTCTATGTTGATATAGTAATCAACGATGTCATCCATCGTTTTTTCAGCGTACTTGATTACCTGTTCTTTCAAATCTTGACCTTCTAAAACCCGTCGGCGTTCAGCATAAATAGCACGACGTTGATTGTTCATCACCTCGTCATACTCAAATACCTGCTTACGGATGTCATAGTAGTAGGTTTCGACTTTTTTCTGTGCGCCTTCCAAACTGCGGGTAAGCATCCCAGACTCGATAGGCATATCTTCTTCCACTTGGAAAGCATTCATTAACCCAGCAACGCGATCGCCACCAAAAATCCGCAGTAGGTTATCCTCTAAACTGAGGAAAAATCTCGTGGTTCCAGGGTCGCCTTGTCTACCTGCACGTCCGCGCAACTGGTTATCAATCCGCCGCGATTCGTGGCGTTCTGTACCAATTACGTGCAAACCACCGATTCCCACTACCTCATCATGTTCACGGGTAGTAAATTGTTCATATTCCTGTTTAACGCGGTTGTAAGCTTCCCGCAATTTTAGAATCACAGGGTCGTCGATAGGAGCTTTTTCAGCAGCTACAGCTACCTTGTCTTCAGCTTCCAGTTCCGGTAAACTGCGATCGCCATACTCTCGTACTGCAATTTCTACTGCATCTTTGAGTAGTTTCTCTGTTTCTTTTGTTAATTGGGTGGGGAAAATTTCTGGTGAAGCCCGCCAAGTTTTGACTTTTTTGCCAGGGACAAAGCCTTGACCACCACCGTGTCCTGTAGGCAATCCGGCTGGTCTTTGAACGCCAAAGCTATCTTCATCTTCTGGCATGACGATGCGGGGCATAAAGTATTCCCGCAGCTTCAAACGTGCCATATATTCGGAGTTACCACCCAAGATGATGTCTGTACCTCTACCAGCCATGTTAGTTGCAATGGTGACAGCACCTTTCCGTCCAGCTTGGGCGACGATTTCCGCTTCACGCTCGACATTCTCCGGTCTAGCGTTGAGTAATTCGTGGGGAATCTCTAGCTGCTTCAGCAATCGGCTGAGAAGTTCGGATTTTTCTACACTGGTGGTTCCCACTAACACAGGTCTGCCGAGTTCGTGCATTTCCGCACATTCTTTAGCGATCGCACCCCACTTGCCTGGTTCTGTCTTAAAGACCATATCAGACAAGTCTTCGCGTCTTCTGTCACGGTTGGTAGGAATTACCGCAACTTCCAGCTTGTAAATTTTTTCAAATTCTGGTTCTTCCGTTTTTGCTGTTCCGGTCATTCCACCGAGTTTTGGATACAGCAAGAAAAGATTTTGATAAGTAATTGTCGCTAGAGTTTGAGTTTCTGGCTGAATCTCTTCGTGTTCTTTAGCTTCAATAGCCTGGTGTAGACCATCACTCCAACGCCGTCCAGGTAATACCCTACCGGTAAATTCATCCACAATTACTACTTCCCCATTGCGGACGATGTAATTTACATCCTTGAGGAAAAGTTCTTTAGCTTTAATCGCATTGAAAACGAAGTGTGCCCAAGGATCTTCTGGGTCAAATAAATCTGTAACTCCCAAAAGATTTTCGGCTTCCGCAAAGCCTTCATCTGTCAATAGCACGTTACGAGCTTTTTCATCTACATCATAATGCTCGTCTTTTTTGAGTGTGAATGCTATTTCAGCGGCTTGCAGATACTTTTCTGTAGGTCTTTCCACCTGCCCAGAAATAATTAGAGGTGTCCGCGCCTCATCAATCAAAATCGAGTCTACCTCGTCAATTACGCAATAATTGAACGGACGTTGCACCACATCTGCCATTGATGTCGCCATGTTATCCCGCAGGTAGTCAAAGCCGACTTCGCTGTTGGTGACATAAGTGATATCGCAATCGTAGTTTTTCTGGCGTTCAGTGGGAGTCATGCTTGACTGGATTAGCCCCACACTCAATCCCAAGAATCGATGCACCTGTCCCATCCATTCAGCATCCCGACGAGCCAGGTAATCGTTCACGGTGATGACATGTACACCTTTACCAGTCAAGGCATTTAAATAACTTGGTAAGGTTGCTACCAGCGTTTTACCCTCACCAGTTTTCATTTCGGCAATTTGCCCTACGTGCAAAATGATACCGCCAAGGAGTTGGACATCAAAGTGCCGCAAGCCTAACACTCGCCGTCCTGCTTCCCGAACAACGGCGTAAGCTTCTGGCAAAAGGTCATCCAGGGCTTCACCTTTGGCGAGTCGTTGTTTAAATTCGACGGTTTTACCTTTTAGCTCCTCATCGGAAAGAACCTTAATTTCTTCCTCTAAAAGGTTAATTTCAGTAACAGAAGGTTGGTATTTTTTAAGCTTACGAGCGTTGGGGTCGCCCAACAAAAGTTTTAGCATGGCAGATTATAGAACTGAATCAAGGGGGATGGGGATTAAAGGTTCGGCATTGATTATAAACATTTAACCCAACCCAACCGTCTTGGTTGTGGATGGGTGTCAAATGAGAATTACCTCAAAAACAGGAGAAAAACTAGCCAATCATTTAGTAAACTGATTGGTTTTAACTCTTATCTTATATTTAGTCTTTCTTCATAGTATCATTTTGCCCCCAGATGGGGCCAGAGAAGGAGTGGGGGAATAGAGTTATGAGTTATAAGTTATGAATTTTTCAACTCCTAACTCCTGTAGAGACACGATTAATCGTGTCTCTACTCCTCACTTCCATTCTGCTGACAGGCGGCGAAAATTGTAGTCACTAGCGCCTTGATGACAGCTGACACAGCTGCCAAGCTGGACGGGACGTGGTAACTTAACTCCTGGATGTAAAGCTTTGAAATAACGTGAGTTACTGAGGCGATAGGGTGTTTCTTCGTCGTCTCGCTGCACACGCGAGAAAGTTGAAAGATATTTCCACACCAAAATGCGCGGCGGATCGACCAAAGGCTTTAGTTGTGCGCCGTAGTGCTGCGAGTCTTGTAGGAGATTTTTCCAAGTTTGGGTGGGTAAAACGGCTGGTGGTAAGGCAATGTGGCAGGTGGAGCAGTTTTCCAAATACAGCTCTTGCCCCAGTTGGTACTGTGCAGGTACTACGTCAACAGTGCCAATTTCGACGGGGGGAGTAGCGCTGTGAGCGTTAGTTGCCAAGGCTAGAAGCCAACCCATAGCTAGGCTCCACGTGACAATTACCAGAAGTAAACCGAAAAATTGGCGTTTGAACTCGCGTTCGGCACTTTGCTGTAACGCTTGGCGTTGGCGTAGCCCGCCGTAGGCATCGCTTCGGGCAGAGCGTAGCTCATCGCGGGTTTTGCGCTTAACAAAAATTGACATTCCTCACATTCCCAGATATTTAAAAGTGGCGCTTGTGCTAATCATAGGACTTACGCAGTATTGGTAGTGTTTCAAATTTTGTGTAAGTAGTTTTAGTAATGGCAAGCAGCTCTGCGTTTATACATCTCTTAAGATTAATTACAGTGGCACACTCCTGGCTATGTAACGAAAAATATCTTGGTAGTTTTAACCTGACTCAATAAAAAAATCAGCCAAAATATCTTAGATTTAATTTGTACTAATATACTCCTCGATCCAACCTGGAATAAATCGTCAATAGCAAAATACTTGTAGTTTCTGCATCAATCCTGTTTCATAACTCACTAATTTTTTTCTATCTTATTTTGTAGGAAATTCTAACATTTGAAATCCAAGCAAGAGAAGGGAATTTAAGTCTATCCCTTCCTTTAATACAGGGTTGCATTGGATTTCAGATTCTGTTAGTGGTATTTCAAGAGAAAGCAATTAGACCAAGATTGAGAAACAACTCTTATCTACCTTTTTTACCTCAAGGAATAGAAACCGATCGCAATAATCGCTCAACAACAGTTCTAGTGTTGCGTCCTCCTCTAGGAATAAGGCGATGGCAAAGAACGTGAGGAACGAGAAACTTCACATCATCGGGAATGGCATAATCACGCCCTAATAAAAAAGCAAGCGCTTGGGCAGCCCGTTGTAATGCTAATGTGCCACGCGGACTGACACCAAGGGCGATTTCCTCATCTTGGCGTGTTGTCCGTACCAATTCGAGGATGTACTGTTGCAAAGAAGTTGTCACTTTTACTTGAGAGCAGATGTAACGCAATTCCTGTACTTCTGCCAAGGTAATACAAGGCTGCAAATCAGCAACCTTCACACCATTTTGGAGATTTTGCAGCATCAGGAGTTCTTCTGCCTCTGAAGGATAGCCCAAACTCAGCGACAACATGAACCGATCCATTTGCGCTTCCGGCAGGGGAAAAGTACCTTGATACTCGATCGGGTTTTGAGTAGCAATGACAAAGAAGGGCTGGGGAACTGGACGAGAGACACCATCAACTGTTACCTGATGTTCTTCCATAACTTCCAGCAAAGCTGACTGAGTGCGAGGTGTAGCGCGGTTAATTTCGTCAGCTAAGAGAATATTGGTAAAGACTGGCCCAGGAAGAAAAGTAAATTCGCCGCTTTTTGGGTTCCAAATGTTAGTGCCAGTAATATCAGTTGGCAGTAAATCGGGGGTACATTGTAGGCGTTGAAATTTACCATCCAGTGAACGAGCTAGAGATTTAGCGAGTAGGGTTTTACCAACACCAGGAACATCTTCTAGTAGGGCATGACCACCACCTAGCAAGGCTACTAGCACTAAGCGTATTGCCTCAGCTTTGCCAACAATGGTAAGAGCCAGATTTTGTGTTAAAGCGTCAATTTTTTCTCTCATGCAGTGCGGGGAGTGGGGAGTAGGGAATTGGGAATTGGGAATTGGGCATTGGGAAGATGAATTAATAACCCATGCCCCAAGCCCCATGCCCTATCTATTGTTCCCACTCAGCACTCAAAACTTCTTTAGCAACAACGCAGTCAAGTTGAATTTGTGTTTTTAAGGCTTCTAGAGAAGGAAATTTTTGTTCAGGGCGCAAAAATTTAACTAGTTCCACAGCCAGTTTTTTGCCATACAAATCACCAGACCAATCGAATAAATGTACTTCCGCAGATGAATAAGTACCATTTACAGTTGGGCGGTTGCCGATGTTCATTACGCCCAAGCTCTCACTAGAAGCAGCATCTGATGTTTCACTAAGAGTAAAAACACGGACAGCGTAAACTCCTTGGCGGGGCAAAAACTTTTCTTTTGGTAGTTGGAGATTGGCGGTGGGAAAGCCAATTGTTCTACCCAATTGTTGACCTTGAACCACAACACCAAAGAGAGTATAGGGGCGACCTAGTAGTAAATTTGCGTTTTCGATGTCGCCTTGCTCAAGGGTTTGGCGGATCAATGAAGTGCTAATGCGGGCATCTTGAGTTGGATTAGTACTAACGCAACTGCTTTGGGTGGGCGAGTCACCTGTATAAGTTTGTAAGGGAACGATGGTAACGGGGATATTGTGTTTGGCGGCGATTAATTGCAAATCTTTAGCAGTGCCACTGCGCTTTTCGCCAAAACAAAAATCCTGTCCGATGCTAATTCGCTGGCATTGCAGTTGCTGGACGAGAATTTTTTGGACAAAATCTTCGGGGGTCAAAGCAGATAATTCTTTGTCAAAGGGTAGTAATACTAGTTGTTCTACCCCAAGCGATCGCAATTGTTGGACTTTTTCATCCAGTGGCGTTAACAATGTCCGGGGTTGCCCCGTAAAAAACTCCTGTGGATGGGGGTCAAAGGTGACAACTGTTGAGTAAGTATATTCTTGATTTGTTAGTTGTTGATTTTCCTTTGACTGGGGACTACTGGCTACTGACAAGCGATCGCCAGGGTGCAAGACTGGTTGAATTACCCTTTGATGACCAAGATGAACGCCATCAAACTTGCCAAGGGCAACAGCAGTCGGCGTTAGCAGCCCTTCGCTCGAAGAAGCAACCCACACAGAACACCCATTTTGAGACAAATTTAGCACGTGGATTCTGAGATTTTAGGTTTATTTTAGCTATCAGCAGGAAGCTACCTTATGGTAAACCGCCTTGAGGAGGACATTCACCAACTGCCCATGAGGTCTTGTGCGATCAGCCAGGGTGTTGATGCCACCCCTTTTAGCTATCAGCCAAAAGCCTAACCCACGGGAAGTAGCCCCAGATGGGATCTTATGCCATCAGCTTGACTACTAATTTTAGATTTTAGATTTTTATTTTTTGGTTCATTCCTCGCTCTTAATAGGCAGAACAAATCCAAAATCTTCAGAACTAATACCCGAACCTTGTAGCGGGACGTTCGCAGAGCGTCTCGCAGAGAAGACTGTTGTCTGTTTCAATCCAAAATCCAAAATTGGTTGACAGCTAATTGCTAATTCCAGATACCCCAAATACCAGAGCTAAAAAGGCTCTAGTTCCTTGTTGAGACTGCAACGAGGTAAAACCTCATTCAGCCGCAAGAGAGGGTCTTGTGGGTGCCTGGGCTGTGTTGGTGAATCTATAAAGTCTATCCTCCTGTTGTCGCCCTTATCCTATGGTTGGCGTGACAACTCTGGGCAGCGCTGTCTCACCTTGCAGCCAACAGGTACGCTCTCGCGCTGAAAGCTTCTGATCACCAATCTAATCTAAAATCTCCAATTCCTGCGATCGCAATCTTTAGGAAGAAAACTTACTAACAGGAAAAGATTCTGATAAGGCTACTGAGGTAGGAATCTGAAGTACCATTCCTTCCCGTGCCATAATAGCACCAGGAAATTTCTCAGAGGCTTGTTGCCCTACACAATCCAAAAAGTCGTCATTGTGGGCGGGGTCGTGGTGGTAAATTACCAAAGTTTTGACGTTAGCAGCTTGTGCCACTTTCACCGCTTCTTGCCAGGTAGAATGTCCCCAACCAATTTTTGGGGTTTTTGGGGAGTGGTATTCTTCATCTGTGTAGGTGGAATCGTAAATCAGAATATCAGCATTACGAGCTAGCCACAGCACATTGTCATCGAGTCGGTCAGGAAAATGTTCGGTATCAGTAATATAAGCAGCAGCACCACCACGCCAGTTGACACGGTATCCTACGGCTTCTCCTGGATGGTTTAAAGGTGCTGTTTCTACGGTAACGTCATCGATGTGGATTGGTTGCCCCGGTCGAATGTCGTAGAACTTTAAATTGGCTTGCATAATCTGCAAGGGTACGGGAAAGTTCGGGTGTAACATTTGATCGTTGAGGCGCTGCTCTATGGTCGAGCCATCAGGTGCGATCGCGCCGTAGATATGAAAGTCATTTCCCTTGACAAATCCTGGGGTAAAGAAGGGAAAACCCTGCATGTGATCCCAGTGAGAGTGAGTAAAAAATATGTGACCTTCTAACGGCATTTGGCGCAACCAAGATTGCCCTAAAACATGTAGCCCTGTGCCAGCATCGAAAACTAAGCGTTTATCGCCCGCTTGCATTGATATGCAAGGGGTATTACCGCCGTAGCGAACGGTGTGTGGCCCTGGACTGGGGATGCTGCCGCGAACGCCCCAAAATTGTACGGTAAATTGATTCTCTATCCTAGACATGGGTGTTGCTTGCTGGACTGAGCGGGCGATAACTGGAAAAATTACTACTTAAATTGTCTAAGTCTATGCTGTCTTACCGATTGTATTAGAGGGAAGATTTCTTGGTAAAACAGCATACCCTGTTTCTGGCTGATTGTGTAAATGTGGATGAAATACTGTCAGGGAGAATTTTCTAGCTTTTGGGGTGAATGTGTATCGGTTATTTCAAGAGTGCCCCTACGTTATAGCCTACATTTTTCTCTGATGCATTTGAATAACTCCAGTTTTGTCCTGATAAATCAAATGATTCAGGGAAAATTGAATTCCCAATCAGACAATTTCTCTAGTCCAGTTGCGTAAGTTAGATTGTATTGTAACGGAGTTATACTGATGTAGTTTTTACTTACAACCTGCACATCTGTTGGTACATTTTGAGGCAGATTTAATCCAGTTGGAGGTTCCACATCCTCAACTACTTCTCCGGTTAACCAATAGTACGTTTTTCCACGAGGATCGACTCGTTTATTAAACACATCAATGTAATGCCGTAGGCCTTGACGGGTGAGAGTAACTCCGGCAATTTCTTCCCATTTGACCGCAGGAATATTAACGTTGAGCAACATTAAATCTGGTAGAGGTTTTTGGGCTAACTGGTCTACGAGAATTTTGGCAAACTTAGCAGCAGGTTGAAAGTCTTTAGATGTATGACTAATAAGACTTAGGGCCACGCTGGGAATACCTTCAATTAGACCTTCCATTGCCGCCGAAACAGTTCCAGAATACAAGATTTCAGTTCCCAAATTTGCACCTTGATTAATGCCAGAGAGAACCAAATCGGGAGGAGTATCTAGCAAAGCCCACAGCGCCAATTTGACGCAATCTGAAGGCGTACCATCGCAAGCCCAAGCTTTGACAGCAGGATGAAAAATTGACTCCACAATTTCGGCACGAATGGGTTGGTGGAGAGTTAATCCATGTCCAGTTGCCGATCGCTCTCGATCTGGGCAAACTACACTAACATCATGACCTGCTTCTGCCAAGTAGTTGGCTAGGGTACGAATCCCCAAAGCAGAAACGCCGTCGTCGTTGCTAATTAGTAATTTCATAGTCATTGGTCATTGGTCATTGGTCATTAGTTATTAGTTATTTGTTATTAGCGATTTGTCAATGTCTGAAGTCACAAGCACCAAAAAAACATTTATACTCTCCAGTACATTGTGGCGGAAGTTTGCCCCTTGCCTATAAGTTGATTTATCGAGCAGTTCACAGCTTTTGACTATAGACTAATGACTAATGACTAATGACTAATAACTAATGACTAGCAATTTAGAAGCTCAACTTTTAGCACTGCGGCAGGAAGGAGAAAAAGCGATCGCAGCCGCCGACACCCTAGAACGTCTGGAGGAACTCAGAGTTAACTATCTGGGTAAGAAAGGGGAACTGGGGGCACTGTTGCGAAGTATGGGGCAAATGAGCGCAGAGGAACGACCGAAAGTTGGAGCGATCGCCAATACAGTCAAAGAATCTTTGCAAACTAGTCTAGACCAGCAACGCGTCGCCCTCGAAGCCGCTCAAATTCAGGTACAGCTAGAGGCGGAAACTCTGGATGTTACTATGCCGGGAATTTACAGCCCCCAAGGTCGCATTCATCCCCTCAATGGCATTATCGACCGGGCGCTGGATATCTTTGTTGGTATGGGTTACACCGTAGCTCAAGGGCCAGAGATGGAAACAGATTATTATAATTTCGAGGCTCTCAACACCCCGCCTGACCACCCCGCCCGTGATATGCAGGATACCTTCTACCTGCCAGATGGGAATCTCCTCCGCACTCATACTTCGTCAGTACAAATTCGTTACATGGAAAGAGAAGAACCACCAATTCGGGTTGTGGCTCCAGGGCGAGTTTATCGGCGAGATAATGTAGACGCGACTCATTCAGCAGTTTTCCATCAAATAGAACTTTTAGCCATTGACGAGGGACTAACTTTTACTGACCTCAAAGGCACAATTAAAGTATTTTTACAAGCAATATTTGGCGATTTACCTATTCGCTTCCGCGCCAGTTATTTCCCGTTTACTGAACCTTCGGCTGAAGTGGATTTGCAGTGGAATGGTCGCTGGCTGGAGGTGATGGGCTGCGGTATGGTCGATCCAAATGTACTTAAGTCTGTGGGTTATGACCCAGAAGTTTATACTGGGTTTGCTGCCGGTTTTGGTGTAGAACGTTTTGCAATGGTGTTACACCAAATCGATGATATTCGTCGCTTGTATGCTAGTGATTTGAGATTTTTGCAACAATTTTAGGGAAGCGATCGCTTTAAATAATCAGGCATTTGCTAAATTTGCAAAAGTCAATTTGATGAAAATATAACCACAGATAAATACCCATGAATTATCTGTGGTTTTAAATAATAGATCAGGATTGATGAATTTGGTAAACTATTAGTACGTAACTTCTGTTGACCTGATATGACTGCGATCGCTGGCAAACGTCTAACACTTGAGGAATATTTTAAGTATGATGATGGCACGGATAGCCAATATGAACTGGTGGCAGTTGAGTTAGTTGCAATACCACCTGAAAGCCCAAAAAATGTCCAGATATCTCTCTTTTTGCTGATAAATTTCCTCAAGTTCGTCCCCGTTAATCGGTTAAGTAACAAAGTTGAAATTGTTGTTGCTGGTTCTCGTGCGACAACTCGCATTCCTGACTTTGTTGTGTTGACGGATGAACTAGCAACAGCCTTAGAAGGTGCAACGCGATCTACAATCACTTTGGATATGCCTCCTCCAGCATTAGTTGTCGAAGTTGTTTCTCCTGGCAAAGCTAACGAAGATCGGGACTATCGCTACAAACGTTCCGAGTATGCCGCGAGGGGAATTGCTGAATATTGGATTGTCGATCCACAAACAAATGTAGTTACCGTACTGATATTAGTTGACGGGTTTTATGAAGAAACCAGATTTACAGGAAACAGTGCGAGCGCTTCTACTATTTTCCCAGAATTACAGCTAACTGTAGAGCAAGTACTCAAAGCTGGAGAAAGCAATACCTAAGCTTTGTTAAATCAGATAATTACGAATTCATGAGACAGTATTTTAAGTTTACTGGTAAGACGAAATAAAGTATGACGCAAGTATGATAACGGTGATAAATACCCCTCAGTTAGAGCAGCTAGAAGATGGAAAGTGCTGCCGAACATAACTTTATCGCTTTACGAATCCCTTACCTGAACAAAACGTTATTGACAAAATTGCAAATAGATTAGAGAAAATCAAAAGTGCTTGAATACATCGTTAGACTTCGGTCTTACAAGTATCAAGGTGGTTAAAGAAAATCACTAACCACCTTTTGATTTTTGAGACTGAATTTTATCTAACTATTCCTGAATGACCTGGAATATCTGCCAAAGGTTCAAATCTGCCGCCTAAGTATTTGGCGAGAAACTCTTCAGCGATCGCAAAAAAGTGCAACCGATTTTCTGGTCTGGCAAAACCATGTCCTTCATCTGTGTAAAGTGCATATTGCACTGGTAAACCAGCTTGTTGCATTGCGTTGACAATTTGATCGCTTTCTGATTGTTTCACTCGCGGATCGTTTGCACCTTGACCGATGAGTAAAGGTTTTTGAATTCGGTCAGCAAAGAATAAAGGCGATCGCGATTTCAGAAACTCCTCTTCTGTCTCTAAATTACCAACGCGATGATAAAGCATTGCCTTCAATGGTTCCCAATAGGACGGTATAGTTTCTATCAGGGTAATGAGGTTACTTGGCCCCACAATGTCCACGCCAGCAGCAAAGATTTCTGGTGTAAAAGTTAATCCTACCAGAGTGGCGTAACCTCCATAAGAACCGCCCATAATCGCAATCTTTTGCGGATCGGAAATGCCTTGTTCCACCAGCCAGTTAACACTGTCAATCAAGTCATCGTGCATTTTACCAGCCCATTCCCGATTCCCAGCATTCAAAAATGCTTTACCGTAGCCAGTGGAACCGCGAAAGTTCACTTGCAGCACAGCATAACCCCGGTTAGCTAGCCATTGCGCTGTGGGAGAGAAACCCCAAGTATCCCGCGCCCAAGGACCGCCGTGAACCAGCAGTACTGTTGGGAGATTCTGCGTAGGTATTCCCACGGGAGTTGTCAGGTAACTGTGAATAGTTAAGCCATCCCGCGCTTCGTAAGAAATTGGTTGCATTGAAGCTAACTGCAACGCTTCGAGTTTGGGTTGGTTACTAAAGAGGAAAGTGCTAGTTTTCGAATCTCGGTTGTAGGCATAGTAATAAACTGGCCCATTATCAGTTCTATAAGCTACTAGCCAGGTTTTATCTTCCAAGTCGCGGCTAATTATAGAGAATTCTCCAGGACGCACCTTAGCGATTTCCTCAAAATCTGTGGCGATACTTTGGTCAATTACCTGCCATTCTTGTTTATCTTTGTAGAAAGAAACTGCTTGGATAACTCGCGTCAATGGGTGAATAATTATCCCCACGACATCATACTGCTCATCTTCAGCAATGACAGTTTCTTGACGGCTATCTAAGTCAACAGCTAGCAGACGTTTGGCGTTAGCATCGTGATTGCCTTGAATATAAAGATTTTTACCATCATCTGAGAAGCTAACAGAATTCCCTTCTTCTTCTGGTCCCCAGTGGCGAAGAATTTCCCACTGTTTATTTGATTTCTGCAATAAGAGGTCATAACCACCATCGGGTGTGCTAGCTGTTGCTGCACGTATTTGGAACTCAGCATCAGATGTCCAGCTGATAATATTACCGGGGTTATCGGTGTCGAACTCAACCGCACCATTTTTAAGGTTGATGCGGTAAACGTCAAACTTTTGAGGATTGTTCAAGTTCAACGCTACCAGCACTTGATCTGGAAATTTCGGTTCCAGTTCCACAAGTTCTGCTTTTACACCCTGGAATGGCGTTAAGTCACGCACAATCTTGGAGTGAATATTAACCAAATGGAGGTGAAAGTTCTCGTCGCCATCCGAGTCTTGCATATAAATCAACTGGTCGGCGTTATAAGTCCAGAAGAAAATGCGGATACCGCGCTTTTTGTCGGCAGTTAGTATCTGGTCGTCTTCTTGTCCTATAGTTCGCAACCATACCTGCAAGACATTTTTTTCATCAGGGGCGATATATGCCAAGTACTTGCCATCAGGGGAGAGTTGTGGGCTAGTTTTTTCGGGATTCCCAAACAGAATTTCGCGCGGAATCAACGGTGGTAGGGAGGGCGCTTGAGCAGATGACATCTTTTTATCCTCTACTTGACTACCCTATTGTCACTTGGTGGTGAAAATGACAATTCATCCTATTGGATGAACCTAGCTGGAGAATAAGGGATAAGGTATTGATCTCCTGAACGAGTCTTTTATACTCGCAAACGAGGCTTTTAGCTCCGTTCATCCACCTTTTATACTCGTGAACGAGTCTTTTAGCTCCGTTCATCCACCTTTTATACTCGTGAACGAGTCTTTTAGCTCCGTTCATCCACCTTTTATACTCGTGAGCGAGTCTTTTAGCTCCATTCATCCACCTTTTATACTCGTGAATGAGGCTTTTAGCTCCGTTCATCCACCTTTTATACTCGTGAACGAGGCTTTTAGCTCCGTTCATCCACCTTTTATACTCGTGAACGAGGCTTTTAGCTCCGTTTATCCACCTTTTATACTCGTTAATGAGGCTTTGATACTCATTGACAGCAATTATCGCAATGTCCGCAACGCAGGTTAGCTGCTTCTTTATCAAAACCAAAGGCATTTAACAAAAACTGCCAACGACACTGCTTAGTTGTTAGGTATTGCTGCATCTGTTTAACAGCGTGTAATTGCGTCGGTGGCTGATTTCCGGCTTTTTGCCCAATACTGTAATGAAAAGGATCGAGCCAGTTTAGCTGGCCACTGCTATGGAGTAAAGCTAGTGCCGTTGCACCTTCGGGAAATTGTCGAGTTACTGCATTCACTTCTCCCTGTTTTGGTAATTTTTTCACAAGTTGCTGCGCTATTTGTTGTTGCGATCGCATTTGTTCTTGAAAAAACTCCTGTCTTTGCTTATCCCCTGAATCTAACCACCCCGTAGGTTCACTCACCAACGTTAACGCTTCGGCGGGTTTCCCATCCCTTCCAGCGCGGCCAATTTCTTGCACATATTCAGATAGCAGATGCGGTGCGTGAAAATGGGCAACCCAGCGAACATCTGGTTTATTTATCCCCATACCAAACGCACAGGTACACACAACAAAGGGGATTTTGCCACTTAACCAGTTTGCTTCTACTTCACGGCGTTCTGTTGCACCCAATCCTGCATGATAGCTAGCTGTAGCGTAACCCATCTCTGCTAACCATTGGGCTAAATCTTCGCTATCTCTCCGAGTGCGAACATAAACTAATCCCGATTGTTGCAGTCTATTTTGAATAAACTTTAATAATTGTTGTTTCCTACCTCGTGGTGTCCAAGCGATGCGAACGCTGGGATGCAAATTCGGACGGTAAGGATTCAAGCGGAAAATCTCTGGTTGCTGTAATTGTAAAACTGTTTGAATAATTTTTTGGGCTGAGGGGTCAGCAGTAGCGGTAAAAGCGGCGATACTAATTTTTGTTCCTGGTGGTTTTGATTTGAGCAATGCCGGACGCACCGCCCCTAATCTGCGATAAGCTGGGCGAAAAGTATCACCCCACTGTACTAAACAATGAGCTTCATCTAAAATCAAACCATTAATTTGCAATTGCGGGTCGCATAATCTTTCCCACACTGGGACACTAAGCAAAGTTTCGGGCGATAAATAAAGTAATCTTAGCTGTTGGCGTTCTAAAGCTTGCAGAGTTGCACGGCGTTGAGATGAGGATAATTCACTATGCAAAAGTGCTGCTTTTTGGTGGCTTTGTAGTAATTCCTGAACTTGGTTTTCCATCAACGCCACCAAGGGCGAAACTACCAAAGTTAATCCTGTTTGTAGCAATGCGGGAAGTTGAAAACAAATCGACTTCCCGCCACCTGTGGGCATAATAATCAGCGCATCTTTCTGTGCCAATAAACTGCTGACAATTTCTCCCTGTGGTGGACGGAAATCTTCATAACCCCAGATTTTTTTAAAAGCAGTGCGGACTTCTTGCCAAGATTTTGTTGTAGGCTGATTCATAATCAATAACTAGATGCACCCATATCATTAGACTTCTTGCAGAAGAGGGGAAAAGGGTAAGGGGTAAAGGGTAAAGGTATGGAATTTTCCCTTACCCTTTAACCTTTAACCTTTAACCTTTCCCCAACATCTTGCAAAAGTAACTAACTTTTGCAAGATGTCTATTGAATGCTGAATATAGCCTCTGTTATCCAGCTAATGGTTCAGTAATTTCATCATCTGACACTACAAACCACTGGCCCCAAGAATGAATTATAATTTTTTAACCTATTAAATCAAAGATGTAGCGAGATGAATGAAGAATTAAAACATCGATTTTACATCAACACCGATAAATCTAAATTAGATATTCAAATGATTCATGATTTTTTACAAACTTCCTATTGGGCTGAAAACATCCCCTTAGCAACTGTAGAAAAGTCAATACAAAATTCTTTATGTTTTGGACTTTATGAAGATAATCAACAAGTTGGCTTTGCGAGAGTCATCAGTGATTATGCAACTTCTGCGTTGTTAAAAGATGTTTTTATTCTGGAGCCTTATCGAGGACAGGGTTTAGGAAAATGGTTTGTAGAATATATTTTGGAATATCCAGAATTGCAAGACGTTCAAAGGTGGTTGTTAGGCACAAAAGACGCTCATGGACTTTATCGACGTTATGGATTTAAAAATTTGACAGAACCAGAGAAAATCATGATGCGTTTAAATCCCAATGCTAACCAAGCTTGAGCAAAGCGGGGGTAAATAAGTGCGTAAGCGTAGCCCGCACTTATCTACGTAACGCTGCGCGAACGACAAGCTCAGTGACCATCGTAGACATCGCTAATAATTATCAATCTACGAACAAAGCTTCTAAATCTTGATAACCACTGGCAACACGAGTAATATTAATTCCGTCTTCTCTTGGATAGTAAAATATAATGTAATCATCCACAACAAAACCGCGCAGATTTGGTACAAGCCTTCCATAGCTTTTTCCCATATTAGGGAAACTCGCTACTAATTTACATTTGGAGCGAATGTCATCAAAAAGTTTACTGGCTGCTTTTGGGCTACTCCGAGCAATATATTCACAAATTTCATCTAAATCTCGAATTGCTGCATCTGAAAATGAATAATTACTCATTCAGCGGATTCCTCAGCAATTAGACGAATTTTTTCTTGTAATCTGGCAAATACAACTTCGCCGTCAGTTACTTGTCCCTTAGCAATTTGTTCACTTCCTACAGCAATTTTTTGCCGTAATTCTTCAAGTCGCTGCTCTCTTTCTTGTAACAGTTTAAAGGCTTCATTGATGACATCATCTGCATTAGTAAATCTACCACTTGCAAGCTGTGCCTGAATAAATTGCTCTAGTTCTGGTTTAATTTGGATGTACATATTTTCTAGCTCTATATAATTAATATTCTTATCTAAATTCTAACAGCATTGCTTTCTCGATCGGTAACTAACCATCCCACAAATGCCGTAAGGGTTCAGGCATAATAGCCTTTCCTGGCGACGACTACCGATGTGGTAAACCGCAATTGTATTTTTTAATTGCTACCCATAACCATCGATATTTACCTTTCTCGTACCAAGGTGTTTCGTCAAGGTGGTTGTTAGGCACAAAAGACGCTCATGGACTTTATCGACGTTATGGATTTAAAAATTTGACAGAACCAGAGAAAATTATGATGCGTTTAAATCCCAATGCTAATCAAGCTTGAGCAAACCAGTGCGTAGGCGTAGCCCGCACTTCTCTACGAGACGCTGCGCGTAGCTTGCTTCCCCGGAGGGGTACGACAAGCTCAGTGACCAGCGTAGACATCGCTAACCCACATTGACAGTTAGATTACAATCTTAGGTATAGTTTCTCTGACTGGAGTTGTTCATCGGGTGATTCAATCCGATTCAATGACAAAGCATACCAGACAAGTATTACTTAGTGCGCTCAAGGTAGTTGTCTTATGCCTGACACTGTTCCTACTATGCACAAGCAATAGTTGGGCGCAAATCACTACTGACAGCAAAATTGCTCCGCTGATTGAGAAGCTAATAGATAACGATGCCCACATCAGAAGCCTGGCAGCAGATGCATTAGTTAATATCGGTTCCCCAGCAGTACCGTCTCTGATTGAAGCTTTGAAAAATTAGGATATTAATCTTCGTTGGCACGCCGCTTCGGTTTTAGGAGATTTGGGTGCAGAAGCAGCACCAGCCGTTTCTGCCTTAAGTGCGGCATTACAGGATGAAGATGGACAAGTCCGCCTGTACGCCACCTTAGCTTTAGGAAATATTGGTACAGCAGCCAAAGCAGCAGTTCCATCGTTGATGGCGGCGTTACAAGACAAGGAGCAATTCGTTCGCATTTATGTTCCTTCTGCACTCAGAAAAATTGGTGTAGAAGCGAAAGTAGCTGTCCCAGTATTAACTGCTGCCTTAAAAGATAAAAACCCCACTGTACGTTACAATTCTGCCTACGCTTTGGGTGCAATGGGTACAGAAGCAGTATCTGCTGTCCCGAATTTAATTGCCCTGTTGAATGATAGCCAGTTTTACGTGCGTTTAGGTGCTATCAAAGGTTTAGGAGGAATAGCGGCAGGCTTTCAAGATAAGGCAAATGCTTTACCTACCCCCAAGTTGCAGAAAGTCATCTCAGACTTTGAAGAGGTATTGGCAACTATACAAAAATACAAAGATAAATTCACAGAGACGGACATTAAGCTGATACGTCGCCCTCTCAATGCCCTGAAAGCAGAAAAAGAAACTCGCCTCTTTGATAGAGTTCTAGAATCGCTATTTAAGCATAAATTACTCTTGGGAATTGCCGCTTACCTTATCTTATTGCCTTCTATTTGGTTAATTCTCTTGCGGGTAGCCCCTTTATGGTTGTTGAAAATTAACAACGCCCTCAAACCCTACACAGATTTTTCTCTCCCATTTATCAGCGTTAATGTACCTCTGCGATATGTGCTATTTGTTGGCTGGTTTCATTACCATCCCAGAGTATTAGATGCATGGGTAGCTAAATATATCAAAGCAGCCCGCGAACAATTTCCCAAAAAGGATACAGTTAACAGTCGCGCCTGTTACATTCCGATTCCGGTTGTTCTGGATGGTACAACAGTTCCCCAACTGATGAATGAGAATTTGCGCTCAACTTTTGAGAAACAACGTAGCTGCCTAGTAATTGGTGGTGAAGGGGGTGTAGGTAAAACCAGTTTAGCGTGTCGAATCGCTGGATGGGCAATGGCTGAGGATGAAGACCAACAACTCTGCAAACATTTGATGTTACCTGTGCTTTTAGAAGAAGAATTTCGGGTAACTGAAGGTAAGTCGCCGCTTTTAGAAGCTATCAGAGGACAGTTGCAAGCTTTAATTGATGAACCAGAGCCGATTTGTCAAGAATTACTGTTACGTTTGTTAAGAAAGAAACGCATTCTAGTGATTGTAGACCGGTTCTCAGAAATGAATGCCACTACACGAGAAGCAATTGAGCCGGAGTCGCCAGAGTTTCCGGTGAATGCGTTGGTGATTACTTCCCGAATTGAGGAAAAGCTAGGGCGGGTTAATAAGACGATAATTAAACCTTTGCGGATTGAGGCTAATAAACTATCGTCCTTTATGGAAGCTTATCTCATGCAGCGAGGTAAACGCGATCGCTTTACCGACCAGGAATTTTTTGACGCTTGTAACCGTCTTTCTCTGATGGTCGGTCAAAATAATATCACTGTCTTGCTGGCTAAACTTTATGCTGAACAGTTAATTGCCAGTAAAGACGTTACATCTAATATTTCTGCGTTACCAGAGAATATTCCTAATTTAATGCTGGGTTATATAAATGAACTCAATCGTGATGTTACAGACAATCAATTTGATGACCGCACTGTTCATCAAATTGCCAAAACCATAGCCTGGGAATGCTTGCAGCAAAGTTATCAACCAGGAACCGCCAAGCGTGCAGATGCGGTTGCTGCATTAGCAGCTTTGGGTATTGATGACCCCGAAGCACACCTCAATTATCTGGAAAAGCGCCTGCACCTGATTCAAACTATCGGTTCTGCCAAAGACAGAATCCGTTTTTGTCTCGATCCTTTAGCTGAGTATCTTGCTGGTTGGTATTTAATAGAATTGTATTGCAATAACGATGGCAAATGGCGATCGCATTTTTTCAAAAAGGCAGACGATTTAGTTAAAACAGGCGCACCAGATGCCATCAAAGGCTTGTTGTTAGCAGTGCGAGATTGCTACTTATCTGAGGTTCAAGGTAGCAAAGAAACGGACTTTGTACCCCAGAAGTTGGGTAAACTGGCTGGGTTCATACCTACATTCAATATACCAAATACTACTGTGCAAACAGTAATACCCTAAATATAGAACTAGCCCTTTCAAGGTTAGTAAAAATTTTGCTCAAAAAATTCCTCTTTAATCTCTTGACTCTGCGCTCTCTGTGCCTCTGCGGTTTAAAATTAATTTATTTAACCACAGAGACGCAGAGAGCGCAGAGAGAAAAACAGAGATTTTACGAGTCACCTTGAAAGGGCTGATAAGTAATCGTACAGAATTAATTACACAAAAACTGGGCTTAAACTCTTGCCTGGTAAAGAATCAATATGCAATTAATTCTGTCAAACCCGACAGATACACTCTCAGACTTTTTGTGCAGTTACTTCCTCTGGCTTTTGTTGAGTTTGCAATGCAGAATACAACCTATTCAGCGCATTTACATAAGCTTGCGCGGATGCCACGATGATATCTGTGTTCGCTGCATGACCAGAAAACACTTTCGATTCATAACGTAAACGAATCGTTACTTCGCCAATGGCATCAATACCGGCCGTTACTGACTGCACAGAAAACTCAATCAATTCGTTGGGCACATTCACCACCCGATTGATGGCTTTGTAAACTGCATCCACTGGCCCAGTACCGATCGCTGCATCGGTTAACTCTTCACCTTCTGGGGTACGGAGGGTGACTGTAGCAGTGGGTTTGGCGTTGCTACCACAGGAAACTTGCACCAACTCTACCCGGAACAAATCGGGTGCTTGTTGGATTTCATCGTTAACGATCGCTTCCAAATCCCAATCAGAAATATCTTTCTTTTTATCTGCTACTTCTTTGAATCTGACGAAGGCTTTATTTAATTCACTATCTGAGAGTTCAAAGCCCAATTCTTTTAACCGGGTGCGGAAAGCATTTCTCCCTGAATGTTTGCCCAAAACGATTTGATTGTCTGTCAAGCCAATCAATTGGGCATCCATAATTTCGTAGGTGAGCTTATTTTTTAGCACACCATCTTGGTGAATCCCAGACTCATGAGCAAAGGCATTCGCCCCAACGATCGCTTTATTTGGTTGTACCAACATTCCCGTCAAATTAGAAACTAAGCGTGAGGTTTTATAAATTTGTCGGGTGTCGATATTTGTCAGCGATTCTTGAGATTCTTCTGGTCTGCCGAGATAAGGGTTAAAATATTGCCGCCGCACGTGCAGTGCCATTACTAATTCTTCTAGTGAGGCATTGCCGGCTCGTTCACCAATACCATTAATCGTACATTCTAGTTGCCGTGCGCCATTTTTCACGGCTTCTAAGAAGTTAGCAACTGCCAAGCCTAAATCATTATGACCGTGAACGGAAATAATCGCTTGGTCGATGTTGGGGACATTTTCAATAATGCCTTTAATTATTGCCCCAAATTCGCTAGGGGTGGTGTAACCCACGGTATCGGGAATGTTAACTGTTGTTGCACCAGCTGCGATCGTTCGCTCTAACACTTGGTACAAAAATTCTGGATCGGAACGAGCCGCATCCATCGGCGAAAATTCGACATCTGTCATGAAAGACTTGGCATAAGCTACCATTTCTTCGGCGATCGCTAGCACTTCTGCTCGTGACTTCCGTAACTGATACTCTAAATGAATATCAGAAGTCGAAATAAATGTGTGAATTCTGCCCTTCACGGCTGGTTTTAATGCTTCTGCGGCCGCTTCAATATCTGCTTTAATCGCTCTTGCCAAACTGCAAATTACCGGGCCATTTTCTGTCCCCACAATTTGGGCAATCTTGCTGACTGCTTCAAAATCTCCGGGGCTGGCAAAGGCAAAGCCTGCCTCAATTATATCCACACCCAGACGCGCCAGTTGCTTGGCAATAACTAGCTTTTCGTCTATATTCAGAGTCGCTCCCGGACACTGCTCTCCATCTCGCAGTGTAGTATCAAAAATGATAATTCGATCTGTTTTGTTTGTCATTTGTGCTTTGTTGTTTAATTTTTACTTGTGGCTCAATATATCTTCAACCTTAGTTTTTCTTTTACTCTTACATTTGTAAATAATTGCTAAGACTATTAACCTTCGGTTTTTTCTATTTGATCTCTGATATCATTTAAATCTATATATCTATCAGTAGCATTCCGTAGTTCTCTAGCGATCATTCCTTCTGTTGATACTACCGTAATATGTGTATTTTTTGAGCGTAATAGTTCGATTGCTCGTTCAAAATCTCCATCACCACTGAATAGTACTACTCGGTCATACTGGTCTACTGTATTAAACATATCTACAACAATTTCAATATCTAAATTCGCTTTTTGCGAGTAACGACCAGAAGTATCATCATAATATTCTTTAAGGATTTTAGTTCGGACTGTATATCCTAGACTAATTAGAGCATCTCTAAAACCTCGTTGATCTTGTGGGTCTTTTAAGCCAGTGTACCAGAATGCATTAATTAATGTTGTTTCTGATTGCTCATGTTTAAAGTATTCTAAGACTCGCCGTGGGTCAAAAAACCACCCATTTTTTTGTTGAGCATAGAACATATTGTTTCCGTCTACAAAAATAGACAGACGATTCATTGGAGAACCCATACAAATTTACACCTAATAATATAAATGAATTTAGATGGAACAATAGATTATAGCAATTTTCAAATAGCAAGTTTGCTAATATCTATAAAGTAGCTCTTCATCTATAGCTTTTATCCTACCTCTTTCAAGGCATAAAAACGGATGCAACATTGGAGTTGAGATGCTGGGTGCTAAACCTTATTCACCTCCAGCACTGCAAGAGCTACCATCTGATCAAAATCTACCAATAAAATTGAACCAGTAACAGCATTTATCGCTGTATAACATTAAAGTTTACTCCTAAAGAGGTATAGCATAAGCTTAGGGTAGGATATAAGTTTATGCCTATCTATAGGTTGAGCTTTCAGTATGAGGACATGCTTTCTGGGAGTACCAATATTGCGCCAAAGACAGAAGACGGCCTTGGGACAGCTTCTGGTAAAACACCCAGTTAGGAGCGTACCTGTTGGTTAGGTTAGGATCAAATCTCGCCGCAATCAATTAGCAGAGGCGAAGTATATCCGGCTCTGATCTGTGAGACAATCACTAGTTGTAACTCACTTAACAGAAAAACAATAATTTAGGCAGTACCTGAGTAGGAATCTCTTGGGGGCTAGCTCTGCCAATAAAGGTTTGTTGACGAATAGAAGATACTTTACAAATGTATAAGATTATCATTTAAGTCTTATTTCAATGTGCTTGCACTAAAACGTGGTCTGAATAAATAAAAGTGTTGGACTTAAATCAATCAGTAACACGATATGGCAGAAGAACCTACATCTACCTTAACTAAAAACTATGTCTCTGCTGCCAATAGACTGTCAAGTAAACCGACAAAAGTAACGTCAACAGCATCGGCTCGCCAGTCTAGATGGATGATTCACTTAGGTCATCTCCTCGCTGGAGCTTGCGTAATGGGTGCAGCAGTGCTGAGTGCTTCTGGCGGGGAATCGGTTCAATTGATGGAAAATAAGGCGCTTTCTGGCTTTTTTCAACTGCGTGGGCCGATTGTACCTCCAGAAGACATCGTAATTTTAGCAATAGACGATCAGTCAATATCAGTTCCCGAACAGTACTATAAAACAAATCCAAAACAGTATGCCTACCTAGAAACACTGAAATCTTATCCTTATAAACGTGCTGCATACTCCCAGATAATTACAAAGTTAATTAAAGCAGGTGTCCGCTCTGTAGCGATAGATGTAGTTTTTGACACGCCGAGTAGTTATGGAGTTACTGACGATCGCCAATTCCAGGCAGTATTGAAAAAATATGGCAGTAAAGTTACCTTAGCAGCCGTCTACGAAAATTCTCAGACGCACCAAGGGACTTTTACACAACTGACAGACCCACAACAGATGTTTCGTACAGGGTCAGTTTCCATTGGCTCAGTTAATTTCCCCGTAGAGGTGGATGGTAAAGTTCATCGATTGGCGAGTGAGTTTTCTAAGTCGTTGGTTGAAGACAATTTGATCGAGAAGCTACCCTCTTTTGATGAAGCAGCACTCAGGACAGCACAAGTAAATTATCCGCGACCAAAAGGCGATCGCATTTATTTTTGGGGTTCTGCGGGTACATTTGAGCAAATACCCTTTTGGCACGTACTCGATCCGGAAAATTGGAACACCTATTTGCAGCAGGGAAAGGTCTTCAAAGACAAGATAGTGCTGATTGGTGCAACAGATAAGTTAAACAATGATTATTATCCAGTTGCTGCTAGCAACAGCGCTAAACCGATGTCGGGCGTGGAAATTCACGCTAATGCGATCGCAACTTTGATGTCAGGGAAAGCGATCGCTCCAGGAATTAACACTCCACCATTGCAGGGTTTGTTTGTGCTAGCTCTAGTTGGCAGTACAGCCTTGATGATTAGCAGACGCAAGCGTAGCATCAATAGATTTTTATATAGCCTCGCCCTATCTGGCGCTTGGTTAGGAATTAGCTATGGGTTATTTGTCTATGGTGGATTAATTTTTCCTACGATTGTACCAATGATGGCGATCGCCATGACCGGACTTTCCTACCTGGGAACCTCAGTCATGAGGGAAAGTATCAGAAAACGTCAATTAGTAAACATTTTCCAGAAGTATAAAACATCTCCCGTTGTTCAAGAGATTATTAGTCAACAATATGACTTGCAATACTTAATCCAGCAACGTGATTTAGCCTTATCAGGAAAAGTCTTGGCTCGACGCTACAAAATTGTCAAAGTTCTCGGTTCTGGTGGATTCAGCGAAACCTACATTGCCGAAGATACCCAACGTCCTGGAAGCCCGCTATGTGTTGTCAAGCAACTAAAACCAGCCAGCACTAAACCAGAAGCCTTGCAACTTGCCAGACGTTTATTTCACTCAGAGGCGCAAACCCTAGAAAAATTGGGAACACACGATCAGATCCCTCAACTTTTGGCGTATTTTGAAGAAGATGAAGAATTTTATCTAGTGCAAGAACAGATAATTGGTCATACTTTAAATCAGGAATTGCCACCAGGTAGAGCAATTGATGAAATTGCTGCGATCAAAATTGTCAGAGACTTATTGCAAACATTAATATTTGTTCATAAAAATAATGTGATTCATCGGGATATTAAGCCCAGTAATATTATCCGACGACACTCAGATGGAAAACTGGTATTGATTGACTTTGGAGCTGTCAAAGAAGTCAGCACAAAACAGCTTGATACTGAAGAGCAAACCCCCTTTACTATTGGCATTGGGACTCAGGGTTACGCACCCAGCGAACAATGTTTTGGCCGTCCCCAATATAGTAGTGACATCTATGCAGTGGGTATGGTTGGGATTAGAGCTTTGACTGGTGTAGCACCCCGTGAGCTAGATAGAGATGCTGATGGAGAGATAAAATGGAGCGATAGCTCTCAGATAAGCCGCTCCGTTGCTAATATTTTCAGTAAAATGGTGCTGGATGACTTCAAACACCGATATCAGTCTGCATCAGAGGCTCTTGAGGATCTGAAAGCTTTTGACGATGTGGTAAATTCCCACAGAGGATACCCGATGCTAGGGGATGACTCATTAACAAATACTTTAGACCAATTAAACGCTCCCACAAAATCTTGCTCAGAGGTATCCTCAGAAACTCTTTGAGAAATACGCGGGGACACGGGAAGAATAATTGGCAGTTGGGAGCAATGCTCTAACAGTGAGATGTGGAGGCAGGGGAGGCAGGGGAAGAGAAAGAAATAAGTGTATTTAGGGCTATAACGCTCGTAAAAAAGACTAAAATTTTCTCTTCACTTCCCCGGCTCCCCCTGCTCCCCCTGCTCTTTTCACGATGATCTCACTTTTTCGCGTTGCTCCCCTGCCCCCTACCTCCTTCACTCATTCCTGCACCTGATCTAACAAAAAAAATTCTTCTCCTGCCGTAGGGTGAATGCCTATTGTTTCATCCAAGTCTTCCTTAGTAATGCCCTTGCGAATTGCCACACCTAGACTTTGAATGATATCTGCTGCGTGTTCACCCACCAGATGAGCGCCCAAAACTTGCCCAGAATCGCCATTTAAAACTAACTTTATAGTGGTTGGCTGATTCTGTTCGGTTAGCTGATACAAAAGTGGTTGGAATTGGGTGCAGTAGCATTGTACAGATTCACCAAATTTTTCCCGTGCCTTCGCCTCCGTCATCCCCACACCAGCCGCTTCTGGACGGCAAAAAACAGCAGAGGGCACATAATCATAATGCAGTTTTTGCACCTTGTTGCCAAAAACTGTATTGGCAAAAGCAATACCTTCTGCCTTCGCCACTGGAGACAATTGCACTCGGCTGGTGCAGTCACCCACAGCAAAAATATTTTCTTGGGTGGTGCGGCTGTATTCATCTACTTTGATTGCACCATGTTCGCCAAGTTCAACATGGGCATTTTCTAAACCAAGATTCTTGGTATTTGGAGCGTAACCTGTGGCAACCAAGATCGTATCTGCTGTAATTATTTGTCGCTTCTTACCAGTAATAGTTAATAACAAACTCTCATCTGAGTATTTGATTTCTTGAACAGTACTACTAGTCAATAACTTAATTCCGCGTTTGCTCAAACCTTGTTGTACCGCAGAGCGAATGTCATCATCAAACCCCGATAAAATCATCTCGTCTTTTTCAATCACCGTCACCTGGCAACCGAAGGCGTGCATCATGCTGGAAAATTCTACGCCAATGTAGCCACCGCCAATAATTGCTAAACGTTTCGGTAGATAAGGTAACTGAAACATCTCGCGGGATGTAATGGCATATTCTATACCTGGGATTTTGGGCTTGAGGGGTTGCCCTCCCACAGCAATTAAAATTTTGTCGGCTGTAACTTTAAGTCCATTGATATCGACAGTATGAGCATCGATGAAAGTGGCACGATCGCAAATTAGTTCAATTCCAGCTTTCTGTAATTGCTGAAAGTAAGTCTGGTTGAGGGTGTCAAGATGCTGATGTACTGACTTAATGAATAATGTCCAGTCAAAATATGTTTGACACTCACTCCATCCATAACTGGGCGCTATTTGCTTTTGTAGGGCGAAGTCAGCAGCGTAGACAATCAGTTTTTTGGGAATGCAACCGCGATTTACACAGGTTCCACCGATGGATTCTTGTTCGGCAATAGCAACACGAACACCGTAACTAGCTGCTTTTTTAGCTGCTGCCAATCCACCAGGCCCAGCACCAATGACAAACAGGTTGTAATCAAATGCCATAAAAATCTGTTCCTTTTTTACTTTTTGGAAAGCAGAGCTATTTCATTCCTTATAGTTATTCAGACAAAACTTAATCTACTGTCTTTGGGTGGACAAGTTTGGATGGAACCATTCTGATATGTAGCAAATTGCCGCTTTGCTTGCAATTAGATTGAAAAGGAATAGCGTAGGCGCAGCCCGCCGTAGGCATCGCTCGAATACTGCTAAGTTATATTACATTATCTTGTAAAAAAATATCTTGTCTAGTTTTGGTGGATATGCGATCGCGCTTTTAGGGATTCCAATAAATAAATTATCCCATCTTGTGAGGTGGGCAACATACAATACGGTTCGGTTAAAGGGGAAAGGGGAAAGGGAAAAGGTTTTGAATAAATTTTTACCCTTTACCCCTTACCCTTTACCCAGACCACAAGGAAAGTGAAAAATGCTTATCCGAACCGTATTGGGTCAACATCAGCGCCTATGATTACAGTGAATCAAGGAAAATTTGCATCTCCTGTGCATCCCGTGTCATTCCCAAGAGCTTAAAACCATCAATAGCCTTAATTGACAATTTGTAGGCTTTCTCTGCACTTCCCCACTTTTTCTCCCAACGGGCAAGAGAACGCCGATAGCGGGCCAAACGTCGCTTGTTGTGAGTCGTTTCAGCAACAGTCAAGCCTTGAATTAATAGTTTTTCAGCTTGATCGCGATCGCCTTGTTCAATTGCAATATCAGCCAGCCAATTTTGAGCAGAATTGATCACCCGATGCCAACTAATTTTTTCTGCACTTTTCATCACCTCTTGAAAGAGCTTTTTTGCTAAAAGATATTCACCTTCTAAATAATGGATTTCAGCCTGATGATAAAGAACGGGAATAAAATAGCGGATATGCTGTCGCTCTTCCAGATTCGCCTCGATTACCAATTTTTCTTCTATAGTTAGCCAATGGCGTGCATCTTGATAATCCTTCTGTCTAATTTGCAGCCTAGCCATACTTTCGGCTAAGTCAGCCTGAACACATAAATCTGCATGGTCACGCAAAATCCACGTCCGTCGCAAAATTTTATCTGCTTCTTTCAGACTCACAGAGGAACACTCTCGAATTAGTAGCCAGCTTTTGCGGACGATGATTTTTACAAAACAAGACCATTCACCACGCCGTTCTGATTGTTCTATAAGCCATTGCAGCCAATCTAAGCGATCGTCCCAATAGGCATAGAGATTTGCATAGTGGCTTAAGAGAAGCCATAAATCCCTAACTGCTTCATAGTGTTCTTTGTCTTCACACCAATGAAGTACTGCTCGCAGATTTCCTTCTTCTGGTTCTAACTTATTGTAGTGTATCCACTTTTCCCAATCTTCTCCGGCATAATTGTGGGCAAAATCAAGATACCATCTCACCCAGCGCCTTCGTGCTTCCCTCTCAAAATCTGGGTAAGCGGCTAATTCTGCTAAGGCATATTCACGTGTCAGAGAGAGCATATCAAACCGCTTAGTCTCTGGATTGAGATTCACCAAGGAAAGTTGCTGCAAACGTGCCAAGCCATTATTTACTGCATCAGGAGCGGCTGTTAGTCCAGCAACCTCAGCCACAGCTGCAAGTATGGCAGAGTCAGGAAAAATCGCCAGTGACATGAGTAACTTGTGGGGTGGTTGTCCCTTGATTCCTTGCACTGATTGCTCAAAGCAAAAACGAGCTACATCTCCTGTAGCCGAGGTTAATCGATTCAATACCGAGTTTAGGGAGTAGCCACCGGATAATTGGCCAAGCGAATATACGATCGCCAGAGGGATGCCGCCAGTGCGATCGTAGAGTTGCTTAGAGTCCTCATCGTTGATGCTTATACCTTTTTCTTCTGCTTGTTGTCTAATTAACTGCAAACCATCATCTGGAGGTAAGTTTCGCAGACGGATTGGCAGCAAGGCAATTTGTTCGCGGCTAGTAATTATTACTTTGATACAAATAGGTAGATTATATAAAAACTCAATAACCTCATCCCTATCTTCTATAGTCTCCATATTGTCCACAATCAACAGTGTTCTCCGTTTTGAGAGAATTTGGCGAACACGATCGAATTGGTCATTGGGAGGAGATTGAAGAATTGTCGGGTCGTCTAAAGCATTAGCAATTTCTCGAAAGATATCGCGTAGATTACGCTGTCCCTGTTGCCGCCACAAGATACTGTTAGTGGGAATAAGTTCTTGTTGTTTAGCTGAAGTGAAAATAATCGCATCAAAGTTGGGTGCATCAGAAGAGTTTTCGTTACTAGCTTTTAAGCATAGGTAAGCAGCTGCTAACACCAGCGCCGTTTTACCTACGCCACCAATGCCATGTACTGTAATCATGTGAGCGCCATGCACCGACGAAAGGCGTTCTAATAGCTTTTTCATATCTGCCTCCCGACCAATAAATTGGGTGTAAGTCGGTGCTGGCAAATTGTGGGGGATGTCACGGCGTTGGATAGCAGCTACAACAGACCCTCTACGATAACCATGTCTTTCCAAAACGTAGACAAGATTACTGGACTTAACACTTTTATTTGCTTCTCCTGTCAAAACTTCAATATCCCGGTAGATATTGCTTAACCCTGCTCTGACAGCAGCGTTTTCTTTGTGCAAATCTTGACCAATCTTTTTCAAGCTGTACCCACACAGTAACCCAAGTAACAAGTCTTTCCTTGTACTTTGTCTGTAACGCTTTTGAAGTGTAACCTCCAAATTCATCAGTAGTCGGTCTATCTCCCAGTCCTGCAAAATCTTGCGATTCCAACTTTTAGGTAAATTCCAACTTTCTGACTGACCTGGCATAAATATCACCCACTAAATTCGTCATCAATGTGGCGTTAGCAACATTTTAACGAACAAAAGTTTGACAAATTAGTAACATTTTTTTAACAGTGTTAACTCCTGTCTTAAATTTAACCAGTAAGCTAATTTATAAGTTTATTTTTTGTCTCTAGTAAGTAGAGGCTGCCGACCATATCGACTTCTAAGCTCTAAAACTTTGCCTGATGATCTTTTCACAAATTACTTAATTAAACTATGACAAATAAAACACTTAACTTTCTAAATCTCTTGTTTGGACTAAAACAATCCCGACGTTATTTTCCCGAAGAAAAACAAGTCTGTGTCTTCAATAAACGTCCCATATTATACCGAGGATTTTCGCCAAACTCTGCACAAGAATCAATCAATGAACTCCAAGAGCGACTGCAAGCTCAGGGTTTTCTCTCAACTATTAGTGGTAAATTTGACTTAGAAACAGAAGAGGCTGTAATTAAATTTCAGAAAGCTAATAATCTTCAGGTAGATGGAATCGTTGGACCACTGAGTTGGGCTTGCCTTTTCTACCCAAAGCTTTACCGCAATCAAAAAAGTATGTCTCCAAAGTTACACGATGCAGTTAAAGAACTGCAAATTATTCTCAATGAAGAAGGATTTTTTAAAAAAGAACCTGACGGGTATTTCAGTCGTGAAACTGAGAGAGGCGTTAAACGCTTTCAAAGAATTTATGGACTCAAAGATGATGGTATTGTTGGCGCTGCAACTTGGGCTGTACTTTTGGGGATGCGACAAAAAATAGATAACAACAGCTTTCTCCAGTTAGTTTATTTTCTACCACCTCAATCCTGGTTTTTATGGGAGCAGTTTTTAATGATCTCGTTCATTATGCTGGGTATTTATTATAGCCCCATACCAGGAGATGAACCTAAATGGAATACAGCCTTAGCAACTGCCTATGGGCTTACCTGTATAGTGCCTTTTCTCTTGGAGTGTTTACCTTTGAAGCCATCGAAGCAGACTAGCTTACCGCTTTTACAATACGCTCCTTATGTGTTGACTGGTATCTTTTGGAAACCAATTATCAATTTCA
Source organism: Nostoc sp. LEGE 12447 (assembly GCF_015206985.1). NCBI lineage: Bacteria > Bacillati > Cyanobacteriota > Cyanophyceae > Nostocales > Nostocaceae > Nostoc > Nostoc sp. LEGE 12447. Next base: position 176,070 of record NZ_JADEXT010000006.1, on the reverse strand, counting down.
TGGGGGGATTATTTAATTAAACATTTGGTAGTTAAATAAATGAGCAGCGATGTCTACGACGGGCTACGCCTACGCTATTTTATGTTGTGTCTAATTTTCGGGTTGTGCTTGTAAAAAATTGCGATCGCTTCGGGCGGGTATGCGATCGCACTTCTGAGTAGCAGCTTTTACCTTATCCCCCAATTTGTAAAGGGTTGAGGCTGTAAACCCGCCATTTATTTTTTCGCAGGTGTAAAAAAACCAAAATTGAGGAACGCCAGAGATGGGGTTGACTCCTGATTTTGTATAACTCTTGGCGTGAAATACCGAAGTGATGCTCTAGCTGATCAGTTGACCATTCATAACTTTCAACAAGTGGAAAAGCTGGCTGCCAACCGTGCAAAGTTTTTTTAAGCAACTCAAGTTGAATTGCTTCTTGCTGTAAGTTATTGTGACGCATATCAAATTATCCTTGGGCTTATTGGTTTACTTGCTATTCACTAGTTTTGTTCGTCTTCTAAAATTTGAATAGTTGTAGTTGTGCAACTAGTTGAACGTGCAACCGTTGAACAAGGTTGATCATAGAGGGTTATCCGCAGTGCCAAGAGCTAAAAAGAATAAGGAAACTGGAGAAGTATTTAAAAAATTACTCAAAGAAAAAGAGTTTAGCCAATACAAACTTGAGCAAGTAACTGGTCTGGATAAAAGCGTCATTAGCAAGATAGCAACCGGACAGACTGCTAACCCTACACCAACCACACTTGAAAAAATAGCAGCTGCGTTGCAGATTGAACTGGGTGAACTAACAAGGATATTTGCTCAATCAACTGTGCAATCTCAGCACTCAGCCACAAACATTGAGCCTCAAGAGTCAGTCTCTGAGATACCAAGATCCAACAATTCTGATTTTGTGGGGCGTGAGGAAGCGATCGCACATCTTAACATGCTGATTGAGAAATGTAACACAAAAGCCATTGGTATTTATGGCAAAGGTGGTATAGGCAAAACAACACTTGCTTATCATTACTTCGAGACTCAAAAGCTAGAGTATTTGGAACTTCAAGTAGGAATGGAAGCTCAGTACATGACTTCTGTAAAAAGCTGGGTCAAGGATCAGCTACGTTATCAGTTTAAAGAAGAACCGCAGCAGGATTTCATGGGTACACTGGAGCAACTAAAGCGTAATCTTCAAAACAAACCAGTGGGTATACTGATTGATAATCTTGAAACTGCATTAGATGAGAATGGTAAGTTTAAAAAAGACCATATTGACTATTTAGAGCTATTCATTAGAGTTTTAAATGCTCCTAATATCAAATCAATCACACTAATTACTAGTCGTGAGAGGGTCAATGAAGCTAAGTTGAGCTTTGTTGAAGCTTACCAATTACCAGAACTAGATGAGAGTGCATGGCGAAAATTTTTAAGCAGATTTAATATTAATGTTAATTCTCCAGCTATGAGCGCAATCCACAAATCTTATGGTGGGAATGCACTATGTATGAAAGTTCTCCGAGAACCTATACAAACAAAATATAATGGTGACTTAGAGGCTTATTGGCAAGACAATAAAGAATTTTTATTAAAGGGCAATATAAAAGATTTAGTTGCAAGTCAATTTGACCGTATCCAAGATAATAATATTTATGCTTATAATCTTCTTTGCCGTTTAGGACTATATACCTATCAAAAAATCCCTTATATTCCAATAATTGGATTATTATGTCTACTTTGGGATGTAGGAGAAGAGAAAAAGCGACCTATTATTGATTCTTTGGAAAAAAGCCATTTACTAGATTTCCGGAAGGTAAGAGTAGAGAATATATCTGACTCTTGGCAAGATATCCCTCATTTCTCTTTTCCGTCTGCACAAGGATGGATATTTCATTTAGAACAGCTGCAAAACAAAGTGAAATTATTAGTGTTTCAACCAGCAGGATACTCTCTATGTAAAATTATATGGGAAGAAGCTAATTCAAGGCTGAATTTAAGTAACCAATCAATAGATTATTTACTATTATCCTTGAAAGACCAAGTTGATAAATTGCTCAACTCATCTGAGAAATTGCAAAGGTTTTTAAATTTTGCATATCAAAAGCAGCAAAATCTTTTTTGCAATTTTTATAATAAACAAGCTTGTATTCGCTCTACTTATATTGAACTAGCTATACAGATATTTGGAAATTTAGCTGATGCAATTGATCCCTTTGAGCTAGAAAATGCAGGAGCGAGTAATTTTATGGATATGCATTCATCTATTGAACTAGATATAAGTTTTGAAATTGTTCAGGATATAAATCATATTCTTACATTTTTATATTGTTTGGAGGGAAAATCGATATTTTGGGAAGTCAGCAGTACTAGTGATCTGAGTGAGATAGACTTTGCTTTAGAAATTTTACCTGGAATTAAACGTCTTTTAATTCATAAACTAGAAATAAATCCAGAGTTGCATAAAGGATTACACTATATTCAATCTCTTCTACCTGATAATGTTGAAAAGATAGGTTTTTTTCGTAACTGCTTACGTGTATATAAACCTGAGTCAGTCCCAATTATTCGAAAAATTCCAATTGTGTCTCTGAAAGAAGTTAAGGATATTTGTGAATGTGGCTCTCAGTTGCGTGAAAATATAGAAGAATTTGAGGAATGGTTTAAAATTAATGGTCAAGAATGGCTTTACAAAATTGCAGAGGTAATGTCAAATCTTCCACGTATCAATATTGTCGCTGATTGGCAATTAAGCGAGCAGGAGAAGCAACAACTAAGGCAATACTATGATGCGAATAGATTATTAGTTGATTGCCTCAATAGTGCTTCTGATGAAGTGCGATCGCACATCGAAGACACCCTACTCTTACCCATCGCTGAAATAGAAAAACGACCATTCAAAAATTAAATCGCCTTCTTATTTGCGTAAATCCTGAATCAAACAAAGGCGGGTGCGGGGTTTGAACCCGCTAATCCCCACAATGGTGGAGATGTAACCGATAACCCTAATTCTTCGGCCCCGAAAGGCAAGTTGCGAACAAGGATAACCCGCCATGAAGCATGAAGGATAAAGTGCTTCATCCTTTACCCTTCAGCAATATCTACAATTCACCCGTAGCCAGCATTTGGATGATCCGAGGCGTACCTGGGTCGAAGCCTGCCAAATCCCAAGACAACGAATCTTGAGGATCTACCAAAGTAATTTGGTAAGGTGTCAAGGTGACATACACCGCCTTGACATTAGGATTTACCTTTTTCCGGTACTCCTTCAGCGCTTGACTTGGATGCTTATACCCGGCCCAGCTTTCCGAGTCAGTCCAGAAGCAGACTACATCTGCTTTGAACTTATTCTTAATCATCCAGTCGTAAGCTACAGACGCATCTGTTCCACCGAAGTTTTGATTGCTAGCTTTGCGAACCGCAGAACTAAAACTATCTTTGGCAGTGATACCTAATTCACGGAATTCTGTAGAAAAGCCGCGAATCATATAGTTTTTCTCTGCTTTTGCTGTCACTAGTGCCATTGTGGTGGCAATTTCACAGCAAGTCAGTCCCATATCTGCAACCAAGCTACCCATAGAACCAGAAATGTCCACGGCGTGCATGAACACTTTACCAGTGGGTTGCACAACATCAAAAGATAGTTCAACTGCCTTTTCTAAAATGTCCACAATCCGAGGAACTGGATTCCAAGTTTTCTTACTGCGTCCTAATGTTCCACCAGATTTATAAGTCTTGAGTGCTTTCAAAACATCAATCGGATGGATGCGACCTTTACGCAGATGTTCTCTGCGATTAAGAACTGCTTCCACTCGTAGCAAATTAGCGTTTTCATCAGCTCGTAACACACCCAGTTCAGTTAAAGAACCCAGGTTACGTAACATTGCACTTATTGGCATTTCCTGAAATAGCAACTGCCAAGCTTGCTTATCCATTTTGCCCACAGGTGCAGCCATTTCGTGGGTTAAGCGTCCTTGAGAAATAGCTTCATGGGTTTGGGTGGGATTCCGTTTAAGCCACTCGTACCACCAAATCTGCGCTAACGCCTCTGAGGGAATGTCTGTTGGCAATTCTTCCCAGCCTCTAACTACCCACTCAAATAGTTGACGGTGATTTTCTGTAGGCGGTTTGACATGGAACAACCGCAAGGCATCTCGGTGGGAGAAGCCTTGACGCTGTTGATATTTCAACAGTTGATAAGCTAAACCTTTGACATCTTCCCTGGAGAGCCAAGTTTTACCAGCTTCCCGCACTACTTTGCCAAACCCCCGCAGAGATTTTGTGTAGTTGAGCCATTCGTAGAAGTGGCTACCAGTGCGGACAACTCGCGAGAAGATTTCACCAAATGCCTGTTTTGCTTCTGGTGTTTCACCCATCGACAGCAGCACCAAAGCTAAGATAGGCGCACTGTTATTGATGGCGCGTCCATCGCTAGCATACAAAATTTCTTCCGCTACACGACCGGGATTTTCGGCAACAGCAAGTCTTACAACTGTCACAAAATCCTCAGTTAATTCCTGTTTACCAGCGTAGTAAGTGCTTTTTGCTGTGCCAACCAAAAGACAGCGACGCAGCATTTTCCAAATGCCAGCATCAAACATCCAGCCGCCGGAGCGTCCCTGAACCATTTCTGCTTCTCGTCCGGGGATAGGCTGATTTTGGGGTGTTTTAGTCTTATTTTTAGTGAAAAAATTGTAATTCATCGCTTCATCTCCCGGCCCTCGCGGGCAAAAATGAAAGGTGGCGAAGCGGGAATCGAACCCGCGACCTCTCGAACCCTATTCGATAACCCTAATTCGTCGGCCTTTGCAGGCAAGGGGTGAAAAAGGATGTTTAGCGCTCTACCTCTGAGCTACCCGCCACATGGCAATTTTGGATTTGGGATTTTAGATTTTGAATTCAGTCCAAAATCTAAAATTAATTGGTGTAGTGGAGCGGGAATTGAACCCGCGACCTCCCGCTTGGCAGGCGATAACCCTCGATTCGTCGGCCTTTTCAGGCAAGGGGTGAATAAGGATATTTAGGCGCTCTATCCACTGAGCTACCCACCACATATAAAGTTATTAATTAAACATTTAAAATTCGTGACTCAGTAATGAATTTGGTGTAGCGAAGTAGGATTTTTACCTACACCTCCAGAAGTTTGATCGAGGGGTTTAAGTTATATACGATAACCCTTGATACTTCGGCCCTTCCGGGCAAGGTGGGCACTCTGTCATTTGAGCTATCCGCTACTGGCGCAAGTTAACTATCTGGTGAAAGTTGACTTGTATTATTAATGTAGTATGCGTATTATCTGTTGTCAAGGGACTGACGATTTAAATTTATAGAGTTATTGGTTGAGTTAGAAACCTTCTTTTTTCTCTGGGTAAAAACTTTGCGCGTAGTTTACCGCCGTAGGCATCGCAGACCAATAAGAGAAGTTCCAGTTTCAATAGGCTATAACACCTACACGGTAAAGGTTTTGCCGGCAACTTTGCCGTAACTTTGCCAAAAGATACAAAAAAGTGTCACAATTTTTGCCAATATATATAATATTATTTCCACAAATTCACTTGGCAAAAATCGGCATGAGTGAAAAACCCATAGAAGACAACGGCAAGGCTTTTCTCGTTCTACTTTTGCCCATCTCGTTTTTGATTATTTTCCTGGTTGCTACCTGGAGAATTTTGCTAGCGCTAATTGTGCTGGCAATTGGCTTCAAGATTTGGCAGGAATATCAATGGCAACAGTGGACTATACGAGTTAACCCAATTTTTCATCAGTTGGTTCGAGAAAATCAGGGCAGACTTACCCCTATGGATTTGGCAATCAAGGGCAATTTTCCCGGAACAACGGCAAAACGCTACTTGGATGGTAAAGCCTCGGAATTTGGTGCCAGTATAGTGAATTCCGAAGAAGCGGGCCAGTCTTATTACTTTATAACTGCCAGCATTCTCGGCAATATTCTTGACAGTAGTGAGCCTGTCAAAGAACTTCCGGCTCAACCAGTTACTAAAACTGCGCGATCGCTCCTAGCACCACCACCAACAACACTTGAGGAGGAAGAAACAGAAACTGAATCAATCCCACAGCCAACCCTAACCCATGAGGAAGCTAAACGATCGCTGGAAAAACAGTTAATTTTTGGCTCTCTGATCCAATCTGAACTCGCCAAACGGCTAAATGTCTATTCCAGCACGGTTTATAAACGACGAAATGATCCAGAGTTTCCTGAATGGAGTCGCAGTAAAGACCCTGATGGTATTGCCTGGTCATACTCAGAAAAAACTAAAGAGTTTTTCCCAGTAGAAGAAGAAGGCTAAAACAATTCGTAATTCCTAATTCGTAATTCGTAATTAGAATTTTTGAATTTTTGTTTGTAAACCTACAGCTTCGTTGATGGAATTGAATCCGTTTTGTTCTAGCTTGGAAAGTAAACCTTCTAGAATCCGGCGTACCATCAGTGGGCCTTCGTAAATCCAGCCGGTATAAACCTGGATTAAACTAGCACCAGCAGTAATTTTTTCCCAAGCATCCTCTGGGGAAAAAATGCCACCAACGCCAATAATTGGAATTTCTCCTTGGGTTTGCTGCCAAATAAAACGAATTACCTCAGTGGAGCGATCGCGCAATGGTTCACCGCTAATTCCGCCAGCTTCTTCTTGAGGTGATTTGCCAGTTTGGTTAATCACTTGGGTTTTCAGTCCATCACGGCGGATGGTGGTGTTAGTTGCAATAATTCCAGCCAAATTGTAGGTTTTAGCCAAAGAAATAATGTCAGCGATCGCTTCCCATTCTAAATCTGGGGCTATCTTGACAAAAATGGGTTTATGTGTATTATTTTCTTGTTGTAATAAATCTAAGATGGTACTGAGCATAGAAGCATCTTGGAGCGATCGCAACCCCGGCGTATTAGGGGAAGAGACATTAACAACAAAATAATCTCCCAAATCCTTGAGTAAGCGAAAACTATCGAGATAATCTTGTGCGGCTTCTTCTAGGGGAGTTACCTTAGATTTACCCAAATTTATCCCTATGGGTATTAAGTTGGTAGACTGCTGTTTTTCCTGTGCCAAACGGGCCGCCATTGCTGCTGCACCAAGATTATTAAAGCCCATCCGATTGAGAGCAGCTTTATCCAACGGCAAGCGAAACAAACGGGGACGCGGATTTCCTGGTTGTGCGTGAAAAGTTACAGTTCCTAGTTCTGCAAAACCAAAACCCAGATTAGACCAAATACCAGCAGCGACTCCATCCTTGTCAAACCCAGCTGCTAATCCTACGGGGTTTGGGAAGTTTAGCCCAAATAAATTTTGTTCTAGGCGTGAATCGTACAGACATAAAGATTTTTGTAAGCGTTGGTTTGCCCAACTAGTAGGAGTTTTCGATAGCCAGCTAAAACTGCGAATCGTCTGCTGGTGTAACCATTCCGGGTCTGTTTTTATCCCATTGAACAAAAGCGGACTAATTGCAAATTTATAAATATCCATTAGCTTTTATAAAGAAAAACTCAGAAGTCATAAGTCAGAACTCACTCTGTAATTCTGTACAAGTGGGTAATAAGTATTGGTCAAAACCTTACCCAGAAGTAAAATTAGGATGATTACAGTTCAGGTAGAACAGGAAGTAACTCAGCAGGATCGGATGACCGTCATCCAAATGATTCGCCAGTTCAATCAACATTTTTTTCCGTCGTCTGAGTGGCAACCTGTAGCAGTTTTTGCACGAGATGAATCAGGCTTGATTGTTGGTGGGGTTCTGGGTGAAATCGGTTGCAATTGGCTTTATATAAGAGTCCTAGTTGTTCAAGAAGACTTACGCGGCAAAGGTATTGGAAGCAATATCCTTAAAATTGCTGAAAAAGAAGGTCAAAAGCAAAACTGTGTAGGGGTTCATCTTGAGACATTAGAGTTTCAAGCTAAGGAATTTTATGAATCTCAAGGCTACACTGTATTTGCTTTTCAAGAAAACTACCCGATTGGGCATAAAAGATACTTCATGCAAAAGTTATTTAATCTGAGTTAAACATTCAGGAAGCAGGAAGCAGCTATTTTAAGTTCTATATTTCAAACTGCTAGAGAGAGGCAAAGATGCAAAGACACGGAAATGAAATTTGAATGACAATTAGCTTAACCGCCTATTAAGCAGTTCATGTTCAATATTAAACACTTATGGCGATATTACTCAGGGTGGTTTTCTGGGCATCTTATATATTACAAGTTATGTTAACCAATAAATCAGATGGGGCAGCCGCAAAAACCTATAGCCGCCGAACAGCAGATCCTCTCTTTGGGGCGCGTCCTCCAGAGCCTCAGAGAAGAAGAAGATGTTGACGTTCTGATTGAAACTACTATTTCTTATCTTAAAGAACAGTTTGACTACAAACTGATTTGGATTGCCCTTTACGATCGCCTAAATCACATATTATTCGGCAAAGGCGGTATTTCACCGGATCGTGACACGAGCTTTTTATACCAAAAGGTTGTTCTCAGTCCTGGGGATTTATTAGAGCAAGTGGTGATTGAACAGCATCCCTTGGGCATAGCTGATTTACAAACTGAAATCCGCGCCGCCGAATGGCGCAAAATCGCTGAGAAATTGCAGATTCAAGGAACGATTCTTTTACCAATTCGCTATAAAGACCGTTGCTTAGGTTTGCTGTTACTGGGTTCAGAACGCTGGGGCTATTTACTGACAGGGGAAGCAAAAGCACGTTTGATGATGGTTTTAGGTGAATTGGGGGCATTGCTTTATCAACAAGAAATACATAAGCAGCAAAAGCAAACTAAGCGAACCGATGAGCCGCTATTAGAATTGCTTGAAAATTTACGCACCCTGAATAACCTTAATCAAAGACTGGAAGCAGGGGTACAAGCAACTCATAAATTTATTTCACCTAGCCGGACAAATGTTTACTGGTTTGAGCGGGAAGGGCGCTACTTTTGGTGTCGGATGAGCAATCAGCTTGTCAAAATCGATCGCAATTCCAGTACTCAGCAAGCGGCGGGAATGACTGTACAAGACTTGAGTGACTTTTATTATGCTTTAGCAGTTAACCAAATTGTTTCAATTGGTGATGCCCGCAGTTCTTTGAAAAGCCATTTTACGGCAAAATTACTGCAAAAGCTGAAAGTGCGATCGCTACTGGCCGCTCCAATAATCTGGCAAAAGAACTTACTCGGTTTTCTGGCGGTGGAAAGTAATGAACCTCGAATCTGGACGGAGGCAGACAAAAATTTTGTTCAGGGTGTGGCTGGTTTAATCTCCCTGATTGCACCTAACGAAAGTATGGAAAGCACTATTAAACAGATTCAAGAAGATACCCAACTGACTAGTCAAGTTGCCCAAGGTATCTATAGCGAACATGACCTTCAAGAAACTTTACACAGCTGTGCTAAAAAAGTTTTAGCTCGACTAACAGCCACCCGTTTTTTGCTGTTGCAGTACGATCCTGAACAGAATAATTATCAATTTATTTACCAAAGTCAGCCTCAAAATCGCCGACCGTTGACATTTAGCCTGAATACTCTCAAAGAATTAGATGGACAGCTTTTGCAACGTTCAACTGAAGCGGTGGAGATTGAGAATTTAGATGAAGATTTACGCTTTTTTAACTGGCGGCCCTCTTTACTAGAAAGTGGAGTGCGATCGCTACTTATTTGTAAATGTACTAACGGTCATATCCCAGCAGCACTTTTGGTCATCACTCACGAAACCTATCGTTCTTGGACAACTCTCGAAAAAGAGTTACTGTGGGCTGTTAGTCAACAGATAGGTGTGATTGTTCGTCAGTGGCAATTACACAACCGCACTACCCAGCAGCAAAAAACTTCCCAGGCGTTTGAGCAATGCTTAAACATCCTGACACAAACCCAGAACAGCAAAGTTGAGGTCAATAAAAAGCATTTAGAACATACAGCACTCGAACAAATAGCATCAATTCTGGGTTGTCCTCTGGCGTTACTGCTATCCTGGTCGCCTGGTGAAAATTTGGCAGAAATTATTCCTGGAGTAATTGAAAATAGTCAATTTGGGATTTTTTCCGATGCCTCTATTCCTATCCAGTCTGAAGCCTTAATTCAGTGGGCACTGGTTACGGAGAATTACCTGACTTTGAAGGTAGATAATTTACCCTCGGAAACTCGAAAATGGTTGAATACTCCAGATAAAGGTCAAATTTTGGTGATGGCATTACGTACCAATGCTGATTATGAAATCACAGGTGTAGTGTTGTTAGCAGACTATCAAGAGCGTCGCTGGTCACAACAAAACCTGAATGCGATCGCAACTCTGATTTCTCAATTAGCTTGGTGGCGTCGTCAAAAGCAAATTAACCGACTTTTAGAATCCACAACAGAGGAATTACGACAACTCAACTGGTACAAACATCGTCGCCTAGAGGAAATCCAAAGAATAACGGCGCTATCCCTGAAACAAATACATGATTTGGGTATTCCTGCTAATGAACTGACTCAGATGCGCTACCAGCTATTGCTAAGACAATTAGACCACACAGCCACTTCCATGAGTGGAATGCTAAAACTTGAGAACTGGCAGCTACATATCAGTTGGGAAACTATGCCCATAGCCAGTTTACTCAAGCGATCGCTCGAACGCATCGACAATTTACTCAAACAACAAAAGCTGTGGATTGGTGTACATGGCTTGGGACAAACAATTGATGAGCAAGAATCAGCAAAGAATTCTCCATTAGCCAGAGGCGTTCCTACTTCCAGCCCTCAATCTGCAATGGCGATCGCTGGTGATATTGTCAAAATTGAATTAGTTATCCATGAATTATTGGTTACTGCCTGTAACCGTTCTCCAATTGGCGGCAGAATTGACATTTGGTGTCGTCGTTTAGATGCGTCAAAACCCTCAGAGGCAAAGTATTCTTCTACAAGTGGAGGGGGTGAACAGACATCGCTGGAACTGTCGATTACATACAACGGTGCGATCGAACCACAGCTACTAACAGAACTACATGAGAATACACCCAAAGATGTGCTTGCTCCCTCCAACCTCGACCAACCCCCAGCTTTACATCTGCTAATCTGCCAAAACCTCATGCAGGAGTTGGGAGGAGAGTTGAATTTTTATCAATTACCAGATAATCGGGTAGTTAGCCGTTTGCTGTTGCCTTTAGTTGGTCATGATTCTTAGTACGATTTTTCAAAATTCTCTCTTGACTTAAAAAAGTTACTTGGGAGCCAAAATAAATTTCCTACAGTAGCATATACCCAAAAAATAATTCTCAGGAGAGATTGACATAACATTTGTTCTCCTAAACTATTCTCCCTTCATAGCAAACTGGTTATAATTATCTTCCATCTCTCTCAATACAGTTCGGTTAAGATCCCCCCGCCTACGGCGACCCCCTTAAAAAGGGGGTAAATAGGAGGAAAAGCCCCCCTTTTTAAGGGGGGTTGGGGGGATCTCCGAGAGCCAAACAATACTAACCGAACCGTATTGCCATCTCTCTCAGAAATCAAATTCTCATATACACAGTATTTATATGGGGCGTGTTCGTTCTAAATCTGACCTACCTACAAAAATTTGTCCGGTATGTCAACGTCCTTTTACATGGCGTAAAAAGTGGCAAGATTGCTGGGACGATGTGAAATACTGCTCAGAACGTTGTCGTCGTCGCCGTTCTGAAGCTCAAAATGAAACTAATCGCAACACAGACGCAAATAGCGCAGGGGATTAATGGAGTTACAGGTGCAACCTAAATTAATTATTCATGGGGGAGCTGGTAGTTCTCTCCACGGTAAAGGCGGATTAGAGGCCGTGCGCCGATCGCTCCATACAGTAATAGAAGAAGTCTATTCTCTGCTATTGTCAGGAGCAACTGCTTCTGAGGCGGTGGTGCAGGGTTGCCAAATGCTCGAAGATAACCCCCGCTTTAATGCTGGTACTGGTTCAGTATTGCAATCTGATGGTCAAATCCGTATGAGTGCTTCCCTAATGGATGGGGCGTTAGGGCGGTTTAGTGGTGTAATTAATATTTCGCGGGTGAAAAATCCCATTGAGTTAGCACAATTTTTACAAAACTCGCCAGACCGAGTGCTATCAGATTTCGGATCGGCTGAGTTGGCGCGAGAAATGCAACTTCCCAGCTATAACGCTTTAACTGATTTGCGGTTACAAGAGTGGATGCAAGAGCGCCAGGATAATTTTAAAAGCACAATGGCTGGCGTGGTAGCAGAACCCGAACTGCTAGAAACCAGCAATGCTGGACGCGGAACCATCGGCGTAGTAGCTTTAGATGTCTGTGGTAAGCTAGCTGCTGGCACTTCTACTGGTGGTAAGGGATTTGAGCGGATTGGAAGAGTAAGTGATTCTGCGATGCCAGCAGGTAATTATGCTACTAGTAATGCTGGTGTTAGCTGTACTGGTATTGGGGAAGATATCATCGATGAGTGTTTAGCTCCCCGGATTGTAGTACGCGTCACTGATGGGATGTCCCTGAAGGAGGCTATGCAGCGTTCCTTTGGAGAAGCACACCAGAACAAACGAGATTTAGGAGCGATCGCTTTAGATGGCAATGGAGCGATCGCTTGGGGAAAAACTAGCGAAATCTTACTCGCCGCCTACCATGACGGCGAAAAAATTGGCGATACTTTGGAATGGAATGATAGTGAATTGATTGGCTATTGTTGAATAAATTCTAGCGCCTGAGTTAAGATTTCTTCCTGGTTAACCATTGCAGCCAATTCTTGGGCTTCGTAACGCCCCTCAAAAGCTTCTAGCGCCGCTCTTTTCAGTGCCACTTGATATCCTTGTTGCAGAATATCGATTAATTCTGCCTGATTCAAGTAATAACCACCAGATTTGCGGCGCTTGTTTATTTTGTTGATTTCCCGCACTGTATTTTCTATCGAAACATCCCAAGAGCGAGTAGAACGTTTTTCGGCCTTTTGTTTAATTAAATGGATGAGCAGAATTACTCCATAACTATCAATTTTATTGATTTTGTCACTGAGGCTCATTTCTTCTAACTCATCCACCAACAGCAACGCCTCATGGATTTTGCCTTGTTCTAGAAATTGCCTAAGTTCTAGCAGTTCTTCCATGTTATTTTTTGAGATTTTGGCTTCACTACTAATCTAGCTAGATTAGACAACTTGCAAAAATCCTGGTTTATGCTCTCAAAACAGAGATCAAGCGCGATTAACACCGATGAATTATTTATGTTGATCTTTGGTTTCATTTTCAACACTTTTCCTTTGCCAAGCTGGTTTCACCACCTGACGACTACGGGCAATCACCAGAGAATCATTAGGCACATCTTCGGTTACGGTAGAACCAGCTGCAATGTAAACATCATCTCCCAAGGTAATTGGAGCAACTAAAACGCTATTGGCTCCAGTTTTCGTGCGATCGCCTATTTTTGTACGGTGTTTCTTTACGCCGTCATAATTGGCAGTAATGGTACCGGCACCAATATTCACCTGATTGCCGACGACGGTATCACCTATATATGACAAATGTGCTGCATTCGTGCGATCGCCTAACTGCGTATTTTTCAATTCCACAAAATTCCCCACACGGCAACCAGCACCGACTTGTACGTGACCGCGCAAATGAGTATAAGGGCCAATTCGGCTTCCCGCCTGCACAGTGCTATCTATTACTACTGAATACTGCACCGTGACGTTTTCAGCCAACTGGCTATTTTCAATTGAACTTCCCGGCCCAATATGACTTCCTGTTTTAATCACCGTATTTCCCCGCAGATGAGTTTGGGGTTCAATAATTACATCGGGCTGTAATTCCACTGTTTCATCAATGGTGATGCTTGCGGGATCAATGAGGGTGACACCTGCTAGCATCCATTTTTCCTTGACTCGTTTTTGCAAAATCTCGTAGGCTGTTGCTAGTTGCAGGCGATCGTTGATGCCGAGAATTTCTTGGTTATCTTCCACATTCACCGCCATCACTTGTCCCACCTGAGTGACGGCATCAGTGAGATAGTATTCTTTTTGGGCATTGTTTGCCTGAAGGTGGGGAAGCACCTTTGCCAAATCTGGCCAACGGAAGCAGTAAACTCCAGCGTTAATCCGCTGATTTTGTCTTTGAGCAGCAGTACAATCTTTGTGTTCGACCATTTGCTGCACAATATTTTCATCGTTACAAAAAACTCGCCCGTAGCCCGTGGGGTCTGGTAAGTGCGAGGTAAGAATGGTGGCAGCATTCTGATTTTGGGCGTGAGTTTGTAACATCTGCTGGAGAGTTTCGCTGCGTATCAACGGTAAATCGCCGTTAAGTATCAGCAAATCCCCTGTGTAATCTTCCAAGTGTGGAAGTAATTGCTGGATGGCATGACCGGTTCCCAGTTGTACAGTCTGTTCAACAAACTCCAAGTTGGGAATTGAATGCATGGCGGTTTGCACTTCTTCGGACTGATACCCGACAATTACGATTCGTCGTGAGGGCAAAAGTGGTTCTACACTTTCGATAACTCTCTCGACTAGCGATCGCCCACCCAAAGAATGTAAAACCTTGGGTAAGCGTGATTTCATCCGTGTGCCGCGTCCCGCCGCTAGAATTGCTACAACTACCATAATTAGCTATCAGCTATCAGTGAAATTATGATTAATGCTGTTGGTACTTTAAGATGTAGGCTCAAATCATACCAAGCTAATCATAGAAGACTGAAATATACAATGAGTCAGGATTATACCAATTTTTGCTCATTAGGGTAGCTACAAATACCCCTATTCCTGACAGCATCGAATAAACTGTGCAAATTGCTGCATTAGTTTGGGATTACGCCAACCAGAATTAGCTTCTTCTAGCATCACTGAAAGTGCTTCTTCTGTGGTATAAGCTATTTTGTAAGGTCGTTCACTACTTAAAGCATCATAAATATCAATTAATTGAAATACTTGTGCCAGATAGGGAATATCATCCCCCTTGAGTGCATCAGGGTAGCCTGAACCATCCCAGCGTTCGTGGTGATGACGAATAATAGGAATTACACCCCGCATACTGCGTAGTGGCTGGCAGATTTTTTCCCCAATCAAAACGTGCTGCTTCATGATCTCCCAATCTTTGGCGGTGAGTTGTTCTTTTTTCAGCAGCACAGCATCGGGAATACCCACCTTACCGATATCGTGGAGATAACCACCCCACATCAAATCTCGAATTTGGTAGCGTGAGAGGTTGAGGTATTCACCAAAAAGTTGTCCTAGTTTTACCAGGCGTTCACAATGGTTGCCTGTATTAGGATCGCGGCTTTCAATCGACATGGCAATGGAAAATAGTACTTGTTCGGCATGGTCTAAATCTTCGTTCAGTCGCTTCTGCCGTACCAATGACTTCACACGTGCCGCCAACTCTACACGATCAAAAGGTTTGGTGAGAAAATCATCTGCCCCAACTTCAATTCCCCGAATGCGCGATCGCCTGTCATTTAACGCTGTAATAAAAATCACTGGGATTAGCCTAGTCTGCTCATCCTGTTTCAGCAATTGGCAAACTTCAAATCCATCCATTCCTGGCATCATCACATCCAGCAAAATCAAATCTGGTTGTTTTTGAGTTACCAATCCTACAACAGTAGAACCTCTGTCTGCCTCAATGACTTCGTATCCTTCCATTCCCAAGAGGGCAACAGCAGTCATCCGACTGGCAGCATGATCGTCAACTACTAAAACCTTCGGCGGATCTAAATCAAACCCATTCACTTTAGAACCTTTGACTTGTAGTGTTCTAGAGACCAATGAATCATCACCACAATTAATATCAGATTTTATCCAAGAAGATACTGCTTGGCTATTTTCAAGCATAAGGTCTTCCTGAGATAAGCCTAAAGAATAAGCCTCCACATTATTCTGCGATCCTACAACATGATTTGAACCAATACTCTTTACTGTGCTAATGGGGTTTGACTCACTAACAATTTGCTCTGTAAAGCCTGTATGGTTGGATTTCCATTGAATCACAAAGGCACTCCAAGTTTTTGCACAAGTTAACAGTGTCAGATTTGAAAAATAAATTTAATATCTGAATGTATCTGAGCTAGAGTTTTCATAGGGATTATGCATTATTTCAAGCTGCCTATCTGACTTTTTCGCAGCATGTATATTTTATCTTATGAACAATGAATGTCTTATTGTCAAATTTTTTGCTTCTAATTCCAGTATGATAAATTTTCACAATTGTTAAATCAGGCTTTTCACGGATATTTTTTAAATAAAAATAGCGCCAAAAAGTACTGTGTTTGGTTACTTTATATCAAATTTGAGGGTTTTTAGTTAGAAGTCTTATAGTAATGATTAAGTATACATATTTTTACTTACTCAGTTATTGCAATACCCAAAGACTGCTGAAAAAAGTGTAAAATTATATACTATCATAAATTAAATTTATTTGGCTCTAAGCTCGACTTTATCCATTTTTTTCGCAATGCGATACTTCTGCGGAGTAGTTGCACGAACGCTATCGTTGAAACCTCTGTCAGACTGTCGTTTTACTTTTTTAAGTTAATCGATAATTTGTGATGCGGAAAAAGTATTTGCCAAAAAGCCAAGGTTTTTGTTGGATAAAGAAAACCGAATTCTTAATTTTGGATAAAGTCGAGCTTAGAGGATGTTTTAAAAATTAAGGGTTGAAGAAATAGTTGGTAATTGCGTAGGCGTAACTATCGTAAATATCGCAACTACAAATTACTTCCCATAAAATCCCTGCCTTGTGTTCCCAATAGCCACCTTTTTTGCCAACGGGAGGTAGGTTCGAGTGAAGAGGCTTGTTGCTCTTGTTGTCGCCGCATCATTATGACTTCGGTTGAATCGCTCAATCCAGGATCGCGATAGGGAATAGCAGCACGGGTTAGTAAGTGTTCTTTTTCGACTTGCGAGAGGGGAGTAAATATTGAGCGGTTTTGAGACTCACCACTTGCAGAATGGGCTGCTACAGTACCAGGCGATCGCCTGCCCACTGGTGGGGTAGAAGCGATCGCTAAACCAGCAGACAAAAGTGCTGTGCGTACAGCAGCAGAACAAGAATAGGTGGCCAATAAACCATCTTGATGTAGACACAATGAGAGTTGTTTTATAAACTCAACAGTCCATAATTGGGGACACTGTGGTGGTGAAAAGGGATCGAGGAAAATTGCATCTGCCGAGAAATCCGACTGATGTACTAGCGCAATCGTAGTTCTAGCATCACCAATTAGTAGTTTTGCTTTCAGGCGATCTGTTTGCACTTGATGCTCAAAAGCTAGCTGGGACAAGATTTCAATATAGCTACAGTTCCAATTGTCGAACAGGTGATGAGCGATCGCAGCTTGTGGCACTGCCGGATTCAGTTCTAAACCGATTACTTCAACATAACAACTGGGATTCACTGCCCAAATTGTCTGCAAAGCAGCAGCTGTGTTGTATCCTAGACCATAACAAATATCTAATAGTCGCAAAACTGGTTTTTGAGCAACTGTAGCCAGTTGAGTAGGTTCCACAAACTTGAAAAAACTCTCCTGCTTCGCTCCATAATGGCTATGAAAGGATTCACCAAAATCGTCAGAGACAAAGGTGAAAGAACCATCTGCTGTGAGCTTAGGTGTAAAATTTTCTAAGTCTGACATCTTACAAAAAAACTGAATACTGACCAATGCCCAATAACCAATTTGTTATTTCACCAGCTTGGCTATTTGAACATCTAGAAGATCCGCAAGTTGTTATTGTCGATTGTCGCTTTTCTTTAGCCGATCCACAACTAGGACAACAACAGTACCAAACAAGCCATATTGAAGGGTCATATTACCTAGATTTAAATCAGGATCTTTCCAGTCCAGTGGGTAAGCATGGCGGAAGACATCCTTTACCTGAACCCAATGATATCGCTAACAAATTTGCAGCAATTGGGGTAAATTACCAAAAAACTCTGGTGGTAGCTTATGATGATTCGCGTTTTGCTTTTGCATCTCGTTTATGGTGGCTGTTGCGCTATCTCGGACATGAGCAAGTTGCGGTACTAGATGGAGGCTTTACCGGATGGCAAAAAGCTGGTTATCCAGTTACGGATGTCGTTCCTCAACCTCAGATCGGTAAGTTTGTAGCTCAAGTGCAATCAGAAAAAGTGGTGGATATTAATGTGGTGAAAACCCGGAAAGATAGCCACGAGGTAGTATTGGTAGATTCTAGAGAAAGCGATCGCTATCGAGGTGAACGAGAGCCAATTGATAAAATTGCCGGACATATTCCTGGTGCAGTCAACTATCCTTGGCAAGAAGTTACAGACTCTTCCGGCTACCTACTCCCTCAAGAGGAACAACGCCGTCGGTGGCAACAGCTAGAAAAAGCCGAAGAAATCTTGGTTTATTGCGGTTCTGGTGTTACTGCTTGCGTAAATTTACTTTCTTTAGAATTAGCTGGCATTAACAAAGGTAAACTTTATGCTGGTAGCTGGAGTGATTGGATTTCTTATTTATAGTCATTGGTCATTTGTCATTTGTCATTGGTCATTTGTCATTGTTTTTTGACAAAGGACAAAGGACAAAGGACAAATGACAAATTTCAAAACTGACCTAATTGCAAATTGTAATTAATGGTGAAGAACCAGCCATCAAAATCAATGTTTTCGGCGGTTGAACTACCTAAACTCATTCCAGCCTGTACATTCATATAAGTGGTATCGGATATTCGGTAATTTAAGTGCCCAAATATCCGATGGAATTGGTCTTCTCGATCGCGCTGTGTAAAGTCTGAGAAGTTCACCTGGTAGTCAATACCAACCTGGAGAGGTTGTTGCAAGTAGTAGTTCAGAGACACCCAAAAGGAATTGATTATCCGATCGCGACTTTGGGGGTCGGCAAAATTTACACTTAATTCGTACAAGGTGTCTAGCGTTAATTTTGGAGTTAATGGATCTCGCCGTCCCAAAGATAGTTGTAGAGAATTCTCATTTAAAAAGCGATCGCCTGCTTTGAAGCTATCCAGGCGATCGCTGCTATTAGCATAAAATAGCTGTTGATTGCTCCAACTGAGTTCTCCATACATTCGCTGGGATAGCTGCTGGTAAAGACTGAGATTGAATCTCAGCTGGTTGTAATGGTATTGTGACTGATTTATATAACGAATGAGATTGCCATCTATTGAGCCGTTTAAAAAAGTCTTAGATCCCAAAGGTAAATATGCAGAGGTTAGTGTCAGTCCAGAAATAATTAACCCATCTTCTATGGGACTATCATCTGAGGAGAAAATATTAGTCGTCTGGAAGTAACCGACACGGCCCTGTAGATAACCTATGGGTTTAAACTTAGGTACAGGTTGTTCTATCGGTGGAAGAGGAGGCAATTCTAGGGGTCGTAATCGTATCCGTAACCCCAATTCGCGATCGCTATCAGACTCAGGAGATGATTTTGGCGATCGTAAAAGCTCTATTAGCCTCTCTAGCCTTTGGGAATAATTTATATCAGGTGTATTTAATAGTTCCTCTTTTGAATCTGAAGGAGATGTAGGCAAAACACTTGGCTGCGATTCTAGCGGTGGCGGGTCATTTTGCTTTTGAGTATCCCCAAATTCTTCGGTTGGGTCTTGATCTGTTTGTGTAGTTTCGGGTGTTTGCTGTACCACATTTAACGGTATCTGGGAGTCTAAAGTTTGTGACTCACTCGACTGCTGGCACAAAGAGTTAATTACTCCCTGCTGCAACTTCTGACATAGCTGATCAGTTACCTGTGTACTTGCTAAATTTTTAGAACGCCAAATCTCTGTATTTGTAGATTCTGCTGCATCTACTCTAATGCAATACCAGCTTCCACCACTGGACGCTAACAAGATACAAAAAAACAAATTCTTCCAGTTTTTGAGTCGCATCTGTTAGATTGCGCTGATCGCATTTGGCCAATGTAGACCCACAAGCTGTATCAGAAGTTCCGACTCAGAAGATACAATTGAGTGCATTTATCTTAACCTTGTAAGTATATACTGAAACTACAAACTGATATTGCTGATTTTCGGATCATCTCAGATTTGCAAAAAAAATTAACATTATCCGGTACAATTAATTCTGCTCAACTTTAGTGAAATATCGTCTTAGAGTTACTTCACAACACATCCCTAACAACTTCTTGTCCCTGTAATTGATCTGATTAGAATCAATAATATGTAAAGTATTTTTCATTTAACTATTGATATCAAGTACTAACTTTGAAATTTGCAGCAGGCTTTATTGTATATAATGTCGACTTAAGGATAAAAACTTAAATAAACTAAACAAATGGTTCATTTTTGTCTAT
Source organism: Nostoc sp. LEGE 12447 (assembly GCF_015206985.1). NCBI lineage: Bacteria > Bacillati > Cyanobacteriota > Cyanophyceae > Nostocales > Nostocaceae > Nostoc > Nostoc sp. LEGE 12447. Next base: position 155,873 of record NZ_JADEXT010000006.1, on the reverse strand, counting down.
TAAATTTAAACTTAGACTAAAAATAAAGATAATTTTAATAAATAAATCGTTACAACAATTATCAGCAGTTTTAATTTTTAAGTTTTTTGGTATTAGTTGAAGTTCACACATTATCAAACTATGTTTTATAAATCATTTCCACTATTGGTGATTGGTTTATGGGGAGTTATAGTACTGCCTTTGCCAAATAGGGTAAGTGCCATAACTCCTCTAACGCGAGCAGAAATTCAGGATCTCCGCAACATAGTACAACTGATACCCAAGGATAAACAAAAGAAACGTCCTGCACGTAAATTAGATGCAATGACTCCTGGGGACGGGGTGGCAACTGGTCGAGCTTCACTAGCAGATTTGCGTTTCAATGATGGCTCCTTGGCACGAGTTGGAGAACAGGCGTTATTTCAATTTTTGCCGAAGACACGTGACTTTAAACTTTCAAATGGGACTGTGTTGTTACTCATCCCACCAGGACAAGGGCAAACACGTATACAAACACCAAATGCAGCAGCAGCAATTCGTGGTTCAGCATTATTTGTACGCTACAACCAACAAACAGACACCACGATTGTGGGTGCGCTAACAAATAGTGGCATTGAAGTTTCTAACAAAGAAGCTTCTGAAACTAAGGTGTTAGAAGCAGGGCAAATGGTGATTATAGTTAAAGGGAAATTTGAAAGATTGTATGATTTTGATCTGAGAAATTTTTATGAAACGAGCCAACTAGTTCGGGAACTTGATTTGAACAGGCAAAGCCCTGTACCTACACCTGATCCTGCAATCACTAGTGTTCAAGCCGAAACTGCTGCGGCTTTAAAAGCACAGCCACCGATAACAGGTGAGGGAGTAATTGAAAATCCCTCTTTTGTACAGCTAACTCCTACACCCGTAACCTCAACTACAACAAAACCTGACACCTCAACTACAACAAAACCTGACACCTCAACTACAACAAAACCTGACACCTCAACTACAACAAAACCTGACACCTCAACTACAACAAAACCTGACACCTCAACTACAACAAAACCCGACACCTCAACTACAACAAAACCTGACACCTCAACTACAACAAAACCTGACACCTCAACTACAACAAAACCTGACACCTCAACTACAACAAAACCTGTAACCCCAACGGAGATAACACCTGTAACCCCAACGGAGATAACACCTGTAACCCCAACAGAGATAACACCTGTAACACCAATAGAGACAACGCCTGATACCCCAACTCCAACAGAGACAACACCTGATACCTCAACTCCAACAGAGACAACACCTGATACCTCAACTCCAACAGAGACAACACCTGATACTTCAACTCCAACAGAGACAACACCTGATACCTCAACTCCAACAGAGACAACACCTGATACTTCAACTCCAACAGAGACAACACCTGATACCTCAACTCCAACAGAGACAACACCTGATACCTCAACTCCAACAGAGACAACACCTGATACTTCAACTCCAACAGAGACAACGCCTGATACCCCAACTGGCTCTCCAAGCACATAAAACAAAACTACTAATGGGTGTACAAGACTCTCTGCAAACGCTGTTCTTTTTATCATAATTTTGTGTAAGTCCTGTACGACTTAGCACGACTTAGCTGCTCCAATGCAGTAGCACAGACTTATGACTGATACCTGAGAAAGAACTATGACAAACAATTTTAGTAACAGACTCTACAGCAACCAAAGCAAAAAGTGATATTCCCTACGACCAGAGAACATCTGCTAACGCTAGATTAAATCTAGGACAGGAATGACATAGGGTTCACCGGATATCCTTATATAGTCCAATAACATTCTGTTGCGTGAGTTCCCAAGAACTAACTTTTTGCTAGAGAGAACATAAATTTATGACTTTTGATTACGACCTATTTGTAATTGGTGCGGGTTCTGGAGGTTTAGCAGCTTCCAAACGGGCAGCTAGCTATGGGGCAAAAGTGGCGATCGCTGAATATGATTTAGTTGGTGGCACTTGTGTGATTCGCGGTTGCGTTCCCAAAAAACTTATGGTCTATGCCTCTCACTTTCCTGCACTATTCAGTGAAGCTTCAGGCTATGGCTGGAAAGTCGGTAATGCTGAGTTGGACTGGGAATATTTCATTACATCTATAGATAAGGAAGTTCGGCGACTATCGCAACTACACATAAACTTCTTAGAAAAAGCTGGTGTAGAACTATTTTCCGGTCGCGCCACATTGCTAGATTCCCACACCGTAGAAGTTGATGGACGCAAAGTTACAGCAGACAAAATTTTAATTGCTGTTGGCGGTCGTCCTATCAAACCAGATTTACCAGGGATGGAATATGGCATTACCTCTAACGAAATCTTTCATCTAAAAGAACAACCAAAACACATCGTCATTCTTGGCGCTGGTTATATCGGCACAGAATTTGCCTGTATTATGCGCGGTTTGGGTTCTGAGGTGACACAAATTACCAGAGGTGACAAGATTTTGAATGGGTTTGATGAAGATGTCCGCACAGAAATTGAAGAGGGGATGACAAATCACGGAATTCGGCTGATTAAAAACAATGTCGTGAAAGCAGTTGAACATGTGACGGAAGGGTTTAAACTTACTTTATCAGGGGAAGACCAAGAACCAATAATCGCAGACGTATTTTTAGTGGCGACTGGTCGAACTCCCAATGTAGATGGACTGGGTTTAGAAAACGCTGGAGTTGATGTTGTTGCTACTTCTATGGAAGGGCCAGGTTACAACACCACAAATGCGATCGCAGTCAATGAATATAGTCAAACTAATCAACCGAATATCTTTGCCGTTGGCGATGTCACTGACCGAATCAATTTAACTCCTGTCGCCATTGGCGAAGGAAGAGCTTTTGCTGATAGTGAATTCGGCAATAATCGCCGCGAATTCAGTCACGAAACTGTTCCCACAGCCATATTTTCTACCCCAGAAGCCGCAACAGTAGGCTTGACAGAAGCTGAAGCACGGGAAAAACTCGGTGATGCGGTAACAATTTTTCGCACTCGCTTTCGTCCGATGTACTATAGTTTGACTGGGAAGCAAGAGAAGACAATGATGAAGTTGGTAGTTGATAGCAACACTGACAAAGTGCTAGGCGCTCACATGGTAGGTGAAAATGCCGCCGAGATCATCCAAGGTGTAGCGATCGCTGTGAAGATGGGCGCAACTAAAAAAGACTTTGATGCCACTGTTGGTATTCATCCCTCCTCAGCCGAAGAATTTGTCACAATGCGGTAATAAGAAAGAGTTAGGAGTTAAGAGTTATGAGTTATAAGTTGAATAAAAAAACTCATAACTTAAAATTCTTAACTTATTAGCCCTAACTCCTAACTATTTACAGCTTTGCAATATATATATCTTCACGGTTTCGCTTCCAGTCCTAATTCTGCCAAAGCGCGGGATATAGGCGATCGCTTTGCCAAAATTCAAACAAAGCTCAAAATCCCCGATCTCAATGCTGGCGATTTTTCGCAGTTGACAATCACTCGTCAGATCGCTCAAGTTGCCGCAGAATTTAGTAATGATTCTACACCAATAACCCTGATTGGCTCAAGTTTAGGTGGTTTGACCGCTGCACACTTGGGACAGCAATATTTACAAGTAGAACGCCTTGTGCTGTTAGCACCAGCTTTTGGATTTTTATCCCATTGGTTGCCCAAGCTAGGCGATGAAGAAGTACAGCGTTGGCAGCAAGAAAAATATATCATGGTCTACCACTATGGAGAGGAGCGATCAATTCCTTTAAGTTACGATTTCGTTATAGATGCTGCCCAATACCAAGAAAAATTTTTGCAACGTTCTATACCCACCCTAATTTTGCATGGAAAAAAGGATGAAGTTATTCCCATCGAAGCTAGTCGTGACTTTTCCCGTTGCCGTTCTGGGGTCGAGTTAGTCGAACTCGACAGTGACCATGCCTTGGGTGATGTTATGGAAAATATTTGGCAGGCAATTCGCCTCTTTTGCCAATTACCTTGAAGTTGTAAAATATTAAACTCTCACATAACTAATGTCCTTAGTCATTTCTCCTTTGTTTAGTTACTAATGACTAATGACTAAGTGACCAATGATTAATGACTAAAATTATGCTTCCCTTCATCCGGTCAGATTTAGCCCAATTTACCGCGTATAAACCCCATCCCAGCAGTGATACAGCCGATTCTGTCCCCACACAGTTTGATCGCCTGGATACAAATGAAAGCCCCTACGATTTACCACCTGAGTTAAAAGAGAAGCTAGCCTGGACATATCAGCAAGTAATTGAAACAAATCGTTATCCTGATGGTGGACATGAAACCCTCAAGGATGCAATCGCAGAATACGTCAATGAATCAGCCGCCCTCCCGCTATCCAATACTGCTGCCAATATTTCTGTTGGAAATGGTTCTGATGAACTAATCCGTTCTTTATTAATCGCCACTTGTTTAGGAAAAGAAGGTTCAATTCTCGTTGCCAATCCTACTTTCTCTATGTACGGAATTTTGGCACAAACTTTGGGAATTCCTGTCGTAACGGTGGGTAGAAATGAAACAAATTTTGAAATTGACTTAAAAGCCGCACAGTCTGCGATCGAACAAACTCAAAATCCCCCCATTCGCGTAGTTTTCGTAGTACATCCCAATTCGCCGACTGCCAATAGCTTAACGACGGCAGAGTTGGCATGGTTAAGAAGTCTGAACGAACATATTTTGGTAGTAATTGATGAAGCTTACTTTGAATTCAGTCAAACTACCCTAGTAGGTGAATTAGCGCAGCGCCCCAACTGGATAGTATTACGTACTTTTTCTAAAGCTTTCCGATTGGCATCTCTCCGTGTTGGTTATTGCGTCGCTCATCCCGAAGCGATCGCCATTTTAGAAAAAGTTCGCTTACCTTACAATCTTCCCAGCTTTTCCATAGCAGCAGCATTCGTTGCTTTACAAAACCGTACCCTCTTGCTGGAGTCAATTCCCCAAACCTTGAGTGAACGCTCCAAACTCATCGAAATTTTATCCCAGCAACCAGAACTACAAATTACCGCAAGCGCTGCTAATTTTGTTTACCTACGCTTTAAACCCAATGGCTTAAATTCACAAGATGCTGTGCTAAAAACTTTCCACCAGAAACTTAGAAAACTCGGCACTCTTGTACGACACATTAGCGGAGGATTGCGAATTACTGTTGGGACAATAGAGGAAAACGCACGCACGGTTACTAGAGTCCAAGCTGCTTTAGGAGATTTGGAATTTTAGCAATTCACTCAATAATTAAATCGGCTATCCATCTCACTGCCCAAACGACGTACTAATCCTACCGTTTGTGGCAGCACACCTACCAAAAGAGCAAAAGCAACATCCGGCAAAAGAGCTACTATTTCTGGTGGAAAGTATTGTTCAAATTGATCGAGAATTTTCTGAACTCGCTGCCCAGGTATTGGGTTTTCTGTAATTTGTTTGATCAATCGAATCCACTGTCGCCTAATCAAGTAAGCCTTCTGGCGTTCTTCATTAGAATCGGGAGTTAATAAAGACAGATTACCTATGGGCAGCGCCCTTTGGCAATCACAGTCGTAATCTCCACCCACAGCAGCCCCAGGCCCAGCAAACTCTGCATGGTAGCGTTTAAAAAGGATTAATCCATTCCGTCTACGACTATTGACGATGAAAACTTCTCCACTGTGTAAACGTGTAAGGATATCCGAGCCTTGCGATTGCTCAGTTCCATCTGGCATGACAACAGAGTCAAGGAAACTAGTTTTAGGGTAATAAGTTGATACCATAGAGATTTGATAGCGTCGATGCTGTTCGCTATCCATGTTTTTTAAACTTTCAACGAATTTAGTAGTAGTATGCACTTCAAAAAAGAATTAGCTTTTATGTCAAATCAGATCATTGAATTCTTTTATTATCAAGAGTCTTTTGGTCAATTTCACTAAGATAGTAATAAAGACGCATTGTTTAGTAATTGAGTGATCATATTTTATGGGATATAACCAGATTTGTCGCCAAATTCAGAGAATGTTTTATTAAAGTTTTTATAAAGATGAATATCTTAATTACAAAGTTATTATGAGGGATCGCTAGTTTAACAAAGTAATTGTATTGTAATTCATTTATTATATCTATGTAAAATACTTATTGTTTAATGACAAGTTAAAAAAGATCAAATGTAACACCTTAATTATTTTGGTGAAGTTTTTTATTGATGTTTTTTTTAATAATAAAAATCTCAATGAAATCTACTTAAAAAATTATCTAAAGCTTTATATGTCAAGCTATTTAGCTAACATTAGCTAGTTTTTTAATTATGTTAATTTCTGCTTTGGTTGCCGATATTGATGATAGATTTTCTCCAAACTAATTACAAAATAAAAATTTACCAAAATGTCAGATACTAAAATTAGCATTCAAATGCTTATGCAATAACATCTGGCTTGAGCGTCCTAATAAAAATGTATTCCAATTTGATTCGACTTTATGTACCCGATATCCCACCTTGAAATAAAGTTGCCTTGCCTGATGATTATTTTCCAAAACGTGAAGATATAAGTCTTGAAATCCCCATTCGCGGGAAACTTTTTCACAGCTAGTCAGTAACCCTGAAGCCACTCCATGTCTACGGTATTTTGGGTGAACCGCTAAATTAGATAAGTAAGGAAAACCTATGCCAGCCTGGCCCCAGGAATCACTGTAACGTACACCCAGTTCCACACTTCCTACTAAGTTATTAGCCTCACCATTGTTAGCTTCCAAGGCGACTAAACAAACATGACGGGGTGGAGGTAATGTCATCCGATGCCTTAAGTCTTCGTAAATACCCAGACGTAACAATGGAAAAGCCCATCCCCACATACCTTTTTGGGAGTGAAAGCTTTCAGCAATAATTTGGGAAACACCGATCAAATCAGTAGGTGTAGCTGTACGAATTTGAAATTCGCAGCAAGCTGGATCGATTGGCTGTTGCTGGTATGGATGAAAAGACCGATATTTCAAGGCTAGTTTAGTATTGATTTTATTCAACGAAAATTTTCTCAAATATCCTCAAACACCCTTTTAACCGCATAAAAACTTTATATATTCCCAGTAGATTGAACTGACCTAAGACTGCTCATTTGCTTTTGCTTATAAGCATACAAAGTTTTACACTTTAGTTTGGGGCTTTATAGTCCGTCTTTTTGAAAGAGTCTTAGAAGTTACAGCTTCATAAAGCTACAATCTTAAGTTCAGTAAGAATTAGATGCATCCCTTGCTTGAGATAGGGAGTATACCAGTCTGTTTACCACAAAAACATCTGTAAATCGTACAGGTTTAGGTTAATGGGTAGACATATAGCATAACTTACCTGTAGGCATTACCTATAAAATTGTTAAGTAAGTACACTAACAACAAACTTTGGTTGTAAACCATCTTTAGGTGTAATACTGAACTTATTTATGCAATTGACGCTACACTAACAAGACTTTGCTGCTAAGTAATAGAAACAGGCTGTAGAGATGCTAGGCAGGAATATTGCAGATTCCTATCCCTAACTTCTTTACCAATACCACTTGTCTTAATGATAGTTCTGATTGCTAAATTAGAAAGAGGTATTTGTCTAATAGTATACTTTGCTTTTAAATCTTATTGTTTTAATTTTGCTGACTCTACCATGACTACCATAAATAAAATTTACGTGCAAGTGTTAGTACAACTGCTGCGGAGGGAAAACTTAATATGCAGCTTCATCTGGATTTTTCAGCTAGCTATGAGTGCTGTATGTAGTATTAGACATTGCTCGCAGGAGGTGAAAGAAGATTTGACTAGCAAGGATCGACTCTATAACCCTATAACTGACTATGAAAGCAATTACACTGCACTAAAGCAAACGGTAATAGGTATAAGCAATTGAAACGAATTACCGTGAGTAAACGCTCCTACACTCAGCAGTCATGTAGCCAAAGAGCCTTATTGGTGGAAATGCTCTGCTCTTACCTGACTCAGAAAAATCCTTCCCTGATCAGATTATTCTTTATCCGACTGCCGTTGCAGCAGGAAAGCGGTGCATGAAATCCCAAGCAAACAGTAAGCCTAAAATTTTGGTTGTCGATGATGAGCCAGACAACCTTGACTTGCTTTACCGCACCTTTTATCGCGACTATAAGGTGCTAAGGGCAACCTCTGGCCCTGCGGCCCTCGATCTGCTGGCTCAAGAGGGAGAGGTCGCGGTGATCATCTCCGATCAGCGAATGCCAATGATGAGCGGTACAGAATTTTTGAGCCTGACAGCAACTCAATATCCAGATATTATCCGAATTATTTTAACTGGCTACACCGATGTCGAAGACTTGGTGGAAGCAATCAACGCTGGTAAGGTCTTTAAATATGTCACCAAACCGTGGGAAGCTGAGGAACTTAAAGCTGTGGTACGCCAAGCTTTGGATACTCACAATGTCCTCAAAGCCCGCACCCGCGAACTTACACGCACACTCCGACAAGAGTCGCTGCTGAATACTGTCACAAATACGATTCGTAGTGCTTTAGACTACAGACAAATTTTGCAGGCAATTGTAGATACAGTGGGTCACATGTTGGAGGTGGATGTCTGTCTGTTACGTCCTTTCCAAGATGAGCAGTTGACGGATAAAGGATTTATTTATCAGAAAGCTCTTTCAGAAGAAGCAGGGGAACATACACCAGCAGGGGTGCAGGCAAATAATTCTTCTGCTGTGTCCCTCTCCCCCTCTACTCCTCTGACTGTTTTGGCTCAGACAGTGTGGGAAACCCGTGAAGTCCAGGTGATTCACGATGTAATCGATGATGAACGCATTCACGGTAATACTCCCGAACTGCGCGAACGTGGGGAAGCTTTTGCTGTCGCTAATATTTGTTCTAGTTTAGTTGTGCCATTGATCTGCCAACAAGAACTGATGGCAGTGCTGGCGCTGCACCAGTGTTCTGTGCCCCGCTTTTGGGGAGAGGATGAGGTGCAGCTAGTGTTGATGGTAGCAGATCAGGCAGCCTTAGCTTTGTCTCAAGCTTATGCTTACGAACAAGTACGTGCCCTTGCCAAGCGAGAGAGTTTAATTAATACGATTACTAGCGCGATTCGCTCTAGTCTAGACCCCCAAGATATCTTTGCAGCTATTACTCAACAACTTGGACAAGCCTTACAAGTCGATGGTTGCGTCTTGTCTTTGTGGACAGAAGAAGATGAGTTTGTCGAGTGTGTTGCCTTGTATGACAGTTTTCAACATTTGGAAAGTTTACGTAGGCACAGCTCGCCACAGGCATCGCCAGCCCCAGACAATAACCATCTATCAGCCCAGAGATTACCCTATTCTCAATCATCTATACAAGAGAATCCCATCCTCCAACAAATGCTACAGACACATGAACCTGTGGTAATTGGGAATGTGAGCCATTCTCCCTCAGATATACAGGGTTTTAATTTGCCGTTAAAAATGCCAGCGCGATCGCTAATGTTTGTACCATTATTGGCTGATGGTAAATGTATCGGTAGTATTACCTTGCATGAAGGTAAAAAAGTACGTCAATGGCTGCCATCTGATATCGATTTGGCGAAAGCAGTAGCAGCTCAAGCAGCGATCGCTGTGCAGCAGTCACACTTGTATCAAAAAACTCGCCAACAAGCTGAACGTTTACTGGAGCTAGATAAACAAAAAACCGAATTTTTCCAAAATATCTCCCATGAGTTTCGCACACCGATCACCTTGATTCAAGGGCCTTTAGAGTCGGCCGTGGCGGCTGGTGAAGGATTATCTTACTCCCAAAGTGCGATCGCCCTGCGTAACTCCCGCCGTTTGCTACGCCTGGTAAATCAACTTCTGGATTTACAACGCCTAGATGCGGGGAGAATGCAGCCTAGTTTCCATCCCTGCGATTTAGTCGAATTTGTCAGCCAAATTGTGGAATCTTTTCGTCCCTACTGTGAGAAAAAGCGACTGCATCTCGCCACCCAGTTAGATGAATGTTCTCCGGTGTACTTGGACATGGAAAAATTCGACAAGGTGGTTTATAACCTTCTGTCAAATGCCATGAAGTTTACCCCCGAAGGTGGCACGATCAGCGTCAGACTAAAATCTGAACAAGATCGTTGCATATTACAAGTACAAGACACGGGAATTGGCATTGTTAAAGAACAAATTCCCCACCTATTTGAGCGCTTCCGTCAAGCTGAAGGTTCAGCAAACCGTTCCTATGAAGGCAGTGGTTTGGGTTTAGCCTTAGTTAAAGAATTGGTAGAATTGCATGGTGGCCATGTCACTGTGGAATCAGTTTATGGCCAAGGTACTACCTTTAGTTTATGGCTTGTGACTGGAAATGGTCATTTACCTGTACAGCAAGTACTAGAAACCCCTGCCGAAGTGAACACAAGCCGCGCTAACGTAGAATTGGCTGATTTAGAACTGGTAGAGTCAACAACAGACAATATTGAAGATATTACAATAAATTTCTCTCCTAAGATTGATACGCAAGACTCAGCACTTAAGACTCAGCACTCAATTTTAGTTGTAGATGACAACCCAGATTTGCGAACCTATGTATCTGAAATTTTCCGCCGTAACGGTTATCATGTACGCACAGCTCGTAACGGTTATGAAGGGCACAGTTTAGCGAAGGAAATTATACCCAGCTTGATTGTGACTGACTTAATGATGCCCTTGGTAAGCGGACTTGAGATGATTCAGATGATCCGCAATGAGGAAAAGCTGAAAGGAACGCCCATCATTCTACTGACAGCGAAAGTTGACGAAGAAACCCGCATCGAAGGTACAGAACATGGGGCGGATGCTTATTTAGCAAAACCATTCAACGATAGGGAACTTTTGGCGGAAGTTCGGAATCTTTTAGCATTAAAAGAAAATGAACGACGAATTGTGGAGTTAAATACTTATCTTACAGAATCAGTATTAAAGCGCTTTTTACCGGCTGTATTGGTGCAAAAAGCCGCAACCGGAGATTTAACATTAGATTTACGCCCAGAACCACGCTTAATTACAGTTTTGTTTAGTGACATCGTGGGTTTTACACAGCTATCAAATACTCTCAGATCCCGGCGAGTCGCAGAATTGCTCAATGAATATTTAGAAGCTATGACCAAGGTTGTATTTGGTAATGGCGGTACTGTAGATAAATTTATGGGAGATGCTATTTTAGCTTTATATGGAGCGCCGGAAGAACTAACCCCCAATGAACAGGTACGTCGTGCCATCAATACAGCAAGAGCAATGCACCGCTCACTGGCTGACTTGAACCAGCGCTGGCGAGAGCAAGGTGTATTCGATGGTGACAGACTTACTAGCGTACAGTTTCGGTGCGGTATTCATCAAGGTACGGCTGTTGTAGGGATGTTTGGTAGTGCTGAACGTGCCGACTATACTGCTATTGGTCCAAGTGTGAATATTGCTGCCAGGTTGCAAGCTGCCGCTCTTCCCGGTACTATTTTGGTTTCTGCTGCCGTGGCAGATTATTTGCAGGAAGAAGAAATTACTAAAGGTAGTCCACTAGAACTTAAAGGAGTAGATGAAACAGTTTTGACCTTTGCTGTTACACCAGAGGTAATGGTTAATCGCTAAAATTTAGACTGGTATTTTAAAGCATTAGCAATGAGTAAAAGTGCCTAATCATATCCAGTTTATATAATATGACACCATCGGTTGCAGACAAAACCCCAATTCCAACCAAAGTCTGGAGGCGACACACCGATCCACCAGCTTTGTGGATTTCTGTCGTTATAGGTTCAGTCTCTCTGCACTTGCTGGCGTTCTGGCTGATGCGCTCATCTAATGCTTTCAGTCTGTGGTTTCCTCAGCAAAGTCAATCTGCTGTTCCCATTGAATTGATAGATATTGCTCCTCAATCAAAATCAACAGCCAAAAGAGTTTCGCCAAAGCCAGCATCCATAACTCAAAAGTCTGTACCAGCGCGTTCAGCAAAAACAGCAAGAAATACGCCCAGAAATCAAGATTTTGTTGGCGCAATAAATTCTGCTGATAATCTCCAGCAAAAGAGTCGAATTTACCCCTCTCAACCTAATAGACAACAGAGAGTTCCTACATCTACACTGAAACCGACAGCCACTCCAAAACCGACAGTTACACCGAAAGCGATAGCTACGCCAAAACCAACATTTACACCGAAAGCGATAGCCACGCCAAAACCGACAGCCACACCGACACCTACAGTTCCAATCGGTAATATACCTTGGAACCGCCGTCAAGAAATCAAACTGGGAAAGGGAACGGCACTACCAACAGGTATTCCATCAACTCCACCAGTTTCGGAAGCTGAAAACATAAAAACTCCAACCACTCCTATTAGGGAAACTCCAACCACTCCTACTAGGGAAACTCCAACCACTCCTACTAGAGAAACTCCACCAAATCCTACTGGGGAAACTCCAACCACTCCTACTAGGGAAACTCCAACCACTCCTACTGGGGAAACTCCACCAACTCCTACTGGGGGAGCATCGGTAGCAATAGTAGCCCCTTTGCTTAGGGATGAAATGATTAAGTTCATACAAACAAAAGGATTTCGACAAGATGCTCTACCCGAGGTTATCGCTTCATACACGGGAAGCAACACAAAACAACTAGACTCAAGTTTTCTACCTGGCGATTCCGAAGTTAAGCCAGCACAGATGCTTGTTAGTTTAATAATTGATCGCAATGGCAACTTTCAACAGGCTGTAGTTCTCGAAATAGAACCTGCAACACTACAAAGTGAAAAAAGCACATACGAACGAGTTCTCAATGATGTTTTCAAGACAGAAAACTTTCTTGCCGCTCACAACAACGACGGCACAAAACCAGATTTGAGCAATTTGTTTGTACGAATCAAAATCCAGCCTGCTAATTCCAATTAGATGCTTGAATTTTTCCAAAAACGTGTGTTATATTTATAAAGTTGGAAATTTGCGGGCGTAGTTTAGTGGTAAAACTATAGCCTTCCAAGCTATTAATGCGGGTTCGATTCCCGCCGCCCGCTTAGAAAAAACTCAAAAATCGACTAGTGCAGCACGGTGTAAACACACCTACTATTTTCAATAAAAATTTTTGGAGTGGGTGTCGTACCCAACCCAATTAATGCAAATCTTGTATAAACAGGTTAATTGTTGCTTTTCTTGATCGAGAAACAGCCACAATATATCAAGCGATGCCTGCGGCGGGCTGTGCCTACGCTAACCTTGGCAAATAAATAAAAAAAAACTAGAGGAATCTCGCACAGCTCTGATTTCCGAGTATCCCTCATTGCTCTAATATCAACAATGTGCAGTCATTTATCCAAATCTACCGCTAACGTAATCTCTGGTATCTTGCTGTTGAGGATTGTTGAAAATTAGTTCTGTTGCGTCGTACTCTACCATGTAGCCATTACGACTTCCAGACTCCGTAGTTTTGACATTAAAAAAGGCTGTCTTATCAGAAACCCGCGCTGCTTGCTGCATATTATGGGTGACAATAACGATGGTATATTGTTCTTTCAGCTGGTGAATTAATTCTTCAACCCGCAAGGTGGAAATAGGGTCGAGAGCCGAGCAAGGTTCATCCATTAATATAATTTCAGGCTGGACTGCGATCGCACGAGCAATACATAACCTTTGTTGTTGTCCACCCGATAAAGACGAGCCGCTTTGCCGCAGTTTATCTTTAACTTCGTCCCACAAAGCCGCTTGTCGCAAACTCCGTTCTACTAATTCATCCATGTTACCTTTGTAGCCGTTAATTTTGGCTCCAAAAGCAATATTCTCATAAATTGATTTGGGAAATGGGTTTGGTCTTTGAAACACCATCCCAATTCTCCGACGTACTTCTACAGGATCAATGTCGGATGCATACAAGTTTTTATCGTAAAAAAGTATTTTACCTTCTGCCCGAAATGACTCAATCAAATCATTGAGGCGGTTATAGCATCGCAACAATGTGCTTTTACCACAACCAGAAGGGCCGATAAAAGCTGTAACCTGATTTTTTGGTATATCTAGCCAAATATTCTGCAAGGCTAAAAACTTGCCGTAGTAAACGTTGAGGTTTTCGGTGCGTAAAACAGTTTCAGTACCGTTGACTGTGCTAATATTAGTAGCCATAAATTAAGTGCAGTATTAGTTTTAGCGATACAAATCCGCTATGTGTAAGCCGTTTCCCTAAGCTTTTTTGCGAGTAGCCCAGCGAGCAATGATACTTGTGATTAGAACCATCAATACCAAAATCAAAGATGCCGCCCAAGCTAGTGATTGCCAATTTTTAAACGGAGAAATAGCGTATTTGTAAACCAAAACAGCAAGGGAAGCTGTTGGTTGGAATAAGCCATCGGGCCAAAAATTGGAAAATAGCGCAGTAAATAGTAAAGGTGCGGTTTCTCCAGATGCTCTGGCGATCGCTAGCGTTGCCCCAGTTACAATCGCAGGTAGAGCTGCTGGCAAAACTACTTGTGTTACTGTTTGAAAGTTAGTTGCCCCTAACCCTACAGATGCTTGTCGCAAATCTTGCGATACTAACTGCAAGGCTTCATCAGTGGTTCGGACAATAATTGGCAACATCAAAATTGCCAGTGCAAACCCTCCACCTAAAGCAGAGTATGATCCTAAGTTTAACTTTACTAGTGTCAAAACTACAATCCCGTATGCAAATACCCCAGCAATAATTGACGGTACTCCACTCAAGACGTTAGCTGCAAAACGTACCCATCTCGCTACTTGCGCTGAACTAAATTCTGTGATATATATTGCTGCTAAAACACCAAATGGGATACTAATCAGGGCAGCAATTCCTACCATTAATAGTGTTCCCAAGATGGCATTACCAAAGCCTCCTCCCTGTTGTAAAGCTTTGGGTGGCAGTTCAAAAAAGAGGCTGGGACTCAAACTGCTAAAGCCTTGAATAATGACGTAAGAAAGTACTGCTAACAAAGGCACAAGTGCCAATATCCCACAGATAAATGCAACTACAGTCATTACTGTATTAAACAGTGTCCTTTGAGACATAGGAGCGCGAGTTAGACTGCGCTCTGGAAAACTAGAAGTCATAATTCAACCCAAAACTAAGCTACAGTCGCTTGACTCTCAGAACGATAAACTCGGCCATAATATTAACTACCAAGGTCAAGAAGAATAGAACTAAAGCAGCGTACATTAAAGCCGAAACTTGTAAACCACTAGCTTCGGAAAATTGATTCGCCAGTAGAGAAGAAATTGTATTACCTGGTGCTAACAGGGAGATACTAATGTTGTTGGAATTACCAATTAACATTGTTACAGCCATTGTTTCACCCATTGCCCGACCGAGTGCCAACATCACAGCGCTAACTATCCCCGAAAAGGCTGCTGGAATAAGTATTTGTAATATAGTTTCCCATCGGGTTGCTCCTAGTCCTACGGCGGCTTGGCGCAAACTGGGTGGTATAGAAATTAAGGCATCACGCGATAAGGCTGTGATAATGGGCAAAGTCATAATTGCTAATATGACTCCTGCCGGTAACATTCCTGGTCCTGTAGGGGGGGTGCTAAAAAATGGTATCCAGCCAAAGTAACTATTGAGCCATTTTCCCAAGTTAGTTAAAATAGGCACTAAAACAAAAATACCCCAAACGCCGTAAACAACGCTGGGAATAGCTGCGAGCAGTTCTACTGCAAAAACTAGTACCAACTTCACTTTTGCGGGTAAAAAATCCTCGCTTAGTACAATAGCAGTACCAACTCCAATCGGTACAGCTATCAGTAAACCAATAAAAGAACTCAAGAGAGTTCCATAAATTTGAGGTAGCACCCCGTAGCTATCATTAACTGGGTTCCAAGTGGTATTAGCTAAAAAGCTAGCACCAAACTTTTGGATGGCAGGCCCAGAAGCAATTGCAACTTGGAAGCCGATCCATAATAAAGTGGCAGCAACCCCAAAGGCGAAAATTTTAGTAAGCCAGATAAAACCGCGATCTAGAGATTTTTCTACATCAGAGCGATTTTTTGTCGCTGATGAAAGATTTTGAGAATTTGTAGTCATGACTACCGACTTTCACAATTAAATCAGAGGAAGATATGGGAGGCAACCATCTAAGCAAAATTGTTGCCTCATCGTCTTTTCAAACTAGTTTAATAACCAGCTTAAAAATTATTGTCTAGCAATGCCTCATGTCTATGACTGTAGCTACTTGCTAGCGCTAGTACCACTACCAACAGCGATTTTATAGTCTGGACTAATTTGATCCGCAGCCGCAGCAACCTTTGCGATGACATTTTGGGGTAGAGGAACATATCCTAATGTCGTAGCCTGTTTTTGTCCCTCAGTTAAAGCGTATTCGATCGCAGCTTCAACTGCCTTAGCTTTTGCCGCGTTGGGATATTTCTTGTAAGCCAAAATCCAGGTGTAAGTGACGATGGGATAGGAATCGGCCCCTTCTGGATCGGAAATGAAGACGCGGAGATCGGGCGGTAGAGTTACTGATGCCAAAGTTTTAGAGGCTGACTTCTCACTAGGCACAACAAACTTACTACTTTTGTTTTCCAAAGCAGCAGACTTAAGACTATTTTGTTTGGCATAGCCGTACTCGACATAACCAATAGAACCTTGTGTTTGTTGGATTTGGGCGGTAACACCCTCATTCCCCTTAGCACCAACTCCGCTAGGCCAGTTGACAGTTTTGCCTTCACCAACTTTAGTCTTCCACTCCGGGCTAATAGCGCTGAGGTGTTTTGTAAACACACCTGTTGTTCCGCTACCATCTGAACGATAAACTACTGTGATTTTCTCTTTAGGAAGCTTTGCACCTGGGTTAGCTTTGGCAATTTGGGGATCATCCCAAGAAGTTATTTTGCCCAGTAGAATATCAGCGTAAACTGCTCGTGGTAGTTTAAGTTCTGCAACATCTGGCAAGTTGTAAGCTAGCACGATGCTACCAGCAGTGACAGGCAGTAAAATAACGCCCCTATCCGCTGGTACCTTCTGGATTTCTTCATCCTTCATAGCAACATCGCTGGCACCAAAGTCTACAGTCCCTTTGATAAATTGCTCAACTCCGGCACCGCTACCAACTGAGGCATAGTCAACTTGTAGATTTGGATACTTTTTGTTTAGATCAGTAAACCATGTATCATATAGTGGTGCTGGAAAAGACGCACCAGCTCCGCTTAACTTGAGATTTCCACCTAAATCTAATTTGGTTGTACTGGAGGCAGTCGTATCTGTAGCAGTGCCAGAAGGAGTATCCTTTGTGGCTGTATTATCTGGATTTTGCTGTCCGCCACATGCAGCTAGGCTGATTGTCAGTGCTAACACTGAAACTGAAGCTGTGAGGCGATGAATTTTTGTTACACGAAAAGGTGATGGCATCGCTATCAATGTTTGGGTAACTTTTCAGGTGAGCGCCTCTAAGAATACCCCTAAAGGATTAAGGTAAAGGTAAAGGATAGGTTAACAAAGCAAAAAAAGCTCGTTTTTTGATGAAGAACAAACACTCGTTTTTACTTTTGCTTGATAAAATTTATACTGCCGCTTTAGTTACAGATTACAAATAGTACCACAGTGATTTGGTTACATAAATATTGGCAAAATTTGATTGATAAGGTCACTTTTTTGGTCAAATGATAAAAAATAACAAATTGTGTTATTATTGAAAACTTAATAAATTTTGAAATTTTATGAAAGTTATTGCTGCTTATAGGTCTAAGCAGACTTAAAGACTTAAAGTCATAACTAAACAATCTAAGTTTAGACAGTGAACTAATTTAGATAAAGCAGAAGGAAAACTATAAATTGCCTATTTTATGGAGAGTATGCGGGGCGATCGCTAAAAAAAGTGAATTAAAGAACTATCTTTAACAATTTGTAGCATAAATTGGCACTGAATCTAAAAACTTAGTTTAAATACTAAATTTTGCTAGCTTTACCACGTATTAGGTCAAATACCAGAATCAGACTACGCTTCAGTCAATCAACTTACAGCTATAGACACCTAAGTAATAATTCGTAGAACTGAAAAGTTACACACCAAAAAGGCAAAAAAAAATATGCTAATTCTTAGAGGTGTAAGCACAAATTTCATTTCAATACTAATGAACATCCTAGTTGCTGTTGGTTTTCCCTTTTGCCTTTTCCTGGTTGCCTGATAAATGTTTGCTGCTTCCAATCAATTACTATGGTCTATGATTGGCTTACTCCTGACAATGGGTGGTACCTTCTTAGAAGCTTATGGCATCACCTTTCCTTGGAATTGGAGTAAGCACGGAATTCAGACTTTTTCTTTAGGTGTCACTTTTCAAATTGGCGCAGTACTGTTAGTGGGCTGTTTAGGGGGCAAAAATGCCGGTGCGCTCTCGCAAATTGCCTATTTAGTGATGGGGTTAACCTTATTACCTGTATTTGCCGATGGAGGTGGTATTGGTTATGTTAAGCTGTCTCAATTTGGCTATCTACTAGGCTTTATTCCTGGAGCTTGGATTTGTGGCTTAGTTGCCTTTAAAGCTAGACCTCGACTAGAAACTCTCGCCTTTAGTTGCATCTGTGGCTTGTTAACTCTGCATCTATGCGGTATTAGTTATTTGATTATTAGCTATATTTTTCAGTGGAAAGGCACAGAAAATCTACCTTTGATGCAAGCAATCCTCAGATACTCTTGGTTTGCACTACCAGGGCAATTAAGTGTGGTCTGTGCCGTTACTGTAATAGCATATATATTGCGTCACTTAATGTTTTATTAGTCATCAAGGGGCTAGAGGCTAGGGGCAAGAAATTTACAATTTTCTCATCCCCTAGTCCTTAGTCCTTAGTCCTTAGTCTCTAGCCCCTAGTTTCATGCGTTTAAAAAACCGCCTTTTCTGGATTGCTGCCTTTATAGCTTTTTTCCTAGACCAAATAACAAAATACTGGGTGGTACAAACCTTCAGTTTGGGGCAAACACTACCACTCTTAACTGGAATATTTCACTTTACCTATGTTACTAACACTGGTGCCGCCTTTAGTCTGTTAAGTGGGAAAGTAGAGTGGTTGCGCTGGCTATCTTTAGGAGTGAGTTTGGTATTGATAGCGTTGGCCTTGTTTGGCCCAACATTAAATTTATGGGATCAGTTGGGCTATGGCTTAATTTTAGGTGGAGCTATGGGCAACGGTATTGATCGCTTTGTTTTAGGACATGTCGTTGATTTTCTTGATTTTCGCCTGATTAGCTTTCCTGTATTTAATGTGGCAGATTCTTTTATTAGTATTGGTATTGTTTTTTTGTTAATTGCTTCCTTCCAAAAAACACCAACTTCAACCGGTAGGCTGGATTAAACTATTAAGCCTGGGATGATTAATCCCAGGCTATTAATTACTGAAACCATTTCTCAGTCCTATATGCGAAGACTTGATTTATGGGTTCCAGAGATTTGAATTTATATCCTACACCAGTCATCATAACTGGTGCAGAAAGTCAAGATGCACAGGCGATCGCTGATGGTAAATTAGTATGTCAAACGTATCCAGCTTTTAATTTATTTACCTGTGGCAGGAGCAGTAGATGGAGTACTGGGAGAGTTGGCACCTGGTTCTGTAGGAGCGCCAGGTTCAGATGGAGTAACACTTCCTGGTGCTGGAGTTAAGTTGCTAGGAGTGCCAGGCTCAGTTGGAGTAACACTTCCTGGTGCTGGAGTTAAGTTGCTAGGAGCGCCAGGTTCAGGTGGGGTAACGGTTCCTGGTGCTGGAGTTAAGTTACTAGGAGCGCCAGGTTCAGGTGGGGTAACACTTCCTGGTGCTGGAGTGCTTTCAGGAGTTCCACTGTCAGGTGGGGTAACACTTCCTGGTGCCGGAGTGCTTTCGGGAGGAGTGATGTTACTCGGTGTGGTTTCTGCTGGTACTGTAGTGCTACCAGGAGCAGTGCTAGGTGTGGTTTCTGCTGGTGCTGTAGTGCTACCAGGAGCCGCACCAGGGGTAAGGGCTGTGCCGCCGGGACAGCGAGAGTTGAGCGGAAAATACTCGCACAGAATTTTCATACCTTCTGGCGACATCTTGATTTCCGTTGGTGCGCTAGTAGATTCGCTACTGGATTGAGCTATGGGGGATTTACTGGATTCGGCTACGGCAATATTAGTGGTGAGAGCCAAAGATAGAGCTGTACCAATCAGGGTCAGAGATTTTCCCATCATTCTGAAATTTACCTCAACGGAACACTCGGCCCATTAAAACAGATAATAAGATTTAGAAAATCTTCCTAAATGAATATATTTAAGTTTGTTGCAGAATATGTGGATATGTAAAATTGGTAAAAATTAAATCTGTTGTTTGTTAATAACTAGTGTTTATAAATACAAGCTTCAAATCTATGCTTGTAGTCATTGAAGTAAAATTAGTATATAGAATAAGACTTTAGGAAGGAGACAAAATTTTATTTCTCTGTAACAAAGTGATAAAAATAACGATTTAACTCGGATGAAAAAGTAATATTCAGTATAAATTAGAGCAAAAAGTTCCGTATAGCTAATTTATGCTTTGGCTTATGAGTAAAATGATGAAAGACTAACATCTAAAATTGTAATTCGCCCCATTCTTCACTAAAAAGTGTGATGTGAATAGCCGATGAGTTCTCCCCAACCCCCTCACAAGCCACAAACGTTAATTGGTCAACTGACTCAAGCAGTCCATACTATCCAAGCTAGGGTTGATTTTTCCAAACTGGCGCTCAAGCCTAATGCCAAAGTACCGGAACTCTGGGTACAGGATGCGGGGGCGGATAAAGCAGAGGTATATCCACTGTTGGGCGATCGCTATATTCTCGGTCGTAGCTCCAAATCCAGCGATATCGTCGTCCGTAACCCTGTTGTCAGCCAAATTCACCTATCGCTATCGCGGAATTCTACTCAGCGCACACCAGTTTTCGTCATCAAAGATGAAAACTCCACCAATGGCATTTATCGTGGCAAGCGTCGTGTTAATTCCTTAGAACTACGTCACGGCGATATTCTGACTCTGGGGCCCCCAGAACTAGCCGCTTCTGTGCGCCTGCAATACGTCGATCCACCAGCCTGGTATGTCAAAGCTGCAAGTTGGACAGCTTATGGTGTTGGTGGTGTCAGCGCCTTGTTCGCCTTAGTAATTGGCGTAGAATGGCTGAAATTTTCAGTTAGACCCCTACCTACAGCTACACGCGCTCCAGTAGTTGTTTACGCTCGTGATGGAGCCACCCCATTGAGAGAGCCTCGAACGATCTCTCATGTAGATATGAAGCGTTTAGAGGAATTTGGCCCTTATTTGTCATCTGCCGTAGTAGCTTCAGAAGATAGTCGTTATTACTGGCACTTTGGGGTTGACCCTCTGGGGATTTTACGAGCCGTGTTGATCAATAGCCGTAGCGGAGATGTGCAGCAAGGAGCCAGCACTGTTACGCAGCAAGTTGCTCGCAGCTTGTTCCGTGAGTATGTAGGTAGACAGGATACCCTTGGACGCAAATTACGGGAAGCAGTTGTCGCCTTAAAGTTAGAAACCTTTTACAGCAAAGACGAAATTTTGCTGATGTACTTAAATCGGGTTTTCTTAGGGGGAGATACCTCTGGCTTTGAGGATGCAGCCCGGTATTACTTTGAGAAGTCGGCTAAAGAATTAACTTTGGCAGAAGCAGCTACTTTGGTAGGAATTTTACCTGCTCCCAACGCATTCGATTTTTGTGGGGATGGGCCAAATAAGCTAGAAGCAGCTGAATACCGGAATCGTGTGATTAAGCGGTTGCTGGAAATGGGCAAAATTAAGCTTGAAGATGCGAACCGAGCTAGACGTTCCACTGTTCAAGTTAGTCCTAAAGTTTGTGAACAGCAGGCTAAGACGATCGCTCCTTATTTTTACAGTTACGTCTTCTCTGAACTTGAATCAATCTTGGGCGAGGGAGCTGCAAACGAAGGGAATTATATCATTGAAACCCAGCTTGATCCTGCTATCCAGAGCCAAGCTGAATCGGCGTTGCGGAATTCAGTCAATAATAGTGGTGGAAGTTTTAACTTTTCTCAAGGGGCTGTGGTAACTCTTGACTCCAGTACAGGTGGCATTCTGGCAATGGTAGGCGGAACTGATTACAAAAAAAGTCAGTTCAATCGCGCTGTTCAAGCCAAAAGACAACCAGGTTCCACCTTTAAAATCTTTGCTTACACCGCCGCTATTCAACAGGGAATTTCACCATCTAAGAATTATTCCTGCGCTCCTTTAACTTGGCAAGGCTTCACTTACAAACCCTGTCGTTCAGGTGCTGGCAGTTTAGATATTGCCACCGGGCTGGCTCTTTCAGAAAATCCCATCGCCTTGGGAGTTGCTAGAGAAATCGGGCTGAATAAAGTAGTGGCGATGGCTCAGAATTTGGGAATTAAGTCAAACCTCGATCCGGTTCCTGGCTTAGTACTGGGTCAAAGTGTGGTCAATGTTTTGGAAATGACTGGTGCTTTTGGCTCTATTGGTAATCGTGGAGTGTGGAATCCTCCTCATGCGATTAACCGAATTTTAGACAGTGGTGATTGCAGCGATCGCAATGATATCAAAACCTGTCGGGTAATCTACTCCTTCGACCAAGATCCAGATGCGAACAAACGAGTTCTGCCAAGTGGTGTAGCCGACGAGATGACTAGCTTAATGCGTGGTGTCATCACCAGAGGCACTGGTCGTAGTGCTGCCATTGGACTGGGAGAAGCCGGTAAAACAGGCACGACTGATAAAAACGTTGACTTATGGTTTATAGGTTTTATCCCAAGTCGGCGGCTTGTAACTGGTGTTTGGCTGGGAAACGACAACAATTCCCCAACATCTGGTAGCAGCGCTCAAGCCGCTCAGTTGTGGGGAAATTATATGCGGCGCATTACAAGGTAAATGGGAATTGGGAATTGGGAATTGGGAATTGGGAATTGGGAATTGGGAATTGGGAACTATTGATCAATAAATGATCAATGGACTTTTGTGGGAAGACCTGATTTTGAGGACTTAGAAGTTTATCAACTTGCTGAAAAGCTGGCTAATGAAATTTGGCACATTGTTAAAGAATGGGACAATTTCACTAAAGATACACTGGGTAAGCAAATTGTTCGGTCTGCTGATAGTGTTTGTGCGAACATCGCAGAAGGTAAAGGTAGGTACAACTATCAAGACAATCGACGTTTTGTCAAGATTGCCAGAGGGTCTTTGTATGAAACTATCAGTTGGCTGAGGTTAGCCTATGCTAGACAATTATTGACAAACGGACAGGTAAGTAAATTTAAACCAATTCTTGATGAACTCTTACCCAAGCTTAATGCTTATCTAAAATCCATAGGAAATAGAGAATAGAAATTAATTCTTTTCCCCATTCCCCATTCCCCATTCCCCATTCCCCATTCCCCATTCCCCATTCCCAATTACTGATATCCCTTCCAAGGCGTAACTTCCAGCGTGCCACTAGGTTTAAATATCACTTGGAAATGGGCGAGAGGTTGTTTATCGTTGGGAGCTGCTACATTGGAACCGTAGATAGCATTGAACATCTTTGGAAGAGGTGTTTCCCGAAAATAGTCAAATGCAACTTGGTTGAGTGGTTCATAGTCAGCAATTACACCATCTTTGTTGACTGCTACCCGATATTTCAAATCTCGCGTAAAGGTGGGTTTGCCACTCCAAGTTTGCCGAACTGTAGTATAAAGCTTTTGGTTTAAATTTTTGACTATATTAGAGTCAGCAATTTTTGCACCCACTACCTCTGGTGTTCTAGCATATCCCCGCCAAGGGCTAACTTGCAGCACCCCTTGGGTAGTAAATACTACTCGAAATTGAGCGATCGGTTCATTGGAAATGGGAGGGCGGGTAGCTGGATTGTAAAGTACGTTCGGCAGAGGAGTTTGACCTACTCCTAAATTTGCCTCTTTATTTACTGCTTTATAACCGACGATCGCTCCATCCGCAGCTACACCCAGACGATAGATCAAATCTTGTTGCAATCCTGAGCGATTAGTCCAAGCTGGATGAACTTGGTTGTAAACTTGACGATTCAATGCACGTAACTGTGATGGATCAGTAATTTCTGGAACTGTATTTAAAAGTACTTCTAAATCTTTAACTGCCGGCTTTCCATTAGCTGTAGGCGTTACTCTGGGCGTTGCAGGCGCGATGGGTGTTGCAGCTGCTGATGCTGGAGGAGTGATATTGTTTATTGTAGAGCTACTTTGCTCATCTGTTGTTGGCTGTGGTGGACGCAGTTGGGGAGGTGGAATCAAGTTAAAGGCGATCGCAGCTACTGCTAAACTTGACACACCCACGGCAGCAGGTACAGCCTGCCTAACCAAAGCTTGACTAGCACCGCCATAGCGTCTGGTAACTGGTTGTAGTTCTAGAGAAAGTTCAGGTAAAGTTTGGGTATCAGCAAAAAACTGATCCACTGCTTCTACTAAATCGAACAACTGCACCGTATTCAAATCTATTTCAATTGGCGGACGTTTGGAATTGTTAGAGTGATCGAATCCCTCTGGAGTTCCTTCGGAATGTATGATTAATCTATGTCGGTTGCTGTCAACTTTCCGAAACTCTACTAGCTCCGATTCCTGATTGTGTGCTTGGGGATTAGGTACACTACTTAAAAATTCTTGGGCATACCCACTAACAGCCCTCACCAAACTTTCAAAAAATTCCCGCCCTCCCGTTAGGGGCTGATTATAACCAGATAAATAGCATTCTGCATTTACCAATATTGATAATTCCGGGCGCATTTCCTGGAAGTGTGCAGCCCTAGTGACATCACTTAACCCTTCTAAAAGCAGTGTACAATTAGGTAGACTGTACTTACGTTGAATATTCATTCCACTTCACCGTCAAAAAGACTAATCCAGAATCGCTGCATTCCAGCTGTACCAGTACAAAATAGTAATTGTCCTAACAAATTTATAGCTAGCTCATCTAATTTTTCATCAGAAGTTAATGCTAGTACACCAGAACGTCGGGCATTCATCCGGCTTTTAAAATGCGCTCTAAACCGCTCTAGGTAATTAGATAGACGCAAATTCTGTTCCAATGGAATCTGCTTTTCTTCCATTTGTTGACATATCATTAATAACTGGCGAATGACAACAGTTAAACGCCGCGCTATGTAGCAAGCAATGACTACCAGAGCTTTTGCTTCCATGATACTTAAGGGACGGCGGATATGCGCTCTCCGTAGCGGGTTAGAGCTACGCATCCGCCATAAATTCACCCTGTCTTTAACAATTCCTTTGAGATCCAACTCTTGAGCAAAACTCAAGATTGCTTCCGAACCACCAAGCTCTAAAGCTTCAATTGCCAATAAAATCAGGTCAATTTGCAACCGCGTTCTCCGAGGACAAGTCTTGGAAGCGATCGCAGGATCTGGCAAAGTGTCCAGAATCGTCGGCAATGAATCTTGAGTTGGACTGTTGAACGGCGTTAAACTTGCTGAGACATTCATTCTATAAATACCTTGTGCGGTTCCAACAGACTAGATAAAACAAATTTAAGATCAGTAGCCAAGACTTGAGCATTAGACTTATAGCAGTAGCATGACTACCTGATATATACATTACTTAACTCTTTCTACTCAAAGTTTTCCCTATATTGAAATCAAAGTTTTAAAACATAAGTTAATTCACCTCATTTCTGAATGTAATACCTTTTCTAGCTTGGTTTAGATTCTAATTATCGTCAACAAAGGACGAAGCTTCAGCCTTGATTCCCACTTGACCCCCAGCGTATGACATTATAGTGTACGATTTTTCAGGTATCTGAAAATTGGACATTAGGAATTAGGGAATTGGGAATTGGGCATTGGGAATTGATCAATAATCAATACTTCTTTTTTCAATAACTTACCCCGCTTCTCTTCTCACCCATTCCCCATTCCCCATTCCCCATTCCCCATTCCCCATTCCCCATTCCCCATTCCCCTTTTTATGGATTTGAAGTCTCTCGTTCGTGACATTCCAGATTTTCCCAAACCCGGAATTTTATTTCGGGATATTACTACATTACTGCGCGATCCAGAGGGATTACGCTATACTATTGACTTTTTAACACAAAAATGCAACGAAGCTGAAATAAAACCAGATTATGTAATTGGTATAGAGTCAAGAGGATTTATTTTTGGCTCACCTCTGGCTTATCAATTAGGGGCTGGTTTTATTCCCATCCGCAAAAGAGGTAAGTTACCAGCCGCAGTTCACTCAATTGAATATGACCTAGAGTATGGTACTGACTGTCTGGAACTGCATCAAGATGCTTTACATGAAAGTAGTCGAGTTTTGATTGTGGACGATTTGATTGCCACGGGTGGAACTGCGAGTGCAACAGCAAAGTTAGTGCAGAAGATTGGCTGCGAATTAGTAGGATTTGGGTTTATTATCGAGCTACGGGATTTAGAAGGGCGTAAATATTTGCCGGACGTGCCGATTATCTCTCTAATTGAATATTAGTTATTTGTCATTGGTCATTAGTCATTGGTCATTAGCAAAGGGCAAATAACAAATAACAAAGGACAAAGGACAAATGACATCTACGAGAATTTCCTTGGAGACAGGTAGGGATTGGCTAGTCAGGCTAATCACGAGCGAAACTTTTATTTATGTAGCAAAGCGGGTATTGCAGGCACTACTAACTCTGTTTTTGGCATCAGCATTGTCGTTTTTCATTATTCAACTCGCTCCAGGGGATTATGTAGATACGCTGCGGCAAAACCCGAAGATATCTCCAGAAAGAATTGAGGAAATTAAGCGGCAGTTTGGTCTTGATAAGTCTTGGCCAGAGCAATTTTGGCTATGGCTATGGCGAATCTTGACAAAAGGAGATTTTGGCACGAGTTTTATTTATCAACGTTCAGTGGCATCGCTGTTGTGGGAAAGAGTACCAGCTACTTTGCTATTAGCGATCGCATCTCTAATTGTCACATGGGCGATCGCCATCCCTCTAGGGATTTTTGCTGCTGTTAACCAAAATAAGCTATCAGATAGACTTTTACAGGTGATTAGCTATGCCGGACAAGGCTTTCCCAGTTTCATCACGGCCTTGGCACTGCTGGTTTTAGCCCAAATCACCTCGCCCTTATTCCCAGTGGGTAGTATGACTAGCATCAATCACTCAGAATTAACGTGGTTTGGCAAAATCTTAGATGTCGGTTGGCACATGATTTTACCTACGATTGCCCTCTCAATTACTAGTTTTGCTGGTTTACAACGCATCACTCGCGGCGAATTATTGGATGTGCTGCGTCAAGATTATATCCAAACGGCTCGTGCCAAAGGTCTGCCAGAAAACCGCGTTATCTACGTTCATGCACTTCGTAACGCTGTAAATCCTTTGATTACCTTATTGGGTTTTGAATTAGCTGGTTTATTAAATGGTGCTTTCATTGCCGAATTTTTCTTCAACTGGCCCGGTTTAGGGAGGTTGACTTTACAGGCTTTACAAGCTCAAGATTTATATTTATTAATGGCAAGCTTGGTAATGGGCGCAGTCTTGCTGATTGCTGGTAATTTAATCGCCGATTTGATGTTAAAAGCTGCCGATCCACGCATTCGCCTAGAAAATCTTAATTAGTCATTTGTCATTTGTCATTTTTCATTGGTCATTGGTTATTAATTCTTCTCCCCCTGCTCCCCCTGCCTCCCCTGCCCCCACCTCCCCTGCTATCCCACTCTCCCCATCCCCATCTCCATGCTGTCCGAAGTCTATTACTTGGTGCGCTCAAAAACTGACGGTAATTATCTCATAGCTCGTCCTGACACCGAAACATCAGGTTATTTGTTGCTGTTTCAGGAAAATTTTGATGCTCTTAGCTATCTCAACACCCATGCAGCAGAACTAGCCAATCGCTTCTCTGTGGAATCTATTCCGCGTACACAGTTGGGAAACTTGCTCAAACGCTGGGGTTTTAGCGGTGTGGGTATTGTGACTGACCCGTTATTGCCCAAAATTGAGTTTTTACAGCATATTTAAGCTCCACTACTGGATAAGGCAAAACTCAAGAGGGGATGTAAAAATATTACCTACCCAAACATCTTCTATTCTCATACTCTCAAGTGTTAAGTAGTGGTTTCTTGGATGCTTCCGCATTGGCATGAAAGAGATAATTCCATCTCCCCAACTAGCTTGCTCCCAGGCAGGATAAGGATTTTCATATATGACATTAATCGAGTATGTACCAGATTCAAAATTGCCATACCACCAATAGGTAGCATCTTTTCTCATAAATACAAACTTCAGTTCATTTTTAAACCATTCAAAATATCCTTCCACTAAGAAAGTCACGCTTTCTCCAGGCATCAGTAATTTAAAATCGGATAATTCTGGAGAGCCGGCTGTGTTAGCAATAGGGCCAAACTGTGGCACCTTTTGCTTGTTTGCTTGGAAAAATTCTGGTCGCGCTGTGAAAAGTAGGAAATTACGAGGATTTGCTGTATTGTTAGTAATCTTAATCCCAAACTGAACTTGAGTTTTAGCACTAGGCTGCTTTGGTGGAATTTGGATTACACGCTCAGGCATTACCGTTGCAAATTGAATTCCATCTACTTCAACGGTGTTGTTGCTGTTTGATTCAAAAGATGACATGTAGGCTATCTTCTTAGCTTCTACTTTTTATTGAAAATCATGAATAGTAAGAAATTACAATAATTATGCGAACTTATATTAAATAGATAAGGATGAGTAGGCGTAGCCCGTCGTAGACATCACTCTGCAATTAAAAGTAGTTTTGCCATATTGAAAAAAGTAACCTACTCAACGAGTAGTAAGAAATTACAGCAATTATGCAAACTTGTATTAGGTAAATAAGGATGCGATCGCACAACTAAAAGCAGGCAATATGGGTGAGTTCAACTCATCATCACTGAACAACGTAGCAACTAACTTTAAACTCGCTTGCTCACGTCGATAAACTTCCACCTGTTGATTGCGCCAATCCACAATCCAATATTCCCTAACACCTCTTGCTGAGTAAAGCTTTAGTTTAAATTCCCTATCTCGCTTTTCATTCTCAATACCAGCAGACAGCACCTATACTACTAGTTCTGGCGCACCTGTCAAATGCCCAGCCTCATCTAAAAGTAAGGGCAATCTCTCATTGCTAGCCCAGACAACATCAGGAATCACATTATCATTGTCGCCAAAGATTATGCCTGGAGCAGGTACGACTTGTCCCAAAGAAGTAGCTTGTGACCAGTTATCCAATGGAGCAATCATTCTGGCACAGACTTTTTGATGATTCCAGTGAGGCGCTCTGGTAACAAACAATTCTCCGTCAATAATTTCATAGCGGTTTCCGTTATCTGGAAACAACTCTAAATCGGCGGTAGTCCAGCGCACTCTTTCAGATATTGGCTGGTTCATAAACCATATTTGTTAGGGGATTTACCTATTTTATCTTGAGCGGGCATTGGGATTAGGGCAGAGGCGACAGGTGACAGGTGATAGGGAATAACCTGTACCCTGTAACCTGTACCCTATTCCCTTCTTCTATTCCTACACCACTACCTTTTCTAAACTCAACTTAGAACGCTTCACTTGCTCAGGAATCGCCACGGGATAATCTCCAGTAAAGCAGGCAGAGCAGAAACTATTGGTGTCTTCTCGTGTCGCTTCTAGCATTCCTTCCCAACTGAGATAGGCGAGGCTGTCTACTTCCAGTTGCTTGGCAATTTCCGCTACTGACTTGGTAGCAGCAATCAGTTGATCCTGAGAATCGGTATCAATGCCATAGAAGCAGGGGTGAGTTACTGGTGGGGAAGAGATTCGCATGTGTACTTCCACTGCACCCGCTTCACGCAAGGTTTTAACCAATTTACGGCTGGTAGTACCCCGCACAATCGAGTCATCAACAATAATTACTCGTTTACCCGCCAGCACATCTTTAAGCGGGTTAAGTTTCATCCGAATACCTGACTCCCGCATGGTTTGGGTTGGCTGAATAAAGGTTCGTCCAACATAGCGGTTTTTAATCAGTCCTTCGGCGTAGGCTACACCAGAAGCTTGAGAAAATCCGATCGCAGCAGGGATACCAGAATCAGGAACACCAAAGACAATATCGGCATCGACACAAGATTCTTTAGCTAGTTGATGTCCTAGGCGCATCCGATAGCTGTACAAACTCTCGTTGTGCATAATGCTATCAGGACGGGCAAAGTAAATCATCTCGAAGATACACAATTTCCTTTGGGGCTGTTGACTCCAATGATAGGAAGCCAAACCTTCTTCAGTAATCCAAACTAATTCGCCTGGTTCTACATCTCGCAGGTATTCGGCTCCAATAATGTCTAAACCACAAGTCTCCGAAGCCAAAACGTAACGAACTGGATTACCAGCTAAAGTCCCAATTACTAGGGGACGAATGCCATTGGTATCCCGGACACCCATAACACCGTTAGGAGTGCCAATAACTAAACTAAAGGCTCCTTCACAACGGTGAAATGCTTGAATTGAACCCTCTAGCCAATCTGCACCAGCATTGATCGCTTCTGCGATCGCAAAAGCAATCATTTCTGAGTCTGTTGTGGTGACTAAGTTGTATTTTTTCTCAAGCAACTCTTGACGTAGTTGCACTGTATTGACTAAATTACCATTGTGTGCGAGGGCTAATGAACCTAAGCGAGTTTCCAGGACTGCGGGTTGGGCATTAACTTTGCGGCTAGAACCTGTGGTGGAATAGCGAGTGTGACCAACAGCAAGGCTACCAGGCAATTGATCCAAGATGGTTTCATTAAAAACTTGAGATACCAAGCCCATATCTTTGTGGAGATGGACTTTTGTACCTTCAAAGGTGGCAATCCCAGCTGATTCTTGACCCCGATGCTGGAGGGCGTACAATCCAAAGTAGGTCAGTTTAGCAACGTTTTCTCCTGGTGCGTAGATGCCAAAAACACCACAAGCTTCTTCTGGCTTGTCAGGCTGATTTTCATGACTATTGATTGGGTTGTTGGTAGGGTCGGGGTATTCATCCGAAGTGACAGAATGAATAGAGATCATGCTAGCTTTGCTCCTGGTGGGGGGGTCAAGTCACTGGGATTATGTCTATAGATAGTTGTTGATTTCTTAATAAATCTTTAACCATCTATTAAAACAGTACCGTAATTATGCTCAGAGACGCTAATAGTTCTGAGTGATTAGTGCTGATTTCTGAGTGAAGTCTAAATACTCAGGACTCAGAAATAGTGGTTTGGTTGGCGATACGCCTAGCGATCGCATGGAAATAGCGATCATTCATATCTTCGATCGTAACTTTGATTAAGGTTTGGTTATCAGTGGTGAAAACCCCCAAACCTGTGTGGGAATTATCGACTATACCGAGTTTTTGCCATTCTTGACCCAGATGTTCCTGTAAGTATGATTCCCAAATTTCTTGTTGTTCTGATGCTACAGAAACTAAAATCCTGGCACCACCTTCGGCAAACAGTACTTCATCGACACGGTTTAACTGCGTTGTTGCTATTTCTAAATTGATTTGGGCACCAAGGTTTCCAGCAATACAACATTCGGCAAGTGCGATCGCCACTCCCCCTTCAGCAGAATCATGGGCTGAACGTATCCAACCATTACGAATTCCTTCCCGACAAACTTTTTGGACGCGGCGTTCCAAGTCAAAATCTACCTGTGGCGGTTTTCCGGCAACAGTATTGTGGATAGTAGCTAAATACTCGGATGCTCCCAAACTGATTTTGGATGCCAGAGGCAATCCGAGAAGATAAATCACATCACCTGATGCTTGCCAACCTTGTCCACAAATTTTGGTGATATCGGGAATCAACCCTACCATCCCCACTACAGGAGTGGGATAAATAGGTTGTGGGATGCCTTGAGAATCTAGGGTTTCATTGTATAAAGAGACATTTCCGCCTGTGACTGGTGTCGCCAATTCTCGACAACCTTCTGCCAAACCGCGACAAGCTTCTGCTAATTGCCAATAACCAATCGGTTTTTCTGGAGAGCCAAAATTTAGGTTATCCGTCACCGCCAGAGGTTCTGCACCCACACAGCTAAGATTGCGTGAAGCTTCTGCCACCACTGCCTTAGCTCCCTCGTAGGGGTCAAGATAAACATAACGAGGATTGCAATCTACTGTTGCAGCCACCCCTAATTTTAGATTTGGGATTTTAGATTTAAGATTGGGAATTTCTTCAAGAGGACGCAACCGGATAACAGCCGCATCAGCACCACCTGGGAGTATGACTGTATTATTCTGTACTTGATGGTCATATTGGCGGTATACCCAGTTTTTAGATGCGATCGTGGGTGTATCGAGCAAAGTTAACAGAATATCATTCCAACTTTGCACACCTCCTTGGAGTTCTATGCCAGCAGTTGTGCAAGCAGGTAAAGAATCAGGAGTCCATTTCCAAGCCTGACGAGCATATTCTGGCGGTTCTGCCAGCAATTCACGGTTATATAGTGGGGTATTTTCCGCCAAAGCCTCGGCGGGAATTTCTGCTGCTACTCCACCCTGAAAGAGAATCCGCACAATGGGTTCAGCGATGACAGTACCAGCGACAACGGCTTGAAGTCCCCAACGATGGAAAATGTCGATTAATTCTTGCTCACGCCCTTTATGGGCAACAAATAGCATTCTTTCTTGAGATTCCGAAAGCAAATATTCATAAGGAACCATCCCCGTTTCTCTTGCAGGAATTTTATCTAAATCTAGTTCAATTCCTACTCCACCTTTTGCCGCCATCTCCGAGGTAGAACAGGTGATTCCAGCTGCTCCCATATCTTGGGCGGCGACAACTGCACCCGTTTTAAACGCTTCTAGACAAGCTTCAATTAACGACTTTTCCAAAAATGGATCGCCTACTTGCACAGCAGGGCGATCGTCTATTGACTGATCGCTCAATTCTGCACTGGCAAAACTTGCGCCTCCCATACCATCGCGCCCAGTGGTAGAACCAACATACAGCACGGGGTTTCCTAAGCCAGATGCCCCAGATTTAACGATTTCCTGGGTTTCCATTAATCCTAGTGCCATAACATTCACTAGGGGATTACCAGAATAAGCTGGGTCAAAGTAAACTTCGCCGCCAACGGTGGGTACTCCTACACAATTACCATAGTGTGAAATCCCAGCCACTACACCTTGAAACAACCTTTGAGTTTTGGTATCTTCTAGAGAACCGAAACGCAGGGAATTTAATAGAGCAATAGGACGCGCACCCATTGTAAAAATATCTCTAAGAATACCGCCTACTCCCGTTGCTGCACCTTGAAATGGTTCTACAGCTGATGGGTGGTTGTGAGATTCAATCTTAAAAGCTAGTTGGAGTCCGTCACCCAAATCTACAACACCAGCATTTTCACCAGGCCCTACGAGGATGCGGGGCCCCTCAGTAGGAAATTGTTTGAGTAGAGGCCGAGAATTTTTGTAACAGCAATGCTCTGACCACATTACCCCGAACATTCCCAGTTCAGCTTTGTTGGGATGACGGCCTAACCGACGGACAATTTCTGCGTATTCTTCTGGTTTAAGACCTTCAGCAGCGATTTCTTGAGGGGAAAAAAAAGCAGGAGATGTGGCGGTCATGGAAATTATGCACCAATTGTACAGAGCATTATTCTATCGATTTACTTGCCCTGTAGGTGCATTTATTAGCATAGTTTATAACTATATGACGCTCAAGATAAAAAAAAATAAATAAATTTACTTAAAGATCCATATTTTTGTACACCTAAAGATAGATTGTATTTAACGCTAAATTACTGGTAAATATACTGATAAGAGTGAAGTAATAAAATTTATCCCCTTGTAATATACATAGGTCATTGCCAGGTTATAGAAATGGCTATCAGCCTGTTAGATGCGCCACTAGTTGAATGCAGAAAAAATAGGATGCGATGCGATCGCAAGTTTTAATGCCCTGTAATCTCAATTATCTCGTTGGCTGGCATTTCATTCGCTTGAAGTGACTCATACAACAGCGAACTCAATAACTGAACTAAGTGGCTTTTGAAGAAAGGATTCTGGGAATTTATTTTTTGAGAAACTACTCATTCCAATTAGTAAATTGACCGCACTAAAATTTAATAGCGAGGATTTTGATCATGCCTAGACTTACCGTTCCACCCAATTTCATCGGCACCCCCGGTTCTGACACTCTGATGGGAGAACAGTTAAATGCATCTCCAGCAATAGGTATTGATATTTTAACTGGAGGTTTCATTTGTACGCGCTCAGGGAATGACACCGTTCGGGGCACAGGTACTGGTCGCATCGGCGACATCGGCGGCTCCATTGAGGGTGGGAATGCCAATGGCATCGCTAACCGTGGCAGTCTGAATACAGGAAATGGAAAAGACGCGATCGCAGGCATCGGTAACGGTGGCAACGGCGGCAACGGCAACACCGATGGTAACGGTAACGGCAACGGCGGAACTGGGACTGGCATCAGCAATAGTAGCAAGATTAATGCAGGGAAAGGAAATGACACGATCAGCGGCACTGGAACTGGCGGCAACGGTGGTTTCGGCGGCTTCTCCGGTGGCAATGGCGGAACTGGGACTGGTATCAGCAACAGTAGCAATATTAATGCAGGAGATGGAAATGACACGATTATCGGCACTGGTACTGGCGGTAACGGCGCGAATGGAGTAGGTCGACCTGGGAGCGGTGGTCAAGGCGGATCGGGGATAGGTATCGCTAACAGTGGCAGTATTAATACAGGAAACGGAAAAGATACGATCGTCGGCACTGGTATTGGCAGCAATGGCGGCAGTGGCCGCAGCGCCGGCAGTAGCGGGGATGGAACTGGCATTAGCAACAGGGGCGAACTGCACACCGGGGACGGAGAAGACATGATCCTCGGTACAGGTACTGGCAGCAAGGGCAGCAATGGCTTAGGCGGCGCTAATGGCGGTACTGGTACCGGTATTGCTAACAGTGGCAGTCTAAATACAGGGAACGGAAACGACATGATCGTTGGTACAGGTGCTGGTGATATCGGCGGCACAGGCGGTCCCTCCTCTGGCGACGGCGGTATTGGAATCGGTATTGCTAACAGTGGTAGTCTGAATAGCGGAGACGGAGAAGACACGATCACTGGCACAGGTACTGGCGGCATCGGTGCCGAGGGCTTTCCTAATACTGGCGACGGCGGTGCTGGAACAGGAATCGTTAACAGTGGTAGTCTGAATGGAGGGAACGGAAAAGACAAGATCGCTGGTATCGGTACTGGCGGTAAGGGCGGCGACAAGTTTTTCTTCGGTGAGGGCGGTACTGGAACAGGCATCGCTAATAGTGGTAGTCTGAATGCAGGTAACGAAAACGACACCATCACTGGCACTGGTACTGGTGGTAATGGCGGGGCTAGCATAGATGGTCTTACTGAGAGCGTCGGTGGCAAAGGCGGTACTGGAATTGGGATCGCCAATACTGGCAAACTGGATACCGCAAACGGAGAAGACACAATTATAGGTACTGGCATTGGCGGCAAAGGCGGTATCGCTCCTGGTGGGATCGGCGATGTGGGTACTGGAACTGGCATTCAAAACACTAAATACGGCACCATCACTACAGAGTGGGGCAATGACAAGATTACTGGTGATGGTAAAAGTTCTGGAACAAACTCCACTGCATTTGGCATCGTCAACGATGGAATAATTGATACTGGCAATGGTTCTGATAAGCTTACTGGACAGGCGACAGCATCAATTGGTGGTACAGCTTATGGTATTTATGGAGAAGGAATCATCAAGACTGGCAACGGCAATGACCAAATTATCGCCACCAGCACCCTAGATGGAGTTCAACAGAAAGTCACCATCGGTGGCGGAATCAACATTGCTCTAGGCGCTGGGAATGACTACTTGAAAGGATTTGGTGCTGCAACTGTTAATGGCGGAGATGGTTTTGACACCCTCGATCTCAGCGCTTTCAATCGCTCTGAACTCTTTGTATCTGGGGTTATTTCGGGCAATACCCTTAATGCCACTATCACTTTCAACAGCAATGGAAACTCCATTATCTTGTCTACGACGGGCTTTGAGAAATTTATCTTTGCAGATAGCTCTTTCTGCTACAGCAGTTTAGCAAACGGGGCATAGGTTTGGGAATTCCTCCGTCTGGTGTTTTACCTTGTAAGTGTCTAATCGGTGTTATTTGCTTTTAAGCTGACAAATTATCTACTAGCGTATATATTCTTAGTTCCAAATTTGCATAGATTTACTAAGACTCAGAGATTATTCGGGTGTATGCAGTTTAGCTGTAACAATCAAGTGACGAGAATCACACATATCTATGATTATGATCGTCTCTCTGCGATCGCTAACTAGGCATAATTAATGACAACTGAACTCTAGCCGAGTCATTAATAGGGAACACACTTAATTGCCGACAGCCTTAACCAAGGACTGTCGGTTTTTTATGTCTGTATATCCTTCATCCTTTGAGAAATGCCCCATAACTATTACTTAAATAAATTTCCCCACAACTGGTTGGTAACTTGACAGATATTTTGCCACAGCCACTACCAATTGTGGGGAGGGTATGATCAAATTCGGTATCTTATCCCTATCGAGTGCTAATGTCTTGCACTCACTCTACTAGACCGGAAGTATACTCCTAGAACCAACACACACTTTGTATTAAGACATCGCTTGAATGATGTAATCAAAGTAGGGTGCTGCTTCAGCAGCGTCTTCCGCACTCAATAAGCCAAGAGAAGCTGTTTTGAGGGAATTGATCGCTTCTACCATTCCAGGCACGGGAACGCCCAATGAATTGTACATTTCCCGCACACCAATCAAACCGATTTTTTCAATCGGCTCTTTGTCGCCAGCAAGCACACCATAAGTAATTAGACGTAAGTACCAGCCAAAGTCACGGATACATAGAGAGCGTTGGCGTTCTCCGTAAGCATTACCTCCGGGGGAGATAAAGTCAGGACGCTTCTGCCAAAGTTGTTTGGTTGCTTCTTGAACTATCTTTTTTTCGTTTTCGGCTAAGGTAGCCGCAATCCGCGTCCGTTGTACGCCGGTTTGCAAAAAGTCTTTGATATTTTTAAGTTCGCCACTGCTGGGATAACGCAGTTCGTCGTCGGCTTTGAGAATAACTTGGCTAATTACAGTCATGATGATTGAAATCACCTGAAATATTATCTGTTAGTTTAGCGAGTCGGAGGTACACAAGTGAAGAGATAGGAGCTACTTATGTATTGAATTGAAACTTTTGGGGAATGGGGAGTGGGATGTGGGGAGTGAGGAAGCAGGGGAAGCAGGGGGAGAATTCGTAACTCCTAACTCTTCACGGGCTAAACGCCCCGCTACCGCTAACGGAACTGTTTGGCCCAATGCCCCATGCCCCATGCCCAATAACAAATGACAAATGACAAATGACTAATGACTAAAATAATTTGGCAACAGGGTGAATTAATTGAAGTAACGATCGCTAACCTGAGTGATACAGGTGATGGGGTGGGACGCGCTGATGAGCGTGTAGTGTTTGTCCCAGCTACTGTACCGGGCGATCGCGCCATTATCCGCTTGGTTCATGTTAAACCAAAATACGCCCACGGGAAGCTCCACGAGCTATTAGAGCCATCCTCCCACCGTATAAGACCCAATTGTATTGTGGCGGACAAATGCGGTGGTTGCCAGTGGCAGCATATTAATTATGACTACCAGCTAGTAGCCAAGCAAAATCAAGTTATCCAAGCAATAGAGCGCATTGGCGGTTTTGTCCAACCACCGGTAAATCCGGTACTCGCCGCCCCTTCTGCTTTGGGCTACCGTAATAAATCTACATATCCTTTGGGTACATCGGCAACAGGACAGGTACAAGCTGGTTACTACCAAAAAGGTAGTCACCAATTAATTAACTT
Source organism: Nostoc sp. LEGE 12447 (assembly GCF_015206985.1). Lineage (NCBI taxonomy): Bacteria > Bacillati > Cyanobacteriota > Cyanophyceae > Nostocales > Nostocaceae > Nostoc > Nostoc sp. LEGE 12447. The sequence goes on along the minus strand of NZ_JADEXT010000006.1, from coordinate 118,126 downwards.
AAATCAATGTCCAGTCCAAGATGCGCGATTAAATCCCTTACTTGCCGAAGTTAAGCAAGATATTCAACGACAAGGTTGGCAAATTTATGACGAACAGCGCCATCAGGGAAAAATTCGCCATCTGGGTTTACGCATTGGCCGACACACTGGAGAAATGTTGTTGACTTTGGTGGTGAAAGACTGGAATTTATCAGGAATTGAAACCCAAGCCCAGGAATGGTTAAAGCGTTATCCCCATTTAGTGGGAGTGTCACTTAATCGCAATGGCGATCGCACAAATGCTATATTTGGATTAGAAACTCGTTGCATCGCTGGAGTCCCCCACCTGCGTGAAAACTTTGCTGGACTGGAATTTCAAGTACGCCCAGATACATTTTTCCAAGTGTATACAGAAACAGCAGAGGCACTATTGCAGATAATTCAATCAGAACTCAATCTTCAAGGGCATGAGTTGCTAGTTGATGCCTACTGTGGTATTGGGACTTTAACTTTACCCCTCGCCAAAAAAGTACGGATTGCTACAGGATTAGAAGTGCAACCAGCAGCAGTAGAACAAGCTATTTTGAATGCCCACCGTAACGGAATTGATAATGTGACCTTCCAAGTTGGGGCAGTAGAGAAATTGCTTCCTAAAATGGGCACAATACCAGAAGTAGTAATACTCGATCCGCCACGTAAGGGGTGCGATCGCGCTGTCATCGACACTTTACGGCAACTGAAACCATCTCGCATAGTTTACGTCAGCTGTAAGGTATCTACCCTCGCCCGTGACCTGAAATTGCTTTGTGAAGATGGGCAATATACCCTCACACGGGTACAACCTGCTGATTTTTTTCCTCAAACTGCTCATGTTGAAGCTGCCGCATTTCTTGTGCTATCACATTTGCACAAGGATAGTAATTCCTTTACAAAAACTGAAATTTGAAAATTTTAGTCTAGTGCATACTAAAGATGCTAAAATTGAATTAAGCTGAAAATAAAAATTACTTTTCGTTTAAATAAATTCAAGTTGCATAGGTTCTTATAAATATGAATTGGATTGTGTAAATGACAAATCGGCAATTAACTAGAGTATCCCAATACTCGGTCAAATTACTAGCATCTTTTTAAGTTGCTAACATCATTATCAAAACTATTGCAGCCGTTATATATCCAAACAATCTCAACTCATACTATAGGGCTAATGCTCCCTAGCATTTTCAAAATTTAGTTTTAAAGACGCAAGTTTGAAGGCAGCATGACCACCTCAAGTTTTATCAGGGTGCCTGTAATAGCAAACTGATGTCTAGCTAACTGAAAGCTATGGGGTTTCTCTTGTGATTACAATTTCACTCCGTCCAGTTGCACGTTATTGGGGCACTATTAGTTTTGCCTCAACCCTCTACCTTTGTCCAATCTTAGATTTACTGTTGGCAGAAATTCCAGCAAAATTACAAGCAGAACTGCGGCTAGGACTTCAAGAAGCTCTAGTAAATGCAGCTAAACATGGCAATAATCTTGACCCAAGTAAAACAGTTGTAGTCCGTTTTTCCTTAATTGATAATCAATATTGGTGGATAATATCAGACCAGGGTAGTGGCTTTACTCCTTCATCTGTTATTGAAGAAGAGCCAACAGACTATTTACCACCAGATGAATCAGAAAGTGGTCGTGGTTTATGTCTTCTCCATCAAATTTTTGATCAGGTAGAGTGGAACCGCAAAGGCACAGAATTAAGGCTTTGTAAACAAATGGAAACTCGCCGGGGACTATCTCTGCGACTATAAAAGGGGAGTGGGGAAAGTTATTAATTGATTGTTTTTTACTAACTATTCCCTATTCTTTACTTCCCATGAGGGAGTAGGGAATGGGGAAAGTTATTAGTTGATTGATTTTTATTTCCCATTCCCTACTCCCTACTTGCCGTGAGTTGGACAGGGAGGGGCGGAGATGGAGCGATCTAACCAACCAATTGCCTGTTCTAATCTAGCTTGAGCTTCTTGTGGCTGATTCTTTAAAAGATACACAATTGCTGCTGCCACTTGTTCATTAGCGCGGGAATTGCGGTTAGACTTGAGGCGATGCCAATCGTTAGGGGAAATACTCAGTCTTTCCATGAGAGCTTGAGCTAGTTCCAGAGTACTAAGTTCATTCAGTTGACTGGTTTTCGGCAGCTGGGTAGATTGGGACATAACTATTGGCACATTTGCATTTACTTCTACTTTACTACTTGTAAATGAAGCCGCCAAAACAATCACAGTCGTCAGCAGAAAATCAAGAACCAGATTTTGAACAAGAACTAGAGGAAGTAGAGCGATCGCTCCTATCCTTAAAAGAGCGTTACGATCAAGTGCAACGCGATCGCCAACAACAGGCACAATGGCAACAGCGCCGCGATCAACTAAAGCACAATAAATCTCAGACACCAGAAATCAAAGCAGAGTTACGGCACATTCAACAGCAGTTGGAAAGGCTAGAAGTGAACTTAGAAAGCCAGTTATTTTCTTGGCGTAGCCTGAAAAAACCTTTCTGGCAAGTCGTCCGCTTTGGTGGAATGGGCGTTATCATAGGCTGGATATTAAAGTCTTATGCTGGGTAAATATGGTAAATCGACGGATTGCAGAAATATTGCGAAGTGGCCAACCTGATGAGTCCCTCCAAGTGCAAGGCTGGGTGCGGACGAAGCGCGAGTCCAAAGGGTTTGCTTTTATTGAAGTCAATGACGGCTCATCACTAGCTAATTTGCAAGTCGTCATTAATCAGGATTTGCTGGATTACGAAGCTATATTGAAAAAATTGAATACGGGTGCTGCTGTTGAGGCTACAGGGGTACTGGTGGCTTCCCTTGGTAAAGGACAACGGATTGAGTTAAAAGCCGAGTCTGTGAAAGTTTACGGCGAAGCTGATCCCGATACATATCCCCTGCAAAAGAAACGTCATTCCTTTGAGTTTCTGCGAACCATTGGACATTTGCGATCGCGGACTAATTCTTTTGGTGCAGTTTTCCGCGTCAGAAATGCTTGTTCGGCAGCAATTCACCAATTTTTCCAAGAAAGAGGCTTTTTATGGGTACACACCCCTATCATCACCGCTAGCGATTGTGAAGGCGCAGGTGAACTGTTTAGCGTTACCAGTTTAGATTTAAAGAATATTCCCCGCACAGAAAACCAAGCAGTAGATTACAGCCAAGACTTTTTTGCGAAACCCACATATTTAACAGTTAGCGGCCAGTTGGAAGCGGAAGTCATGGCAATGGCGTTTAGTAACGTCTACACCTTTGGCCCTACCTTCCGTGCAGAAAATTCCAACACCTCGCGCCACCTAGCAGAATTTTGGATGGTTGAGCCAGAAATGGCTTTTTGTGACTTAGAAGGCGATATGGATTTGGCTGAGGCGTTTCTCAAACACATTTTTAAATATGTGTTAGAAACCTGCCCAGAAGATATGGAATTTTGCAATGAACGCATTGATAAATCTGTGTTGGCGACAGCCGAAAATATTATTAATAATCAGTTTGAACGCTTAACTTATACAGAAGCCATCAAAGTTTTAGAAAAAGCTGATGTTAAATTTGAATATCCTGTGAGTTGGGGTTTAGATTTACAATCAGAACACGAACGCTACCTAGCTGAACAACAGTTTAAAAAGCCAGTAATTGTTACAGATTATCCAGCGCAAATCAAAGCTTTTTATATGCGCTTGAACGACGATGAAAAAACCGTCCGCGCAATGGATATTCTCGCACCCAAAATTGGCGAGATTGTCGGTGGCTCCCAACGTGAAGAACGCCTAGAGGTTTTAGAACGCCGCGTGTTAGCGCAAGGATTAAAGCCAGAAGATTTGTGGTGGTATCTTGATTTACGTCGTTATGGAACTGTTCCCCACGCTGGTTTCGGCCTGGGTTTTGAACGACTCGTGCAATTTATGACGGGTATGGGAAATATCCGCGATGTGATTCCTTTTCCGCGTACACCACAAAGTGCTGAATTTTAGTTTAAATTGTAAGCCTGGCCATTTATAATCCAATACAGTTCCGATAAGACCAAAATACTTGTAGAGACGTGGATTTATCGCGTCTCAAAACCCACGATTTTGTACAAGTAGCACTTAGAACCGTATTGATTTATAATCGCCAGGTTTTTAAATTTTGGGGCTCAACAAAAATCCAGTTAAAAACATTTATCATCAACCTACAAGACCAAACAATTGGTAAAATCCGGCAAAAGACCAGAATTTTAGGGAGAGTAGTTATTGGATGAAAAAGCCTCTACTGTAAAAGGTGAAGTTGTAGTGGAGAAAATTAAGCGATCGCTCCTAGTTTGGAGAGTTCCTCCATCTACAACTGGCAAAGTTATCTTAACTTTGCGGATTTACATTTAACTTGTAGAGACGGGCAATTTCGCCTCTCTATCAATTGTTAGACGTGTTAGGCGTTTTAACCTGACGTGCCATGTCTAGGTAAGCACTCATATTCGCACCTGGACGGCGACGACCATTAGAGCTAGTAGTCGAAGGAGCAAGATATTTAGGTGCAAAGGTGGTTTCAGCAGGTGTTTTTGGGCTAACGGTGGCGGCTGCTTTAGCGGGTTCAGCTTTGACAGCTTTACCATTCTGAGATGCTTCTACTTTGGTCTTTGTCGCAGTTGTGGTTGCTTTAGCAGTTTGAGGTTCAGGACTTTTTGCAGCCGGAGATACTGCTGGTGCCGCAGCCTTTTTACCGTTTGATGGTGCTGGTTTCGGTTGACTGGTTGCTTCGTCCAGTTCTAAAAAGTAACCATTGCTTTGTTTTTTACCAGGTAACAACCCAGTCACGAAACCAAGAATCCTAGTCACGAAACCGAGAATCCCTGAAATTAACTTTTTGATAAAATCCATTACAATTACTCCTGCCTTGTATATTTGGAACTCGACCGTAATTGTTAAAAATTACGAAAAAATGTAACATTTTCTGCTTTGGTGTCAACTCGTTCTGGTGACAACCCTTATAGATTTGTGCTTAATCAACATTGTAGTAAAACTATAGGGCAAATGTTCTTTATGCAAGCACTTGCGACCTTCATACACCGAGAACTAATTATTAAATTTTACTGTAACTAAGAGCAAGATTCTGAAAGCAAGCTTTATAAAAATTAACACTTCTTCGTTTGAAAATTATTGATTGGAAAAAAGCAAGCAGTTTACTTTTAACCAGTGGGAGGAGTGTCATAGATTGTTGGCAGATAGCAACGGCACTCAGTTACATTTTGTACAGACTTCATTCAGCCAGATTTTAGAGATGAATACTGAAAATCAGCAGCGCAATCCTGTGTTATTGGTACACGGCATTGACGATACGGGGGCAGTTTTTCATAAAATGGCAGGTTACTTAGGATTGCAGGGGTGGCCTGTATATTCTCTTGATCTGTTTCCTAATAATGGTGATGTGGGTCTTGATGAATTGGCAGGGCAGCTAACCGATTATGTTACAGCCACCTTTGCACCAGAACAAGGGCTAGATTTAGTAGGCTTCAGCATGGGAGGGATTGTCAGCCGTTACTATATCCAGCGACTGGGAGGAATTAACCGTATTCAGAGATTTATTACGATCTCTTCACCCCATAATGGAACTGTGGTTGCTTATGGTTCCCAGCGTCCTGGTTGCGTGCAAATGCGCCCCGACAGCATTTTTCTCAAGGATTTAAATTCTGATGCTGTAATATTGGAGCAATTAGATTTTACTTCGATCTGGACACCTTATGATTTGATGATTGTCCCAGCGAATAGTTCACAAATGCCCGTAGGAAGCGAAGTAATAGTACCAGTTGCCCTACACCCTTGGATGCTAACAGATCCAAGGAGTTTAGCAGCAGTAAAAGCAGCTTTAACAAAGCCTATTAAGCTGCCCTTCCTGAAAAAAGTATCCAATTAGTAGCCAAGATACTTACCACCCTGAATCTATTCATCTTTAATTACGAATTACGAATTACGAATTACGAATTACTTAAGTTCTATCCCCAATTTGCGTATGTTCGTAACTCCCAAAAATCGCTTCTGGGTGACGATAGTACTTGAATTCCATAAGGTTATAAAAAGGATCTTCTAAAAAGAAAGTGCGATGTTCAAGAAGAGAACCGACAAAGCGATTTTTGGTTTCTTCGCGAAAAAGTAGCTGTTGTTGTTGTGCCCTTTCTAGTAAGTCTTGCCAGTCACGTTCTTGGGTAAAAATTAGTCCAAAGTGTCTGGGATATATACTGTGTTGCGGTATTAAGGGTTCTTTTGTTACGTGAGCTACTAGTTGATGACCATAGAGATTTAGAATCAGCGCGTGATGGTTTTCACGACCAGGAATACAGCCCAATCCATCCACGTAATATGCTTTTGTTTGGGCAATGTCAGTCACAGGGAAAGCAAGATGGAATAAAGTTTGGCTCATAGCTTTTGGGAAAAATATTAGTAGTTGATGCTATCTAAAATTTATTATTTTGTTAAGTTTTGATTGTCGTCAAGTTGAACACAGTTTTAGCTGAAAATAATTTATATCCTTGATCCTTATAACTAAAACTAAGAGCTGAGTATAACTTGAGTCACTGCAACTTGTGGCTAAAGACTTCGCCCTACATTTACATAATTTACACTTAATTCTTTAGGTGACTCCTTTCTCTTGTGCAGGTATACTAATTTATGTTTGCCTGGGCAGACACTCAGTAACGGAGATTTCAAAGCTGACAACTTTATGAGAGATGGTGTGTTGAGAACTTAATGCACCATAATAAAGTGCTTTGGATCAGTTACTAGAAGAGTCCACCCAACTAAACAAAAATTTTGCATTTTGTTTAATCCACCTTCTTTAATAAATATTGCAGTGTATATATAAGACGTTGTTTGTAGTTTTACACTCAGCTTTGAGAGTGATCGGATGCAATTTAGTTAACAATACAAACATATTACTTTAACTGGAGAGGTTTCAGGAACTAAGCACTAAGCATGACAAATTCGTTATTCTGTTCATGTTAAGACAAAATTACTCATGATTAATTGCTGATGTCATCCTTAATTGATTCTGTTAATCCCTGGTTGGTGGCAGTAGTATTAAACACAATTCTATTGGGTTTAGCTTGGATTGCCCCGAAAAAGCTACTTACGCCTGCTGGATCATTTCATGCGTGGTTTCTGGCCATCCTAATTTGGGTAACTCTAGGCTGGCAAGGATATACAGTAGTAATGTTCTATTTTCTGGTTGGTTCTGGTGTTACCCGCATCGGTATGGCGCAGAAAGAGGCTGAAGGAATTGCCGAAAAGCGTTCTGGGGCAAGGGGCCCGGAGAATGTCTGGGGTTCAGCTTTGACCGGGGCGCTGTGTGCCTTGGGAGTAGGGATAATAAATTCGGGATTTTTTGTATCTAGTTCCCAATACTTCGACTTCGCTCAGTACAAGTTTCTAGTTCCCAATACTTCGGCTGCGCTCAGTACAAGTCTCCAGTCTCTATTATTACTAGGCTACGTAGCAAGTTTCAGTACTAAACTAGCTGACACTACTGCAAGTGAAGTTGGTAAAGCGTATGGCAAAAGCACCTTTCTAATTACCACACTCAAACCTGTGCCTCGCGGTACAGAAGGAGCGGTCAGCTTGGAGGGGACTTTAGCTGGTATTGTGGCTTCTGTAGCGATCGCATTTGTTGGTTGGGGAGTTGGTTTAATCGATCTATTAGGAGTCGCTTGGTGTGTACTGGCAGCATTTATTGCCACTAACTTAGAAAGTGTGATTGGGGCAACACTGCAATCTAAGTATACCTGGCTGACCAATGAAGTAGTAAATATTTTTAATACATTAATCGGTGCGATCGCGGCTGTGCTACTTTCCTGGACATGGATAAATATCATTAAGTAGATCGAGCATTGGGAATTGGGAATTGGGCATTAGGTAAAACGAAACGGTTCCTCTTGTGCGAGTTCTGAATAAAGAAGTGAGATTCTCCACTCAGCACTAAGAAAGGTCTAAACGCCCCGCTACTGCTAACAGCACTCAATACCCAATACTCATGAGGGACAGTGGTAGGAAATAAGCAATCTGCTTTACTACTGCACTACCTCTGAAATTTTCAATCCTGTTTTGTCCCCGCTAGACTGTAAACATAATCATGGAAAATTATTATATTGAGTAGCTATATAATTTTTTGACCGTTTAGATGTAATTAGTTCATGGAATCTTTATCATTGTTATTCATCAACGACCAGATGATCTCTATATGATTTAATTTAAAAGTCCTATAAGTGTTTAACCATTTTCACATAATTAATTCATGGAATCTTTATCATTTTTGACAATTAATGACCAAATAATTTCTATTGAGGAAGCTGTAAAGTACCTGCAAGCCTCTGGAAAATTGGGGCAGTTCATTGGGGATATTCTCCGCCAGCACGTAATTGAGCAAGAAATCCGAACACGAGACGATATTGAAATTGGTACAGCAATAACCGAACAGTCCATTATTGACTTTAGACTGAAAAATCAACTGACTGACCCCCAAAGTTTTCAAGAATGGTTAAAAACCAATAACACAGATTACGCCGCATTTCACACATCAGTTACTTTTGGTTACAAGTTAGAAAAGCTGAAAGCTGTAGTCACGGAACCAAAAATCCAAGAATATTTTATTGAACGCAAAATCTTTTTGGATCGGGTGGTACTTTCTCGGATAGTTGTTAATAATCGAGAATTGGCAGACGAACTACAAACCCAAATTGAAGAAGGAGGTAGTTTTGAGCAACTAGCTAAAGAGTATTCACTTTCAGATGACCGAATTGTGAACGGCATGATGGGAATAGTCAGCCGAGGAAGTATGCCGGATATATTACGGGCAGCTATTGATGTGGCAAGTCCTGGACAATTAATAGGACCAATAGAAATCGTTGGCAAAGACTCTCCCCAAGGAGAAGGACCTTATGGTTTGTTTCGAGTAGAACAATTTCTGCCAGCGTCTTTAGAAGATACTCAACTTAAGCAAGCACTACAAAATGAGTTATTTGAGAAATGGCTAGCAGAGAAAATTCAAAAACTGACAGTCAAGCTACAAGTGAGTTAAAAATTCTGGATAATGAATCTTTACGATTAAAAGTGCTAGCTTCTTTGCCTTGGAATCAGCCGCCGCTATGCTGGCTGACTCCCGAACAACAATCCCAATTGGAAAATGAGTGTCAAACTCGTCAGTATCGTTTGGGAGAAAAAATTTGGTCTAACGATGTGGGTCGTTACCAATTCTTAATTGTGGCTGGAAAAGTTCGCTTACGAGAAGAGGGAGTTGGCAAACCTTTGGCAGCCCTAGAAGTGGGGGATTGGTTTGGTGATTTACAAAAGTTGTCTGCGGATTTTAAAGCTGTAGCTGCTAGCAAAGAAGTAGTAGTAGTGTGTTGGGATACAGCCCTGTGGACAGAATTTTCTAACCCACAAATTCAGGAATTTTGGCAAGTCTTACCAGTGGATATGGAGGGAGAAAGAGAGACATTTTCCTTCTCTTCCACTCCTTCAGTAAGATCAGTCTCAGATGGAACTTCCAGCCCTCACAGCCTCCAACCCCAAAAACGACTCCCAGCCGCGAATTTAATCATCTCAAATTATCCATTTGTTGCTAGCTGGAACACTGCGGCTGCTTGTTTAACAATGGTGGCGCAACAGCTAGAAAACTCTGTGCAACTGGAATGGGTGCAACGTCAACTCAGAGGACAACGCCCAAAACAGGTTGTGGAAGCAGGAGAAAAGTTAGGGTTAGTGTTGCGGCGGTTACAAGTGAGTTGGGGTGAGTTGCGACAACTGTCATTTCCAGCTTTACTATTGTGGAATTCTGACTCACCCCAGAGTCCATCCTGGGTGGTAGCTTATGGAGTTAAGGGCGATCGCTTAATTATCGCTAACCCTCTAAATCCCGATCGCATTTGTGAAAGCTTACCGCAATCCATAGTTGAGGCATCGTGGGATGGACGATTGTGGCAAGTAGAACTGATATCTAAACAAGAAACATTTAATCTCAGTTGGTTTACCCCAGCAGTTTGGAAGTATAAGGGATTACTAACAGAAGTATTATTAGCATCTTTTACCTTGCAGCTTTTGGGGTTAACAACACCACTAATTACGCAAGTAGTTATTGATAAAGTGATGGTGCAGGGGAGTTTGCCGACTCTTGATGTTATGGCGATCGCACTTCTTTGTGTAGCCATATTTGAGTCCGTACTTGGCATTCTGCGCCTATTCATCTTTACCCATACAGCCCGTCGTCTGGATTTAAGTTTATCAGCACAGCTATTTCGCCATCTGATGCGCCTGCCTTTGGCTTATTTTGAGTCGCGGCGCGTCGGAGACACAGTAGCACGAGTCCAGGAACTCGAACAAATTCGTCAGTTTCTCACGGGTACAGCATTAACTGTGATTCTGGATAGCATCTTTGCTGTGGTGTACCTAGCATTGATGTTTTACTACAACGTCCCACTCACCTTTGTGGCTTTAGCAGTACTGCCACTGTTTGCAACTTTGACGATAGTTGCAACACCAATTCTGCGTAACTGGCTCAACGAAACTTTTAACCGGAGTGCCGATAGTCAATCCTTTCTAGTAGAGACAATCACGGGGATTCATTCCGTTAAAGCCCATGCAGCAGAACCAGTAGCCCGCGATCGCTGGGAAGGCTTATTTGCTCGCTTCATCCGCACAGGTTTTAAAGCCTCTACCACCTCCAATATCAGCAGCAACATTGGTGACTTCCTCACCAATTTTTCCACCATGCTGATTCTCTGGTTTGGAGCCAAATTAGTCATTGAACAAAAGCTCACAATTGGACAACTAGTTGCCTTTCAAATGCTATCTGGCAGAGTCACGGGTCCACTTTTGCGTTTAGTACAGTTATGGCAAACCCTCCAACAAGTGCTACTTTCTGTAGATCGCATTGGTGATATTCTCAACGTCTCCCCAGAAGCTGAACTAGGAACTGGTCTAGTGTTACCACCTCTGAAAGGACAAGTCACCTTCGAGCAAGTATTTTTCCGCTACCGACCGAACTTTGAAGCAATTCTGCGGGGAATCTCTTTCAATGCTGAACCAGGGCAATTTGTTGGCATTGTCGGACGTAGCGGTTCTGGTAAAAGTACCTTGTCTAAACTATTGCAACGCCTCTATCAAATTGAATCAGGACGCATCCTCATTGATGGTTTTGATATAAAAAGTGCCGATTTAGCCTCACTGCGGCAACAAGTTAGTGTAGTTCTCCAAGAAGACTTTTTATTCAACGGTTCCATTTTGGAAAATATCACTCTCGGTACTCCCGACATTACCGCAGAACAAGTGGTAGAGGCGGCAAGACTAGCAGTAGCACACGACTTCATCAGTCAATTACCCTACGGTTACGAAACCAATGTGGGTGAACGCGGTACAGCTTTATCTGGCGGACAAAGACAACGTATTGCCCTTGCAAGGTTATTTCTTTCCCAAGCGCCGATTTTAGTTTTGGATGAAGCTACCAGTGCTTTGGATAGTGAAACCGAACAACAAGTACTACAAAACCTGCAAAAAGTTTCCGCTAACCGCACTGTGTTTCTGATTGCTCACCGCTTTGCCCCTCTCAAACGCGCTGATTTGATTTTGGTATTAGAACAAGGCGTGATTGCCGAACGTGGTACTCACTCAGAGTTATTACAACAAAAGGGTTTGTATTGGTCACTATATCAACGGCAGCAAGCAAACATTTAGTAGCTTTAACAAGCTGTTAACTTGTGCTTATTTGATTCCTGAAAAGCAGCTTAAATATAGTCTTTGGCGAATGGAGTTATACTTCATTCGCCTTTTAAATTGCTTAAGTATGCAGAAAACTGTAATCTTACTTGCTAATTACGTAATTTTATAGTTAAGTGTATTTGTAGCACCTGTCTTACAAAGAAATATTTTCCGGCTCATTCCCTTATATATCAAGGATTTGAGTACTTTTCTTGGTGCAAATTTACTTGAATATACGAGGTGAAACTACTAATGTTTTTTACCAAAGACTCTAACTCTATTAATGAAAATTCTGGTATAAAAGCCAGCCTTCTATCATCAAAAAAATCTAATAGTTTTGATAATCAGAATAATGACTCTAGCTTCAGTCTGAGTGGTGTAAATAGTTTTAGATCGAGCGATCGCAGTAGTTATACTTCTACGGAAATCGACGCTTTCGGAGGTAAAAACAATTATGCCAAGAAGAGTAGTCTAAGCAACGGAAATTCTACTCAAGCGATCGCTGCTGCTGCTATTCAGCCAGACCTGATAGCACGTACCGTTTCAACTCCCAGTTATGCCGCAGGTGGCAGTACCATTCAACTGAGCTATGAAATTGAAAACCAAGGCAATGCCAGTGCTGGTTATAGCTATACCAAGTTTTATTTGTCTCAGGATCTCTCTTTAGGGAGTGAAGATATATTTTTAGGCGATGACTATGTTGATAACATCCTATCTGGTTACTATCGGTCAGAGTCAACCACACTCACCGTCGGCAATAGCGTCGCCGCAGGTAGCTATTATTTGGTGTATCAAGCCGATGGCTATAACTATGTTGCCGAAAGCAACGAAAACAACAACGCTGTTGCTAACGTAATTAATATTACTAAACCAGACCTGATAGTACAAAATACCTCAAATCCCAGTTCGGCGGCGGCTGGAAGTAGCATTCAACTAAACTATCAAATCAAAAACCAAGGCAATGCCAGTGCTGTTGCTAGTAACACCAAATTTTACCTCTCCCAAGATTTAAATATCGGAAACGAAGATGTGTACTTGGGCTATGACTACGTTAGCGGCATTGCTGCGGGTAGTTATAGTTCCGAGTCAACCACACTCAGTCTTAGCAGTAACATCACTGCTGGGAATTATTACTTAGCATACATCGCCGATGGTGATGGGAATGTTGCTGAAAGCAATGAAACTAACAACGGTATTGCCGGAGTAATCACCATTACTCCAACTCAAAAATCAGATTTGATAGTTCAAAATACCCCAGCCCCTAGTACAGCATCAGTTGGTAGCACTATTCAACTAAGCTATCAGGTCAAAAATCAAGGCGTTGGTGGTGCTGTTGCAACTACCACCAAGTTTTATATATCCAAAGATACCGCTTTTAGTAATGACGATGTATTGTTAGGCTCAGATGGCGTTAACACTATTGCCGCAGGTGCTACTAGCTCAGAGACTGCATCGCTGATCATTAACAATGCGATCGCTACAGGTAACTATTACTTGCTCTATCAAGCTGACGGCGCAGGAAATGCAGTTGAGAGCAATGAAACCAATAACTTTGCTAGCAAAGCGATCGCCATTACCCAAGCAGACTTAATAATACAAAACGCTGTAGCTCCCAGTACAACAGCCGTTGGTAGTACCATTCAACTGAGCTATCAGGTGAAAAACCAAGGTGTTGGTGGTGCTGTTGCAACTACCACCAAGTTTTATATATCCAAGGATAATGCTTTTAGTAATGATGATGTGTTGCTCGGCTCAGATGCCGTTAACGCCATTGCCGCAGGTGCTACTAGCTCAGAGACAGCATCGCTGATCATCAACAATGCGATCGCCGCAGGTAACTATTATTTGTTGTATAAAGCCGATGCTAATGGCAATGTTGGCGAAAGTAACGAAACTAATAATATTGTCAGCAAAGCGATCGCTATTAATGGCCCTAAACCAGACCTGGTAATACAAAATATTTCGGCTCCTAGTCTTATTAACCCCGGTAGCTTAATCACTGTCAATTATCAACTAGTCAATCAAGGTACTGCCAGTGCTGGTTCTAGTACAACGAAGTTTTATCTTTCTAAAGATGCGACCTTGAGCAGCGATGACACATACTTAAGCTATTCCCGAAGCTACTTATACTCTGGATTGGGCGCTAGTAAATATAGTTCAGAGTCTTACTCTTTAATACTCAGCAGTAATATGACTTTTGGAAATTACTACCTGCTATTACAAGCCGATGGCAATGGCGAGATTTTTGAAAGTAATGAAAACAACAACGTTACGGCCAAAGCAATTACGATTGCGGCACCAGACTTATTAATACAAAATCCTTCGGCTCCCGCTAGCGCCAACATTGGTACAACAATCCAACTAAGCTATCAGGTGAAAAATCAAGGTAATGGTAAAGCTGGTGTTAACACCACACGCTTTTATCTTTCTAAAGATACCAGCCTCAGTAGTGAGGACATTTCAGTCGGTTCGGATATTATCGGTATCTCTGACATTGCTCCCTCTGCTGTAATTTCCGAGTCTGCATCCCTATACCTTTCCAGCACTATCACTCCCGGTAGTTACTATTTCCTATACCAAGCTGATGGTTTTGGGTCATTGAGAGAAAGCAATGAAAATAACAACATCGTTGCCAAAGCGATCGCAATTACTGCACCAGATTTGGTCATCCAAAATGCTACATCTGCTAGTAGTGCTGCTATTGGTACTACACTCCTAGTTAATTATCAACTTAAAAACCAAGGTAATGGCAGTGCTGGAGGGAGTAAGACAAGTTTTTATCTTTCACGAGATACAACATTTGGTAACGATGATGATATCAGCTTAGGTACAGAAATTGAGGGTAGTTCTACTCTGACACCTTCTGCCGTTACTTCTCGCTCCACATCTATTACCCTTGCTCCTACTATTAGTGCTGGTAAATACTACCTGATATTTAAAGCCGATGGGCGAGGAAATGTCATTGAAAGCAACGAAGGTAACAACAGCGTTTACATCACCACACCAATTACCTTAAATCCTGTCAATGGTGGCGCATTTAACTCAACTACTGGCTATGGCTTAATTAATGCCGCAGCCGCAGTAGCGAAAGCTTTAGGTCAGAGTACGTTTGCTGATGTCCCTAACTTGGGTGGTGATAATTGGGGAGCCGATGCAATTAAAGCACCGGAAGTTTGGGCAAAGGGATACACTGGTCAAGGTGTGATCGTCGCTGTGATAGATAGTGGAGTAGATTACAATCACTCAGATTTGAGCGCTAATATCTGGAAGAATACCAAGGAAATCGCTGGCAACGGCAAAGATGATGATGGCAATGGTTACATTGATGATGTCAACGGCTGGAACTTCGTCAGCAACAACAATAATCCATTAGACGATAACGGTCATGGTACTCATGTTGCTGGCACTATTGCTGGGGTGAAAAATAACTTCGGTGTCACTGGTATTGCCTATAATGCCAAGATTATGCCGATGAAAGTTATGAATAGCAATGGTCAAGGAACTAATAGTGCGATCGCAAATGGTATTCGTTATGCAGTCAATAACGGAGCTAATGTCATTAACCTCAGCTTAGGTGGTTCTCCAAGTAGTGAGATACAGTCAGCTATTCAATATGCTGCCAGCAAAGGAGCAATTACCGTTATGGCAGCAGGTAATGATGGTAAATCAGAACCGGATTATCCCGCCCGCTATGCTACCCAGTGGGGACTTGCGGTTGGAGCAGTATTCTACGATCGGACACTTACCGACTTCTCTCACCGTAGTGGAACAACTCCACTCGCTTATGTTACAGCTCCCGGAGCATACTTTGAAGGTGATGCGGATCTAGGAATTGGTATTTATTCAACACTTCCGGGTAACAAGTATGGTTTTCAAAGGGGAACGTCTATGGCGACTCCTCACGTTGCTGGGGTAATAGCTTTGATGCTCAGTGCTAAGAAAGGTTTAACTGATGCCCAAGTGCGTCAGATTGTCACAACGACAGCAGCAAATAGTTTGGCATAGAAAAATCCCTTAAGTGTAGTTTATCAAAGGTAAAATGCAATTTCTATAAGCGGCAGAATGAGCAGCAAATGCCACTCATTCTGCCGCTTTTTTTATAATTAAGCGTATTCTAAATAGCTCTTCAAAAAAAGCATGATTCTCATAATATTTTTTTGGTAATAGAATTAGCATTTTATTATTAAATTTCATAGTAATTATTAGTAATACGGCTTATTCACATGTTAGAAATTTTGTTTAACAAAAATTCTAATGATTTTAGCTGTTAAAAAGCATTTCTATTTTTGAGAAAAAACAATTATGCTCAATGATAATACTAATAACAATTTATTTTCTACTAATAAAAGCTTAAATTTTAATTCAATCTCTTCATTAGATACATTTAATACTAAGAATGACATCAGCCTCAATCTAAGTGGACGTAGTAGCTACAACTCAGCCAATTCTCATGTGCAGTTACTAAATAATAGTAACTACAAAAATAGCAGTAATGCTACTACTCATACTTTTACCACGCAAAGTTATAACTCTACCAATGGCTATGGCTTAATTAATGCAGCAGCAGCAGTGGCTAAAGCTACTAATCAGAATACCTTCGCTGATGTTCCCGATCTTGGTGGTAATAATTGGGGAGCAGACTTTGTTAAAGCACCAGAAGTTTGGGCACAAGGATACACAGGTAAAGGCGTTGTTGTCGCTGTTATAGATACTGGGGTTGACTATAACCACGAGGATTTAAAAAATAATATCTGGACGAATACTAAGGAAATTGCAGGTAACGGTATAGATGATGATGGCAATGGCTATATTGATGATAATTACGGCTGGAACTTTGCGGATAAAAACAACAACACGCTAGATAACAATGGTCACGGTACTCATGTTTCTGGCACGATCGCAGGAGAAAATAATAACTACGGTGTCACTGGTATTGCATACAATGCCAAGATTATGCCTGTCAAAGTTTTAAATGAGTCTGGCTCTGGTTCCTATAGCTCGATATCTAAGGGTATTCGCTACGCTGTGGATAATGGAGCTAATGTGATTAACCTCAGTTTAGGAGGCACATCTTCCAATCGGACTCTGGAGTCAGCCATTAACTATGCCAGTAGCAAAGGAGTGATTGTTGTCATGGCAGCAGGTAATGATGGTGAATCAGAACCAGACTATCCCGCCCGCTATGCCTCCAAATCGGGAATTGCTGTTGGGGCAGTAGACAAAAATAATAATATGGCTGATTTTTCTAACCGCTCTGGAACAAATCAAATCTCTTATGTCACAGCTCCAGGAGTCAAGGTTTATTCATCAGTTCCGAATAATCAGTATGCCACTTATAGCGGCACATCTATGGCTGCTCCCCATGTGGCTGGTGTAGTTGCCCTGATGCTTAGTGCTAACCCCAGCCTGACTGATGCCCAAGTACGTCAGATTGTGGCAGAAACATCAGAAAACAGCACACAAAGTACAAACTCTAGTTTAAATATTTCTAATGTTAATTCTCTGGCAAAGCAACTGATGTCTACGACGGGCTACGCAGACACAGCAACAAATAGTTCACAAATTACAACCTCTAGTTTAAATATTTCTAATGTCAGTTCTCTGGCAAAGCAAGTGATGTCTGGCGACAACCTGCTACATATCGATGCACAAACCAAAAATTATCTCACACCAGAGACTATTGCTAGTTTTAATAATTCCGATGTCACTTCTCTAATCGGTCAGACTATTACAAAAACAGCAAAATATCTCACACCAGACAATATTACTAATCTTAACAATTCTGATGTCGCTTCTCTAATCGGTCAGACTATTACAGAAACGGCAAAATATCTCACACCAGAGACTATTGCTAGTTTGAATAATTCCGATGTCGGTTCTCTAATTGGTCAGACTGTTACAGAAACAGCAAAATATCTCACACCAGAGACTATTGCTAGTTTGAATAATTCTAGTGTCGGTTCTCTGATTGGTCAGACTATTATAGGGATGAATACGGATAGCAATGATGATAATAAAAATGAGAATAATCTTGATTTTTGGAAACTACTAGAGGGAATGCAAAAACAAATAGAACAGTATAAAAAATTCTTAGGTATCGCCTAAAAATTATAGCGATTTGTAGTTCAGTCAAATACTGTTCGGTTAGAAAATAAGCCAAACTGCTTGTCTGTTACAAATGAATTTAGGGGTTTAGCATTGCTAAACCCTTACGTTTTAGGTGTGGTTTGTGGAATGCGTAGGCATTACTTTTGAAATAGCTATAAGAACAAGAGAGGCTATCAATCTACCTAACAGAAAATGCTTCATTGAACCGCCGCGTTACAGGCTCAGTAATAAATGTCAAAATTGACTTTTTACGAGTGACAATTTCACCTGTAGCAGACATCCCTGGTGTAAATTCTACCTCTTGACCACGTACATTAACTGAATGTTTATTTAGCTTAATTCTTGTAGGAAAAACTAAGCCCAATTCTTTATCAATAATTGCATTTGGACTGACTTGCATAACTTCGCCCTCCACAATCCCAAATTCCTGGAAGGGGAAAGTCGCCATTTTCACTTTTGCCTTCATTCCTTGACGAATAAACCCAATATCCCGGTTAAGAACTTTCACCTCTAGAAGCATTTCTTCCCCTTCTGGCAAAATTGACAGCAATTCTTCACCAGATTGGACTGGCCCCTTGGTGGCTTTGACTCTGTAAATCGTACCTGCTACGGGAGCCTCAATCGTTTCTAAAGCTTGCTGCTTCCTCGCCTGTTCTAATTGACCTTGAACAGTTGTCAGTTCTTCTTTACGTTTGTTGAACTGTGTCAATATTTCACTTTGGCGTTCTGATGCGATGCGCTGGGCCTGACTGCGGGCAGCGTTGTAAGCTTGTTCTGCTTGGCGAATTTCTTGGGCTTGGGCAGCAATATCTTTTTCTAATGATGTGACTTTATCTTGAGCCTCTGTTATTCTATTCTGGGCGTTAGTCACTTCATCTTGCGATCTGGTAATTTCTGTCTTTGCACGAGTCAATCTTTCTTGAGCATCCAAGTAATCGACACGAGGTACAGCACCAGTAGTAATTAGGGTGCGTAAGCTTTTTTCCCTTTCTTGTGCAAGTGCCAAATTACTTTCAATTTTAATTCGGATGCTGTCTGCGTTGGCAAGGTTGGTTTTGGCATTAGCAAAGCTGCTTTTGGCATTAGCTAAGTTCTCTTGCAATCGAGTCAACCGGACTTTGGCTTGATTGATGAGTGCTATTTGGCGATTTGCTTCTGCTTCTGCTCCTGCTTGACGTGCTTGGTAGTCTTGCAAGCGGGAATTTAAAAGTTCATCTTGTAGTTTTGTCCCAGTTGTTTTGCCTCCAATACGTTCTGCATCCAAACGTTGCAAATCGTCTTGAATCAATCTAGTTGATTTGGCTAGGCGGGAAACATCAGTTATTTGTAAGTCAGGGTCTTTTTGAATCAGAATTTGACCTTTGGTGACGCGATCGCCTTCTTGAACTTTCACACCGACGATTGACCCCCCACCCAAGGATGTCACTGGCCTAACCTGTGTAGAAGCAATTAATTCTCCTGGTGCTGTTGCTACTTCATCTATTTGCGAGAAGTACGCCCAAGCGATCGCTCCAAATACAATTGCGCTCATCGTTCCCGCTAATAATCTCGTGTACAGGGGTGGTAATTCCTGTACCGCCTTCCCCAATTCATAAGTGAGTTGTTCCTCTGGTTGGGCGAATCGCTCTTTTGTCTGACGTGCTTGAGCAGCATTTACCATATATTCTTATCCTTTGTTATTTGTCATTAGTCATTTGTCATTTGTTCTAGGTTATTCACTAATGAGCAATGACTAATGACTTGTGTTTAATTCAAACTGTTAGATAACGCCGCAAAAAGTTTTCTAATGTCTCCAATTGGAAGTTAAAAATCGCTTCTAAATTGGCAATTTCATCTTTTGTACAGAAAAATTCATTTGCTAGCAATGTGCGATAAGTTCCCAAAGCTTTTTGGACTTGGGGATTAAATAAACCCAATGCACCTTGTAATCCATCAATAAAAAATAGTGGTGAATTAATTATTACTGGCTCTTTGGCGAAAATCCGACCAAAAATCCGGGGAATATCTTCTCGTAATAAAATCTCCGGGCCTCCCACTGGTAAAATCTGGTTACGAGCGCCTGCAACACTCACAGAATCGACTATTATCCTTGCCAAATCATCGGTACTGACAATTGAGCTACGGTTTTTGCGATCGCCAATCAGCAGATACAATCCCGTTTCCCGAAATCGTTCTACCAGTGGCAGCAAGTTAGATGCTAATCCAGATGGGCGTAAAATTGTGTAATTCAAGCCACTAGCTGACAAATATCGCTCTACGGCTCGTTTGGCTTTGAACACAGGCGCGTCTTCATATCCACGATCGGCTCCCAATACCGAAATGAAGACAAAATGCTCTACGCCATTGGCTTTTGCTTGGTCAATCAGTTCAATATTGGCGCGGTAATCTAAAGATAGGGCATCGCTATCAGAACCGTGAGCGCTGATAATATACTTGACACCCTGAGTAGCTTTTTGAATATCTTTTTCCCGCAGTAAATCACCGATAAAGATTTCTGCACCCCGGTGTTCTAACTCGCTGTAGCGCGAGGTAAGGCGGACAAATGCCCGCACAGACTGTTCTCGTTGCCGTAGCAGTCGCACAACTCTGCGACCAATTCCTCCCGTTGCTCCAGTTACTAGAAACATATAAATACCTAAATTGAATAGTTGTAGCGTTTATAGTTGTCAAAATGCTCGATATATGCTCAAGATATCCTCACGCCAACTAAGCCAATTGGTCACACCTTATTTATCTTAATCTCAAAAAATTATCCCCCACATCTTTGTTGATGCAGGGGATGGGGTAATGGGATTAGTTTTACTGGCTCAAGAAGTCGATAGCTTGTTCAATTGACATCTTAGCCTTGTGCAAGTTCAGCAGATTCTCTTGCTGATATCGGTCAGGATAGCTCATTTTTCTGCCTTCCAAAGTTATCCGAATCAGTGCTGTTTGTTCGTCTGTGGGTGAATTCATCTCCTCAATAGCGGAGCTGATTACCTGGATAGCGTTAAAGTTAGGAGATTTTAACCCTTTACCTAGCTTCATTTGTTGGAGCGCTAAAAGTGGAAATGCCATCAGAGTTACGATGTACGAGGTTTTGTATCCTGCATTCCCGGTAGGTTTTACACCGTATCTTCGACACAAATCGCGTAATTCTTTAATAGTCTTGATTTCAAGTTCGGAACGCGTGAACATAAAATAGTAGTGTCCATTTTTTGAATTGGATATTGGTGGTTGTACTTCCGGCAAGTTGTCACAACCACTAAAAAAAATCTATTGTTTTGGCACCAAGTAAATCAAGCTTGTTTATATTTCTCAATAATGCCTAATCCTAAAGGGAACCCACAAAATTTACAACCAATTAAATCAAATAGAGAAGAATCATTAACAGAAAGAATTAACCTACGCATTACCAAAACTATGAAGGAAGAACTATCTACCAAAGATGATCCTCCAGAATTTTGCCGTCGTGCTATCCAGGAAGCATTAGATAAAGATAGAGAAAAGTAATCTCAAAGGAATAGTTGTCACGAGTGCGTGAATTACTGCAATGAATCAGCAATCAAGCATATTGAGAAAGTAAAAGCTTCTTTTGCTTGCGGAAAACACCGAAATTAGAAAGCAAACCGGGGTTTGAGAAAGTAAAAGCTGCTTTTGCTTGCGGAAAACACCAAAATGAGAAAGCAAACTGGGGTTTGAGAAAGTAAAAGCTGCTTTTGCTTGTGGAAAACACTGAAATGAGAAAGCAAACTGGGGTTTGAGAAAGTAAAAGCTTCTTTTGAGTAAGTCAAATGTCATTTTGCTTATTAAATTCGACGTAACTTAAGTAATTATGTTAAGAAGATTTGTAGGTTGGGTTGAACGGAGTGAAACCCAACCTACATTAGAGTTATTTTTTAGGCAAAAACTCGCAGTATTTAGCTGAGTTAGAATCGTTGAAGAAGGATTTAAAGCAGTAAGTATAATGTGTTAGCAATTATTGCCGATATAAAGAAGTGGATGTGAGGAGACTTATAGATGAGTGACGAAGATCAGTTTGATGTCTTCCTTTGCCACAATAGCAAAGACAAGCCTGAAGTTATAGAAATTGCGAATGAATTAACAAGACAAGGAATTAAACCTTGGCTAGATAAGTGGGAACTTCGTCCTGGTTTAGCATGGCAGTCTTTACTAGAAGAACAAATAGAAAACATTAAATCAGCAGCAGTTTTTGTAGGTAGCAGTGGACTTGGCCCCTGGCAAAGTCAAGAGATGAGAGCTTTTTTAAACGAATTTGTAGAGAGAGGCTGTCCTGTGATTCCTGTTTTGCTTGGGAATACACCACAGCAGCCTAAACTCCCAATTTTTCTTAGAGTTAATACCTGGGTTGACTTTCGGACAGATATTGAGGCTATGGAGAACTTAATTTGGGGTATTACTGGACGAAAACCAAAGCTACAGCAAGTAATTCAAGTTGATTATCTCAGTTCTGAGAAGGGAGTAAACTACACGCGATTGCGAGATTTGCTAGCAGCAGGCAAGTGGAAAGAAGCGGATGAGGAAACTTTAGCTGTCATGCTCAAGGCATCTAGCAGGGAAGAGGAAGGCTGGTTTGATACTGAATCCATCAAGAATTTTCCCTGTACTGACTTACGCACCATTGACCAACTTTGGATACAACATAGCAATGGGCGCTTTGGCTTCAGCGTTCAGAAGAAAATTTATCTCGAATGTGGTGGGAAGGCTGACGGTGAATATGATGAAGAAGCATGGGGAAAATTTGGCGATCGCGTAGGGTGGAAAGTGAAAGGAAACTCGACAGAGAATATGGATGTTTTAGGCGACACTTCAGCATCAGAGGGAAACCTCCCATTCACCTTAAGGTGGGACTTGCCTCTCGATGGCAGTCGGTTAACAAGCTATACTGAAATATTCTTTTTTCGCATCAAGAATTGTGAAGTCTAACATATAAGCACTTCAGACTTTTATAAATATTTGTAATAAGGTTGTTTTCTACGAGTTAATCAACATTTCAGAGATCCGATACCTGGCACTGGCGGTTGATAGCAATTAGCTTGAATAAACTTTTCTGCTACCTCCTGCACTCCAGTACTTTCTGACACCCTCTGCTTGTCCTAAGGTAAACTCAACTGTCCCGGTGACTTTTTCCGCTTACCTTTAATCTTCATTTAAGACCAAAACACTTGTAGAGACAGCGATTTATCGCATTTCTGAACCGTATTTAGTCATAAACAATTCGTAATTAAAAGTTTTCCTAATTTAAAATCCCCCTATATCTTTGTAGATGCAGGGGGAGTATTGACAATTCAAAATTGTTTCACATGGATATTTAAACCCTTTGTGCAAACACTCCACTTCAAAACTATTCAGCAGGTTTGTTATTAGCTCTATTAGCACGCGCCTCAGCCGAAGCCATCACCTCATCCATATTCTCTAAAACTTCGCCAGGGAAGTTTTCCAAAACTCTGGTAGAAAGAGCAACCCGCCCTTTACCCTCATCCAAGTCAATAATTACAGCTTTAATTGGCTGACCAACTTTAAATACCTTTTCTAATGAGTCAATGAATTTTTGGCTTACCTGTTTGATATGAAGCAAAGCCCCCATACCATTTAAATCGACAAACACACCAAAAGGTTTGATGCCAGTAACTTTACCTTCCACCAGTTGACCTAGTTCTAATAAGCTGAAGTTGCTAGAACGAGTTGCTAATCGCTGAGAAAGGATGAGTTTGTTGGTGTTTTTATTAATTTCCAAAAAGCCCACAGTCAGATTTTGACCTTTGAGTGCGTCTAAGTTATCACGCTCTGCCAGGTGCGATCGCGGAATAAATCCCCGCAAGGAGAGAATATCGACGGTGACACCACCTTTATTAACGCCCATAACCTTTACTTGCACAGTCTGAGCATTTTCCTGCATTTCAGCCAATCGTTCCCAGATGTGCTGAATTTCCAACTGCTTTCGAGAAAGGGTGACTTGACCTTCTGCATCCTGATCTCGGATAATCAAAAACTGCATTTCCTCTTGCAATGGCAGCACTTCCGATAAATCGGTAACTGCTCTCAAAGAAGCCTCATCGCGCGGTAGAAAAGCTGACGACTTGCCACCAATATCCACATAAGCTCCATCATGGTCAAGTTGGAACACTTTGCCATGTACAACCTGTCCTTTTTGAAACTGGTAGTCGTGTTTTTCTAGCGCTTTGGCAAAATCGTCCATCGTAAATGACGAATTGGCTGTTTGAGAAAGTTTCGATTCGGAATTCATGACTTTTGAAGATTAATTGTTATTTGAGATGGTGCAACTGGAGTTTTGATTGTCATTAGTCACTTGTCATTTGTCATTTGTCAGTTGTCCTTTATCATTACTAATGACTAATGACTAATTCAGTTGACTAAAGAGCTGTTTGGCTTGCTCCCAAGCATCAGCAGCAGCTTTAGGATTATAACTGGCACGAAGGTCACAGAAAAATCCGTGATCAGCTCCATCGTAGCGAAACACACGATGAGGAATTTTATATTTTTCTAACTCTGCTTCAATCTCATCTACTTGTTCGGGTGGGATGCTAGCATCTTCCGTACCAAAGAAGGCATAGAGAGTGCCTGGAATCTCTCTGGTGCGGGTAACAGTGGGAGGACCACCTCCTGGCGTGCGGGTGGTAATTCCAGCACCATAAAAGGAAGCTGTAGCTTTAATATCTGGTAAAGTGGCTGCAAGATATGCGACATGACCGCCAAAGCAAAAGCCAATACAACCAAAACTATCTTTTTTGACTTGAGGCAGATTTTTGAGGTAGTCAATTGCTAACTGAATATCGCTCAATAACTCTGATGCTTGAGTTTGCATGGCATAGCCTCTGCCCGTTTCAATATCTTCAGGCGTGTATCCGGTTTCAAAGCCAGGAGCAGTGCGTTGAAAAAGTGCAGGTGCGATCGCTATATACCCAAGTTTGGCAATCCGTTCTGTAACATCCCGAATGTGAACGTTGACACCAAAAATCTCTTGTAACACCACGATTCCTGGGTAAGATCCAGGTTCTTTTGGTTCTGCCAGATATGCTGACACTTGAATATTATCTTGCAAAAGATTAACCGTTGTGGTAATTATTGCTTGCTCTGCCATAATAATTTTTACCCGTGTTATGTGATTAACGGTGTGTTTGTTTGATATAACTATGCCAGTATGCCGAGGTTATTTCCAATAGAATTACCAGATACCATAGTGAGCGCATTAAAAATTTCTACCAGAAAAATTTTATTTGTAAATCAAATATTTTGATATGTAGCAAATACAGCTGGTCAATAAAGGAGTGCTATGTATAGAAGTAACACTTAATACCCAAAACTCAGCACTTATCACTCAGCACTTAGTATTCAGGAGGTTTGGTGGTGATTCAATTCCGTATTCAGCCAGACAGCGAAATTCCCGCATCAACCCAGCTGTTTAATCAAATCCGCTTTGCGATCGCTTCGCGGCAATATCCCCCAGCGTACAAATTGCCAAGCACACGGGCGCTGGCAATGCAAACTGGATTGCACCGCAATACCATTAGCAAAGTTTACCGTCAACTGGAGGAAGATGGATTTGTTGAAAGTATGGCTGGTTCGGGAATTTATGTTCGTGCCCAAGGTCATGAGGGCGGTAGTCGGCTACAATCACCAATTCTCAAACAAAATCCTGACGCATATCAAGTTGTCCAGCAAGCACTTGACGATCTGCTCTCTCAAGGATGTTCGCTCAATCAAGCCAGAGAGCTATTTTTAGCGGAAATCGACTGGCGCTTGCGTTGTAGTGCGCGGGTACTGGTTGCAGTTCCATCCTATGACATGGGTGCTGGTGAATTGATGGTCTATGAACTAGAGCGATCGCTAAAAATCCCAGTCCAGTTGGTAGCAATGGAAGAATTAACAGCAGTGTTAGATAAAACTACCTCTGCGACAGTAGTCACAAGTCGGTATTTTATCAGTAATGTGGAAGCGATCGCAGCCCCTAAAGCTGCACGGGTAATTCCTCTGGATATCTACGACTACAGCAAAGAACTCAGCCTCTTGAAAACCCTACCAAAAGAAAACTGTGTAGGTATAGTTAGCCTCAGTTCCGGGATTGCACGAGCAGCAGAAGTCATCCTCCACGGTCTGCGGGGAGATGAACTACTAGTGATGACTTCGCAACCAAAAGATGCCTATAAACTTCAGGCTATGGTTAAACGGGCTGAGGTCATCATCAGCGATCAAGCCAGTTTTGCAGCAGTGCAAGCAGCCGTACAAGCATCTGATGAAGATATTATTCGTCCACCGAAGCTGATTAAGGTTGAAAATTATATCGGCACTAACTCGATTAACTTGCTAAAACGAGAATTGGGTTTGAGTTAATTACGACCTAACCAAAATATCTCTTAAACTCTCATTTCTCTGTGCCCTCTGCGCGGCAGTCGCTCATGGGGGAAACCCCCAAGACCGCGCTGCCTTGCCTCTGTGGTTGGTTCCCTATTCCGTAATTAATATCAAGATAATTCGACCAACATCTTTGAGAACGACTAATACAGGAGGGCTAAGGTAGTGCAGATTGTGATTGTAGGCGCAGGCCCAACAGGTGTAACCCTTGCCCTGCTCCTTACACAACGTGGTATTGCTGTAACCTTAATTGAAGCAGCAAAAGACTTTCATCGTGTTTTTCGCGGTGAAGGATTAATGCCCAGTGGGTTAGATGCACTAGAGCAAATGGGCTTATCCGCGTTGTTGGAGGATATTCCCCATCGACAACTCGACGCATGGGAATTCATTCTGGGGGACAAGCAATTGTTTCGAGTTGATGAACCAATGGGGGCAAGCCAACCTTGTACACTGGTTTCACAACCACCGCTACTTAATGCACTGATTTCGCAAGCTCAAACCAATAATGGGTTTGAATTTATCCAAGGTGTTCTAGTCAAAGATTTACGTTGGAGTAATCAACGTGTCGCAGGTGTAGTATTGAGCGATGGGAGAGAATTTGCTGCTGACCTAGTGATTGGGGCAGATGGTAGAAATTCTCTTGTACGGCAACGTATAGGATTGGAATTAATACGCCAGCCCAAAAATATTGATATTCTCTGGTTTAAACTTGCCGCCAGTCCTGAGTTTGCAGCCGACAATGTATTTCGTACTATTGTAAATGGCGATCGCGTATTTACCATCTTTCATGGAGCAGAATCAGGTAAACTGCATCTAGCTTGGGTGATGTCCGCAACCGAAAACAATGACTTCAAGCAAGCTAACTGGGCAGAGACTTTTGCTTCACTATCACCCTCATGGCTAGCAGAGCATTTCCGTAATCATGCAGACACCATTGAATCCCCCATTCGGCTTTCTGTTGTAGTTGGTTATTGTCCACAATGGCACGCACCAGGAGTATTGCTTATGGGTGACGCTGCACATCCAATGTCTCCTGTCCGCGCTCAAGGAATTAATCTAGCATTGCGTGATGTGATTGTCGCTGCTAATCACCTTATGCCGTTGTTGCACAAACAAGCCGAACACCAGGACATTGATATGGCACTATCGCGCATCCAAGCAGAACGTGAGCCAGAAATTATCCGCGCCCAGCAACTCCAGTTAGAGGAAGCTAAACAAGGCGAACTACTGCGAAAAAATGCACTGCTGCGATCGCTGTTAAGTCAACTTCCTCCCTTTCTCCGTAAAATAATTAAAAAGTCTTGGTTAAAGCGACAATATAAAATGCGTCAAGGTATCACACAGGTACACTTAACTGTCTAAAAAACCGCCATCAGTTATTTGGCTTGTGGTTGTGGGATATTAATTTGCAAAAACTCTTGCACCACTTGCATATAAGTTGGAGCATCTTCCAACATTGGGAAATGTGCTGTGTTAGGAATCATCACAAACTTAACTTTGTCATTTAGTGCAGCTGCTTTACGCCCCATCTCGGCTGGGATAATTTTGTCATACTCTCCGGCTATGAGCAGAGTTGGCACTGTCAACTTGGCAAACTCAAGCGGCATCACTTCAGATTGTGCCTTACTAACGGAAGTAAAAATTGTACCCAAAGCCGCATCGTAATCTGCTTCGAGAAAATCTTGTAAAAAAGCTTGGCGTTCAGAATGTGGTATTGAACTATATAAAAATCTCGCCATAAACATCCGGTCAACAAATGGAATTTTACTTAACCATTTGGGACGGAATTTCACTACATAGCCACCGAATTTATGAAAGGCACTAAAAGATTTTTCGTCGTACTCAAAAATGCCGCTACAGGTTAAAATTCCTCGTTCCACTCGTTGGGGGTAGCGGTTAAAAAATAAAGTCGCAACAGAAGCGCCCATCGAGTGAGCATTGATATAGACACGCTGAAGATGCAACCCATCTAACAAAGCTGCCAAATCATCAGCATATTCCTCTAATTCATAGGTTAAGTTTTTGATTGCCTGTGATTCTTCTTTGAGGGACTCAGATTCGGCAACAGCTTCACTTGCTTCGGCTATGGTTGGCTTCCCACCAGAACGGCCAAATCCCCGCATATCGTAGAGTAAGCAATCAAATTGCTCCGATAAAGCATTAGTGGTATTTTGCCAATACCTAGCTGAACCAGCCCAACCATGAATGAAAACCATCACCGGTTTTACCAAAGAACCAGATGGTTTTTTCACCCATTCGTAGTAATGGTCAACACCACGAACTTTAATATAAGGCATTAGTCATTAGTCCTTTGTCAGTTGTCATTAGTCATTTTCCCTTATTACACGGTTATTAGTCTTTAGTTTTTGACTAATAACCAATGACTAATGACTATTAAGCTGACTCTGGTTTCGGTAATGAAGATGGATGGATTATCAGTTCCGCAGTCGATCGCTTCTCAACCATCTCCCGTGTTACTGTACAACGTGTCACATCCTTACGGGACGGTAACTCGTACATTACATCCAGCATAAGTTCTTCGACAATGCCCCGTAGCGCTCTTGCACCAGTTTTACGGCGGTAGGCTTCTTGAGCGATCGCTCGTAAAGCATCTGGTTTAAAATCTAACTGGACATTATCCATCTTCAGCAGTTTTTGGTACTGCTTCACTAAGGCGCTGCGTGGCTGGGTGAGAATCGCCATTAGCGCTTCTTCATCTAGCGGATCTACTACTGCTACCATTGGCACGCGCCCAATAAATTCGGGAATCATACCAAATTTTACTAAATCATCTGGTGCTAAATGGCGGAGAGTATCTGCTGCCCGTTTTTCTTTCGTTTGGCCTTCTCCAGGTTGCACAAAGCCTATTGCTTTTTTGCCAACTCTCTGATCCACAACCTTTTCTAAGCCTACGAAAGCACCACCACAGACGAACAAAATATTACTTGTATCAATTTGGATACAGTCTTGATAGGGATGCTTGCGCCCTCCTTGAGGTGGTACATTGGCGATCGTTCCCTCTAACATTTTCAACAAGGCTTGCTGCACGCCTTCGCCAGAAACATCGCGGGTAATTGACGGGTTCTCACTCTTGCGAGCAATTTTGTCAATTTCATCAATGTAGATAATTCCTCGTTGCGCTTCCTCTATATCCAAATCTGCCACTTGCAACAGTCGCAGCAAAATATTTTCCACATCTTCTCCCACATACCCTGCT
The DNA here is from genome assembly GCF_015206985.1 of Nostoc sp. LEGE 12447. Taxonomy (NCBI): domain Bacteria; kingdom Bacillati; phylum Cyanobacteriota; class Cyanophyceae; order Nostocales; family Nostocaceae; genus Nostoc; species Nostoc sp. LEGE 12447. Next base: position 88,713 of record NZ_JADEXT010000006.1, on the reverse strand, counting down.
TCCGTCAGCGTCGTAGCATCGGCGACGGCAAAAGGTACATCCAGGATTTTCGCTAAGGTTTGCGCTAAGAGAGTTTTGCCGCAACCAGTTGGGCCGATTAACAAAATGTTGGACTTTTGCAGTTCTACAGCATCATCCGCCCCACCTTTGCCACTGGCTTTAGACTGAATAACTGCCAACCGCTTGTAGTGATTGTAAACGGCTACTGACAGGACTTTCTTGGCTTCGTCTTGACCAATAACGTGTTCGTCTAGATACTTTTTAATCTCTCTTGGCTTGGGTATTTGATTAAACGAAATACTAGAAGATTGAGTACGCCGTTTTTGAGGTGGTTCTGCTCTTGGTGCGGGTTGCGCTGCCGCACCATTGGTATCGAGTAACTCTTCGTCTAGTATTTCATTACACAAGTCAACGCATTCATCGCAGATGTAGACTCCCGGCCCTGCGATTAATTTACGCACCTGCTCCTGAGACTTGCCGCAAAACGAACATTTTAAATGGGAGTCGTACTTAGACATACCAGCCTCTTATTTCAGAATGGTGACGTTTTCCCCTGCTGTGGGAAGATTTTGCCTGGAAATGACCTGATCAATCAAACCGTAGTTTTTCGCCTCTTCTGCCGACATGAAAAAGTCGCGCTCAGTATCTGCTTCAATTCTTTCTAAGGGTTGACCAGTATGATGAGCCATTAACTGATTCAACTTAGCCTTAACGTAAAGAATTTCTCTGGCTTGAATTTCAATGTCAATAGCTTGACCTTGAGCGCCACCAAGTGGTTGGTGAATCATAATCCGGGAGTCAGGCAGAGACATTCGCTTACCGGCAGCCCCTGCTGTTAACAAAAATGCCCCCATACTCGCGGCTAATCCAAAACAGATGGTAACAACATCAGGGCGAATTTGCTGTATTGTATCATAGATTGCCATCCCTGCGTAGACCGAGCCACCAGGAGAATTAACATACATTTGAATGTCTTTCTCTGAGTCTTCGGAATCTAGGAATAACAATTGAGCCACAATTGAGTTGGCTACGGCATCGTCTATTGGCGTTCCCAAAAAGATAATCCGCTCTCGCAGCAGGCGGGAGTAGATGTCGAAAGCCCTTTCTCCCATGCCAGACTGTTCTACCACCATCGGTACGATGTTGCTAGGGCTGTTCAACTGGGAGTTAATGTTTATTCGACTTTGGTTGCTGATGGGGTAGTTTCCCGACTGCGATACAAACATACAGGCTTTCTGTGACGATAATTTAGGACAGATGTTTCAGCAGCAAATGCTGCCTTTTCGACGAATGGAATTTTTATAGCTACGTGTTAACCATTATGCCTCATATAACTTCCTCTCGTGTAACACAGTATCAAGCTCAGTCCATAACATGTGTCACAATTTGCCAAAAATTCATTAATTCTTTAAATTATTTTGACTTTATCTCAGTGGGAATTGGGAATTGGGCGTTGGGCAATAATTCATAGTTCTTCTCCCCCTGCTCCCTGCTCCCTGCTCCCCCGCTTCCTTATCTCTCTTACCTTACCCATTTCACCAGTACTTTAACTCAGGACTGGTGAACTTATGGCTTTGGGATTTTTTATTATCCTTCTGTGACTTCTGTTGTAGAAGGTTCGCTGTTTCCTTCCTCTGTTTGAGATACATCAGCATCAGCATCTGATTCTGCGGCTTCCGTTTCCTCAGAGGGACTCAAGGAGCCTTCGGGTACAAGTTCAACTGAGGAATGTTCTAAGAGCCAATCGATGGTTTTTTCGGTTAATAGTTCGTTTTCCACGATTGAGCGCAGTCTATCTTCATCAACCTCTTTTTCTTCTGGGTACTGTTCCAAAAGTTCTTTGACCCTGGCTGCGATTTCTTCTGGTGTTACCTCAATAGATTCGCGTTTACCGACTTCCCGCAAGGACAAAGAACGTTTTATGCGTTCGATGGCCTCAGTACGCGATCGCTCCCGCAATTGAGGAATAATATCTTGAGTAAACAATTTCCTCACATCTAATCCCTGCTGAGACAGGCGCATTGCTGTTTGCGTTAGCATTGCATCCACTTCTTGCTCAACCAAGGTTAGTGGTAAGTCAACTTCTACGTGCTTAAGCAGTTCCGTTAACAAGGCTTCCTGCTTATTTGTTTTTGTTTTGTCATCTGCCTCTTTTTGATATCGCTCTACCAAAGAAGCGCGTAACTCCTCTAAAGTTTCAAAATCACTGATTTCCTGGGCGAAATCGTCATTTATTTCTGGTAGTTCCTTTTCCTTCAGTTCTTTGAGCGTCACGGTGAAAGTTGCTGCTTTTCCAGCTAAATCCTCATTAGCATAGGGATCTGGGAACTGAGCCGCAATTTCTCTAGTTTCTTCAGGATTCATCCCGACTATTCCCGATATAAAGCCTGGGATAAACTTATCTTCCTGCAACTCAACTTGAAAATCAGTTGCTTCGGCTCCCGGAATAGGTTCTAGTTCGGCTGTTTCGTCTTCGCCCTCGGCTTTGGCAAATGAGCCTTTAAAATCGACTACGGCAATATCACCGATTTGGGCCGAACGTCCTTCCACGGGAATTAATGTCGCTAATTCTTGACGTTCCTTCTCAAGGGTACTATCCACTCGTTCTGGATCGTACTTGACTTCTTCGGCTTGGAAAAGCAAATCAGTGTACTGCACAAGATTTACTTCTGGTTCTACATCGACAGCGGCCGAAATCGTCAGAGGTTTTCCAGGTTCATAATTATTAATCAAATCCTCAAAGGAGGAGCGCAATTGCGGCTGACCGATTGCCGGGATAGCTTCTTGTTTAACTGCTTGCTCAATGCCGTCTTGAATTAGTTCTTCCAGCGCTGCTGCCTTGATACGAGTTGTACCCAGCCTTTGTAGTAATATCGGCCGAGGTACCTTGCCTTTACGAAACCCAGGAATATTGGCAGTACTCGCTAAGTTTTTAATGACCTGTTCGTAAGTTTGCTTGGTAATTTCCGGCGTAATCTCTATTTCCAGGCCAATTTGGCTGGCGGGAAGTTTTTCCTGGGTAACTTTCATGCTTCGTCTCTAGTTTTCTGGTATTTTAATCTCCGAGTACACACAAGACGCAATAATTTTTCGCGTTTATGGCTTGATGTCTCTTAGGGAGGAGGGGGAGTTTGTCACAAAGCTTTATGACATCCAAGGATGGATTGTGTGTCCTGGCACAGAGATCCAGTTTACTGCCAATGGCCAAGGACTTGACAATTTACCGTCATAACAATTATTGACACTCCCAGGGCTAAGAACGTCTGGGGTTTCTTGCCTAATATTTGTAATAAGTGCTGAATCATTGCGGATTGGGAAGATTTTTATCCCTATTCCCCAGTCCGTAATTTTCAGTTAGTCTGAATTTAGCACTGGAAAGTCAAGAATTCATTATTCGGTGGACTAAGACCGTGATATTCTGATTTTCAGCCAGTAGTTTATTACTTCAAAGTTATAGCATTGAGTCTAGCTATATTTTGGTACGGGATTAAACAGGCTGCCTAGCCGCATAGCTCGATTTTAGAGGTTGCGAATTTTATACCATTTGCATCATAGTACATTCATCGGGCTGGCAGCTCACTTTACAGCCAAGACGTTTATTTACCTTACAGGTCAAATGTCTAAGTGCAGATATATGTATGTATTTTTCTGCTAGATGGCGCTTTGTTGTACAATACTATAATATAGTTTAGATAAATGAATTGAAAGTTGGATGGCGAGTTGTTATAAAATGCAACATCATTTAACTTATTAAATAACCCAAGTAAATAAATTTATTAAATCTATTAAAGATAGACTAAATTAGAGAAAATCTCAATCTATTCAAAATTAATTTCAAGACTGCGATCGCTATTTAAATATAAATAAATTGTCAATTGTTCCAAAAAATTGCAGATAAGTCTTTTAAAGGAGGAAGCAAGTTTGTCGAAATCCTATCGTTTAGCTATTTTGGGAGCTACTGGTGCAGTTGGCACAGAGTTGCTGGAATTATTAGAAAGCCGTAATTTTCCGATTGCTGACTTGAAATTATTGGCATCAGAGCGCAGTGCTGGGCGATCGCTACGGTTTAAAGGGGAAAATATCCCAGTAGAGCCAGTGAGCGATCGCGCCTTTGAAAATGTCGATATAGTACTAGCTAGTGCGGGTGGTTCCACATCTAAGGCTTGGGCAGAAGTTGCCGTGGCAAAGGGTGCAGTGGTAATTGACAACTCCAGTGCCTTTCGGATGAACCCAGAAGTTCCCTTAATAGTGCCAGAAGTTAATCCACAAGCCGCAGCCAATCATCAAGGCATTATTGCTAACCCCAACTGCACAACGATTTTGATGACTGTGGCAGTATGGCCATTGCATAAAGTTAAACCAGTGCAACGTATCGTGGCTTCAACCTACCAATCTGCTAGTGGCGCAGGGGCTAGGGCAATGGCAGAAGTCAAAGCCCAAACAAGCGCTATACTACAAGGACAGCCGCCAGTAGCTGAGGTATTGCCTTACCCATTGGCATTTAATTTATTTCCCCACAACTCACCATTAAATGATTTGGGTTATTGTGAGGAAGAGATGAAAATGGTCAACGAAACCCAAAAAATATTTGGCACGCAGCAAATCAGAATCACTGCGACCTGTATACGGGTTCCCGTACTCCGCGCCCATTCAGAAGCCATTAATTTAGAATTTGAGACTCCCTTTAGTGCCGAGGAAGCCAGAGAAATTTTAAATTCCTCCCCTGGAGTGAAATTGGTAGAAGATTGGGAAACTAATCATTTTCCGATGCCAATTGAAGCAACAGGTAGAGATGAAGTTTTAGTGGGAAGAATCCGTCAGGACATTTCTCATCCTTGTGGCTTGGAATTATGGTTGTGCGGCGATCAAATCCGCAAAGGCGCAGCATTGAATGCAATACAAATCGCCGAGTTACTGGTAGAAAAAAATCTACTCAAACCATTAGCTATTAGTCATTAGTCATTGGTCATTGGTAAGTGACAAAGGACAAATGACAAATGACACTTGAAAGCAATTTGCAGATAGGTTATTACAATAGGAAACCACCAAGATACAAAAACATGGGCAATCAGGAGTGAAAACAGGGTGGGAGATTTTGGTAATGTTTTAACCGCTATGATTACACCGTTTAAAGCAGACGGTAGTGTAGATTATGGTGTAGCGGCAGAACTGGCAGTGCATCTAGCTAACAACGGTACAGATACATTGGTGATGTGCGGCACAACAGGAGAATCCCCTACCTTGAGTTGGGATGAAGAATACCAGCTGTTTGTCGAGGTATTGCAGTCCGTGGCAGGAAAAGCCAAGGTGATCGCAGGTTGTGGTTCAAATTCCACCAAAGAAGCGATCGCTGCCACCCAAAAAGCGTCTAAGATAGGAGTACATGGTTCCTTACAAGTTGTTCCTTATTACAACAAACCGCCGCAAGCGGGATTGGAAGCGCACTTTCAGGCAATAGCACAAGCCTGTCCCGACTTACCATTGTTGTTATACAATGTCCCAGGTCGTACCGGACAAAACCTTCAGCCAGAAACAGTTGCCCGGTTAGCTGAGGTTAGCAATATTGTCGGGATTAAAGAATCCACTGGTAGCATAGACCAGGCAAGCGAAATCCGTCGCTTGACACCAAAAGAATTCCACATCTATTCTGGTGATGATTACATGACTTTGCCCTTGTTAGCAATCGGGGCAAAGGGTGTGGTAAGTGTGGCTTCTCATCTGGTAGGAAACCAACTACAGCAGATGATCCAAGCTTTTAGTGCGGGAAAAATTGAGGTAGCAAGCGACATTCATCTCCAACTCTTCCCGTTGTTTAAAGCTTTATTTCTCACTTCAAATCCCATTCCAGTGAAAAAAGCGCTGAAACTCCAAGGTTGGGAGGTTGGTTCAACTCGTCCACCGCTATGTGAAGCTGATTTAGAAGTAAGTCAAAAGTTAGAAGCGGTTCTGAAAGAACTTAGTTTAATCTAGCCACCATCTAGTTAAACGTTGGTAGTCTGCTGCTTTCTAAAGATAGATATAAACAATGACCATAATTGTTCATAAGTTGCAATTTAAAAACCTGTGCTAGGACTGATAGATATACTATGAATCCTTAAGTGTACAGTCGATTTTATTGAATAAAAAATTGAAAATTTCAATTAAAACTTGATTGCTTTCAGACTGACTTAAGAAACAGATGATGTTGTCTTAAATACATGGAAAGTTAACTATCAACTTAATTAACTACAAGTAACAATCTAAGGAGAAAATGGCTAAAAACGAAGCTAATAATTCCGCCTTGAAAATTATTCCTTTGGGCGGTTTGCACGAAATTGGGAAAAATACCTGTCTTTTTGAGTATGACGATGAAATCATCCTGTTAGATGCAGGATTGGCTTTCCCCACAGAGGCGATGCATGGAGTAAATATTGTTTTACCAGATACGACCTATCTGCGGGAAAATCGCCACAAAATTAAGGGGATGATCGTTACTCACGGTCATGAAGACCATATCGGTGGGATTGCTTTCCATCTCAAGCAGTTTGATATCCCCGTGATTTATGGGCCTAGGCTAGCAATGGCGATGCTAGAGGGTAAATTGGAAGAAGCAGGAGTCCGCGATCGCACCGAAATCAGAACAGTTTTACCACGTGATGTAGTGCGGATTGGCAAAAACTTTTTAGTGGAATATATCCGTAACACCCACTCCATCGCTGATAGTTTCACTGTTGCCATTCATACTCCCCTTGGTGTAGTCATTCACACAGGGGATTTCAAAATTGACCATACCCCAGTAGATGGTGAGAAGTTTGATTTGCAACGATTAGCAGAACATGGTGAAAAAGGCGTTCTTTGTCTGCTAAGTGATTCCACTAACGCTGAGATACCAGGATTTACACCTTCAGAACGTTCGGTTTATCCAAACCTGGAGAGAGTATTTAGTCAAGCCACTGGGCGATTATTTGTCACAACCTTTGCTTCTAGCGTGCATCGCATCAATATGATTTTGGATATCGCCAAGAAGCAAAATCGCGTGGTGACGATTGTGGGGCGTTCCATGCTGAATTTGATTGCTCATGCCCGTAATCTAGGTTACATCAAGTGTGAAGATAATCTGCTGCAACCATTACACGCAGTCCGAAATCTGCCTGATGAAAGAGTACTAATTTTAACTACAGGTTCTCAGGGTGAGTCGATGGCAGCAATGACTCGCATTGCTAATAAAGAACATCCTCATATTAAAATCCGCCAAGGAGATACAGTAGTATTCTCTGCTAACCCCATTCCCGGAAATACGATCGCTGTAGTTAACACCATTGATAAATTAATGATTCAGGGTGCAAAAGTGGTCTATGGACGGGATAAAGGGATTCACGTCTCCGGTCACGGCTGTCAGGAAGAGCAAAAGCTGATGATTGCCTTAACTCGACCCAAGTTCTTTGTGCCATTTCACGGCGAACATCGGATGCTAGTGAAGCACGCAGAAACGGCTCAGAGTATGGGTATTCCCGCAGAAAACATGATCATTATTCAGAATGGTGATATTGTCGAACTGACTGAAGATGCTATTCGCGTTGCTGGTAAAGTGCCATCTGGTATTGAATTAGTGGATACTACCAGTTCGGGTATGGTAAGCGCCAAAGTGCTGCAAGAACGGCAACGCATGGCTTCAGAAGGCATTATCACGATCGCAGCTGCAATTGATTGGAATGGTAAACTGTTGGCGAAACCAGAAACTCACCTCCGGGGTGTAGTTACAACTGTAGAGCGATCGCTGCTACAAACCTGGGTAAAACAACGCATTGAAGAAATCCTCACTGTGCGCTGGACAGAATTTGCTCCTGGCGGTGAAGCAGCAGATATAGACTGGGGCGGATTGCAAGGAACTTTAGAACGAGAATTGCAACGTTCTATCCGTCGAGAATTGCAATGTCAGCCATCTGTGACTTTATTGATGCAAATCCCTGATGAGCCACCTGTAAAAGTTGCCGATGGTAGAAGACGACGGACTCGGACTGCTGCTCAAGTAGCATCATAGGGAATTTAAGGTAAAAATTTCATACAGAGAGAAGTTTGAGCAGTGGCTTTCACCGCTCAAACTTAGATTGGCGCAAAGACACAGAATTCTTCTGAACGTCTTTGCGCTTTCTTTTCTCATGGGTATAGAGCTTGCCTATAGTTAGTTGCTGTCACTGAAGGCGTGCGTACAGCGTACTGCCAGGATGGATTGCGCTGTAGAGTACAAAAACACCCATAAGCAAGTTCATCTGATTTTAATGCGTCAGACTATATGATTCTCAAATTGCCACTGCCAACGTAAGTTTTGTGAAATGCAATCGATTCTAATCGCTCAAAAATCACTACTTTTACGGTATTCAGCTTGCGATGAACAAGACACACTTACGTGAGAAAGTGGGAACACGGAAAGGAAAAATGCCTTCTAGGGTATTACTGATGTTTATACTTAGCAAAAATTCTTTTAGAAAGACCTTATATTAAGTTCTGTAAATGTTACACTAAAACCTATCCAATGACGGATGTCTTTACTAAAATCTAAACTATGTCAAGTTATGAACAAGATCGTAATATTACACTACCGATCCCCAAAAATTTGCGATTAACTTGACGTAGTAATAAATTAGGTTCTGACTTAAGTGGCTAATCAGGTATTACATTATATCGCAGTCAGAACGCGATTTTTCCGGGAAAGTTCGTTGCCACGTTGTATATATTCATCAAAAAGGTGAATAACCTCAATAACACAGAGGATTAACCATGAAGGTATTCGACAATACCACGAAAAAGATTTTTCTGGCGAGCTGGGTATCAATCAATCAAGCAGAGACTACTGACCATAAAGTAAGCCAGCTTAACCATTCTCCTTCCAAGCCTTACTGGGATATTCTCCAACCCCTACGGCAACGAGTAGAAAACATTCAAATCCGCGATCGCCAATTAGCTCATCGTTTGTGCAAACTAATCCCATCTCAATGTCCCTTTGAGCGCGATGTCAAAGTATTTGGGAAAACTTTGTTTCACATTCCACCCATGTGCAAGCTCAACCCCTTATATGAAGAAGTGGTCGGTTTGCGTTTCCGAGCGTTGTGCTATCTAGCCGACGACTGTGGCGAAGATGTATCGCAGTACTGCTAATACTGAGATATGACCGCTGAGTGAAAAGTTAGGAGTCAGGAGTAACATGTCGGGGATCAATAATATAACTCCTAACTCCTAACTCCTAACCATTTTTTATTATTTTTTTACTATTTCTTCTGCCATTTTTGAATGGCATCTTGAGCATCTTCGTAAGCGCCTGTCTCCTCTGGCACTAACGTAGCAGTTGCAATTGCGGCACTACGATCTCCTTCGGCAGCGCGACGCTTGGACAGGTCTAAAATTTTCTCACTCCATTTATTGATCGACTTTTGGGCACTATCAAAGCCTGGTTGACCTGCTGGTACTTTCTTGGCAACTTCGATCGCCCGATTGTAGGTAGATGCCTGTCCAGACTTAATTAAGGCATTAGCTGCATCTAAAAGAGTTTTGTTACTCACATACTGCTTTCCCTCTAGCCGCCACAGGTTAATTGCTGCTTGTGCTTTGGCATAGGGAGCTTCATCTTTGGTAATTAATCGAGCGGCGGCAATAGCGCTAGCATACTGTCTTTGTTTAGCACGACCCTCTGCTAAATCTAAAATCATTCGGCTCCAAATCTTAATATTTTCCTGAGCTTGTTCGTACAGTGGTTCACCAGGTTTAATTTTCCGGGCTGTGGCGATCGCCATACTCAAATCGCTAGCCTGAGTTTGTCTGAGCGACATTTTCGCCAAGTCTAATACTGCTTGATTCCGCTTTTTCGACTCGGAACTAGAGATGATTTGGGCGCTAGATTGGTTGTTAAGTCTAACTACTGAAGTGCGTAGGCGTAGCCCGTCGGAGACATCGCTTGGTAAATTCTCAATCACCTGGCGATCGCTAGCAGTAGCATTTGGCGATGCAGTTGATATTTGGTTAATTCTAAAAGTTTCTTGATTGCGAAGAAAAACTACAGCAATTAAACCTGCTACTAGCAAGCTGCCTCCGCCCCACAAGATAAACTGTTTCCAAAAAGGGAGACTTGGCTGATTTGATGGCAATCGAGAGACGTAACCTTTGGAGGAATTGGGGATAAATCTTCCTTTGGGATTTGCTCCTAAAGAAGTTTCCGCCATTGGCTGGGAAACTAAGCCAGTAGCTGACTCCTGGACTGGTTGAGCTTTAGGCTTCTCAACCTTATAAGCCTTCACCTGCTGGGAGGAGTTCATAGTAGCTTCTCCCCATCTGCCCCGTTCTGCTGAAGTTCTGGGGTAATTGTCAAGGGGAGGGGCTGCAAGAGCAACAGCAAAAGATTCTTCAGGATAAATCACCGGATTTGCTTCAAAGCCATTTTCTATTGCCAATTCTGGCAAGATTATCTGCGCCCTTGATGGGATGATAGTTGCAGGGTTTTGGACAGGCCGCCAGTGGTGGTGACATAATTTTGGCATGAGCAGACTTAGGTAACTTTCTAAATCTGACAGGTTACTGCCATTACCAGAACGCAAAGCTTCTAATAAAGCTGCTGTAAAGAATCCGTGACCTAATTCGCTACTTTCGTGAGAAAATTGTTCTGGTTGACAAGAAAGAATTGTCGCTAGTTGTAGTTCTTGGGCTAGTTCTATTGTTTCTTCACCAACGGGAGCATCCGCTTGAGTGCCAAAAGCACGGTTGATATCGAGTAGTAGCAATACATTCAAGTCAGCAAATTGGAGACTTTGCATTAGCGATCGCAATTCGATGCCAGTCTCTTGCACGAGTTCGGGGTTGCCCTCTGCTGGCATTAAGTAATCTTTGCCCTTGTAATTGACTCCATAACCGCTAAAGAATAACCACAGATAGTCTTCCGGTTGCCAACTTGTGGCTGCCAAATCCTCAAGCAGCAAGAGAATATTCTCTTTAGTTGGATAAGTTGATCGATCTCCAATTGGCGGCGAAGTATCCGTCATTAGCAGGCAATGTTTGGGGAGAAAGCCTGCCTCTGTCACCAAAAAATCCTCTAGTGCCTCAGCATCGGCTTGGGCACAACTTAAAGGTTGAAATAACTGATAGTGATTGATGCCAATCGCGATCGCCCAGTAATTTGCCATCCCGCTCTTTGTCAGTTATTGTTTGCTGGTCTTAAAATTGCGGTTGGCTTTGCCAAAAAAACAAAGCTAACCTATGTCTTATAGTCTAGGTGATTCTCATCGAATCTTAAGTTAGAATGTAGTTTTTATTACGTTACTCAGTCGGAAAATACCTTTTACCTAATTTCAATAACAGATCATCACTAAGGAGATAGAAGGTCATGAGCAAGATTGCTGCTCACCTACCATCATCGATCACTCCCTTTTCAGTTATTAGCCAAATTGCCAGAAGAATCCGGATAGTTCCTTTATTAATTTTGCTCATATCCACTGTTCCTGCGTGGTTTTTGACGGAAGCGATCGCACCCCAGGTTGTGCGAGCTTACACCGCTAGAGTCGATCTAGCTATTGACCGCCTGCCGGAAGAAAACTATGAAACCGTTCTACGGAGGGCGGAAGCGGCCGCTAGAGCAGCCGCCCAAAGGAGCTTCGACCAAGATATCTTGGTGACAGATGTTTCAATCATTGTATCCGTACAAAATTTTGGAGCGATCGCCCCAGTTCTGGCATTAGATGTGAGTCGTCCCCAATGGCGATCGCGTCCCGATGCCCAAAACTGGGCTACTTACTTCAAAACTGCGCGATCGCTACTTTTCTTTGACAATAGCTCTACAGCAGCTAACGGTGTATCAAGCAAAAAATGAAGGATTGAAGAAGAAAGAGGCAAGGGAGCAGGGAGCGGCGAGCAGGGGGGACAGTTCAGATGGAGATTCAACCCCAACTGTTGCGCCGCCTTCCCGTAGGGTTTGAGTTCCCACTTCTTATAAGTTGGGACTCAGAACCATGTTCTGCTCCGCTTCACGGTAGGAATAGAAGGGGTCATTCCCGCTCCCTGCCCCCTTTTTCCTGCTTATTCGTTGAGCTAGACACGGAGACGTAAAGAGTAGAATACTTAAATAATTCCCTCTGTTTCTGTGTCCTACTTCAATCTCAACTTATCAATTCAACTTAGCTGTTGTTCTTCGCGTCAGTGGATGGCCTAGAATAAGAAGGTTGTCAAGAATCACGATATCTGCTGACATGGCTGTTCCTAAGAAGAAAACTTCCAAATCAAAACGAGATAAACGTCGAGCTACCTGGAGGCACAAAGCCGTCGTCGAAGCTCAGAAAGCCCTCTCTCTGGGTAAGTCAATTTTGACTGGACGTTCTACATTTGTGTATCCAACGGCTGAAGAAGAGGAAGAAGAATCATAATTTCCCAGTCAGGCAAAGCATAAACAGCACCAATCTTCTTACTACTGGATCAACGCTTTTTATTAGCTTTCCTGATTGCATTTTGAATCATATATACTCTATACAAGCTCATTAGCTCGATAAAAATTGGTAGTGAGTAATTGGGAACATCCATTACCCATTACCTATCACTGATGAGTGATAATCAAATCATATAAAAGTAAAACATCTGGTAGTGTTGGCAATTCAGCAATAAAGCTTGTAAACACCTTGAGAAAACTTATTTTTCTCCAACTATGCTAGGAAAATTTTTTCACAAACCAGGGAAAGAAGAGGGGGAACGGGTTCCTCCTGGTCAACACTTAGCTAAAGGTTTCCCCGTACTAACTTACGGCGCAACTCCTCAAATCAGCATTGAGGAATGGGAGTTTCGAGTTTGGGGTTTGGCAAAATCTGCTACCTTTAGTTGGTCAGACTTTATGGCGCTACCTCAACACGAATTCACGGCAGACTTTCACTGTGTAACGCGCTGGTCTAAGCTTGATGTCAAATGGACTGGCATTAAAGTTACAGATTTCATGGAGCTGATTGAGCTAGATCCGAAAGTAGCCCACATTATGGAACACTGCTACGGCGGCTACACTACCAATATTTCTGTAGAAGATTTCATCAGAGAAGAAAACTTCTTTGCCTTTAAAGTCTTTGGTGAAGACCTTCCATCTGAACACGGTGGCCCAATGCGGCTAGTTGTTCCCCACCTCTATGCTTGGAAAAGTGCTAAGTGGATTAATGGTTTAGAGTTTTTAGCTGGTGAAGAACTTGGTTTTTGGGAGCGTAATGGCTACCATCGCCGTGGTGAACCTTGGGCTGAGGAGCGTTACAGCAACGCTTTTGGATTTTAGATTTTAAATTTCTTCTTTAATCCAAAATTCAAAATCTAAAATTGGCATAATTAGGAGTTGGGGATTTTTATCCTTAACTCCTAATTTTGTTAACCCAAAAGTTTCTTGATGAGTGGCAATTTGCCCTCATAAGGAGCGTATCGCCATTTTAAATCGAGCCAGAAAGAGTTTTGCAATACACTTTTGTTATGGGAAAAAGTGTCAAAACTAGCTTTGCCGTGATAGTTGCCAATACCGCTATCTCCGACCCCACCAAATGGTAAAGACGAGACACCAACCTGCATCACTGTGTCATTAATGCAAACCCCACCAGATGAAGTTTCCTGCAAAACTCGCTTTTGCAGGTTTTTGTTTTGAGAAAATAAGTATAACGCCAGAGGTTTAGGTCTAGAGTTAATCAATGCGATCGCTTCGGCAACGTCAGTATATTCAATAATTGGTAAAATTGGCCCAAAAATCTCTTCCTGCATTACAGAATCTTCCGAAGAGACATTATCAATCACTGTGGGAGCGATGTAACGCTCTGAAGATTGATTTTCTCCACCGATGATAACTTCACCGTCTTTGAGAAAATTTATCAATCTATCAAAGTGTTTTTGACTGATAATTCTGGCATAATCAGGACTACTTATAGGATTATCACCATAAAACTCTTTTAGGCATTTTTTCAGCCCATATATTAAATCTTTTTTGATTTTTTTATTAACTAAAATATAGTCAGGGGCGATACAAGTTTGTCCAGCATTAATAAATTTTCCCCAAGTGATTCGTCTGACAGTGTGTTCAAGATTAATATTAGTATCTACTATACAAGGACTTTTACCACCCAATTCTAAAGTCACTGGTGTGAGATATTTGGCTGCTGCTGCCATGATAATTTTGCCGATAGCTGTGCCACCCGTAAAAAAGATATGATCAAACTTTTCTGCAAGTAGTTTTTGACTTGCTTCCACATCTCCTTCTACGACTGCAATATAAGCTGGGTCGAAATGTTTGGCAATAATCTTAGCAATGACACCAGAGGTATGAGAAGCAATTTCTGAAGGTTTGATAATTGCACAATTCCCGGCTGCGATCGCACCTATTAACGGTGAGATAATTAACTGAAATGGATAGTTCCAAGGACCAATGATTAAAACAATCCCTAAAGGTTCTGGATAAATTTTTGCTGAGTAGGAAAAAAAATCAAAGGAAACTGCTGCTTTTTTGGGCTTAGTCCAGGTATTAATATGTTTTATAGCATAATCAATTTCCTTAGTAACGCCTATTTCTGTAATGTAAATCTCCAATTCTGGTTTATGTAAATCCGCTTTCAATGCCTCGACTATTGCTTGTTCATGCTCAATTATGGCTTGCTTGAGATTTTTAAGTTGTTCAATGCGAAAAGTAACATCTTTAGTTTTACCAGTTTTAAAAAACTCTCGCTGATTCTGGATAATCTCGCCAATCTTAGATAATTCAGTGGTAATCATTGTCTAGTATCCTAAAAAACTATGTTTTTAAAGTGGCGTTGCTATCTCAGCATATTTAACTCGTCATTTTTTAGCGTTTGACTTTCTAATTAGAATATTTACTTGAAATTCTTGGGAATATTAGCAAAGTTATAATTTATGAAATATCAGGATAGAATACCCCGTAATTCATAAATTATAATTGCTAATTTTCTCATCTTGTAGCGGGTAAAAGGACAATAAATACACTACCTTTCCCCAATTCAGAATTCAGCAAAATAATGCCTTGATGTGCCTCGACAATTCGACGAGCAAGGTAGAGTCCTAAGCCACTACCAGAACTCTTGTGACTACCTTGACGAAATCGTTCAAATATGGTGGCTTGTTCTTCGGTGGGAATCCCTGGGCCAGTATCCGCGATCGCAATGCTAATATATTCAACGGGATTGGATTTTCCAAATAACTGAGATTGACTACTTTTGTCTAACTGGCGTTGAGAAGTAAAACGAATAGTCACAGACCCAGAGTCGGTAAATTTGATCGCATTGCCGATCAGGTTTGTAAATAAACGATGCAATTCTAAGCGATCGCCCATAACTGTGTTTGACTCTTCAGTAAAATCCAAATTTAGCGACAGTGTTTTAGCTTGAGCTAGTGGTGCTAATTCTCCAGTCACCTCTTCTAGCAAACGTCCCAAATTAACTGGTTGAAATGCCAAACTTTTGCGACCTGCTTCAAAGCGATAAACTTCCAATAAGGTATTGACCATAGTAAGCAGGTTGATATTACTACGGGCCATAATGGTGATTACTTCCTGCATTTGTGGTGATAATGTTCCCAATGCACCTTGCTGAAATAGCATCAACATGCGATCGGCCGCCACTAAGGGAGTGCGTAAATCGTGGGTGAGACGAGAGACAAAATCTTCTCGCTGGCGGGCAATTTCATCACGTTCATCCATACTATGCTTCAAACGTAGGAGCGATCGCACTCGTGCCAGCAATTCATCTACAGTTACAGGTTTGCGGATAAAATCATCAGCACCCAAGTCTAATCCGTGAGCAACGTTGGGTGCATCGTGGGCAGTAATCAGCAGGATGGGGATATATTGTGACAATTTCATCTCTCCACGAATGTGCTTAGTCACTTCGTACCCATCCATATCTGGCATCATCAGATCCAGCAGAACCAAGTCACAAGGAGAAGCTTTCAATTCTGCTAAAGCCGAAATACCATTTTCTGCTGTGCTAATCGTGTAACCTTCTTCCTCCAAAATAGTTTTGATCAAAAACACGTTATCAGGAGAGTCATCAACTACCAGAATTTTGCCAGAACGAGAAGATTGTGAAGTCATATAGATGCAAGGTACGGGATAAAAGTAAATTTTTAGGGAAACTGGTTTATTGGTATAGTTCTCTTAAGTAAACTTCCTCCAAAGGAAATTGTTTACTAAGAAATTTATATAAATGTGTTTTAAAAACTACTTTACTTACCTTTTTAGCAGATAGCTACAAGCTAATTGAATTATGGCTCGTAATTTCTAGTAATAGAGTTCCCTAAAACTCTGAAAAAGTAACATATAATACTTAGGACACCTCCCTGCAATAATATTTTTTATACACAAATAAATTAGGGTTACAACAATTGTTGTAACCCTAAAAAATGCTATATTCAATCTGCTCGAAAACCACTATAGGATAACAATTAACCTCATAATTACCGAATTATGAGCAATTCTTTACATTTACTATATCTAGATTAATGGTTTGCAAAGGTAAATACTTTCTTGCTTGCCTACGTGGGATAAGTGACGCTAGTGTTAAAAGAAATCATGCAAATCAAAACCCTCATCCCAGAAGTCGAGTAGGAAGCTAGAATGGCAATTCCAAATAAAGAAGTAAAATCTAATACAGATATTTTAGATAATAGACGCACCCAAACTCGCATCCAGGTTCGTATTCCTAAAGACTTGCATGAGGAACCAGTCATTTCACGACTGGTTTCTCACTATGGGATCACAGTGATTATTGCTGATGCTCAGGTAAGCGCAAACGTGCCACAATATAGCTGCTTCGATCTGGAACTGCGAGGTACTGTTTCTCAGATTGAAAGTGCCCTAACTTACCTAGATGAACTGGATTTAGAAGTTTTGCACCAATCCAGCCCTGAAGAAGATGGTTGGTAAATTGAGTTCTCAGTCCTGAGTTATGAGTGCTGAGTCTAAAAACACCCAGCACTCAGCACTCAGCACTCGTTACTGATTTTAGGCCATTTGATTTTCAATCGCCCACCGCGCTAGTTCAGTGCGGTTATGGAGATTGGTTTTGCCCAACATATTGGACACATGGCTTTCAACCGTGCGCTGACTAACATTTAGTTCTTCAGCAATTTCCCGGTTAGCTAAACCCCTAGCGACAAACTGGACTACTTTCAGTTCTGTTGGGGTTAATTGCACATCGAAGGGAACCTGGATGCGGGAACCATTTTCGCCTCCTTTTGCTTGGTGTTCTTTCCAACGGATAGTTTGTTTCAGCGAGGATTCAACTTGGGCTACGAGTTCTTCTGGTTCAAAGGGCTTGACCATATAAACATCAGCACCTTTATTCAGACCCTTAACTCGGTCTGCGCTTTGTCCCTTAGCTGAAAGGAAAAGAACCGGAATCCAACTGGTGCGTTCGTTTTGCCGGACTTGTTCCACAAAAGTATATCCGTCCATTTCCGGCATCATCACGTCGCAGATAATCATGTCTGGAACATCTTGCTCTAAAATTTCCAGAGCTTCACGTCCATTCTCGGCGGTGATGACTTCGTATCCCCGGAATTCTAAGTAATCCTTCACCAGCAAGATGAGGTTAGGGTCATCATCAATCAATAGAAGTCGTTTGTGATCTTTCATGCTGGGCTCTTTCATAGCAGTGGCACTTGTCGCGCTTCGGTCCATCAAAGTCTTGAATATTTATCCTCTATGGTGGGTTATTTCGAGATGTTGTCCTTTTTCCTACTTAACTTGCCTTTGCTGTCTCGAAGTCTCAAAAATGCCGAGCATTTTCAAGAGACTAATAGCTCGATAGCAAAAGTCCAGCAAGGATACGTATAGCAGTAGTATCTATAATGCGCTATTATATATCGCATTGAAAGTGGCGGGCGAAAAAACACTGATTAAATAATAATCCTTCTGACTCACAAGTAAGTATTGGCTTAAAGATGACCCTACCTCAAAACCAACCCGCACTTTCTTAAAGCTTACTGCTGTTCCATATCCTTCGGTTGTTAAGCCTCTATGAGGTGTTCACAAGAAACTAGGGAAGTTTCTGGCAAAGGATGGTTGAAAAACGCATATTCTTTTACCACCTTATTGCCTATTAAGTGTTCTTGGATGATCCGCTCAATAACTTCTAGGTTTGCTTGGCGATACCAGGCACCATCAAGGTAAACCACCATTATGGGTCTAGAACAACAAACGCGCAAGCAGTTGGCTTTAGTTCTGTAGACGCATAAGGAATAATTCTGTTGCGACTCATCAAGTTTTAACTCTTTAAGTCGCTCTTTTAAGTATTCCCAGGATTCCAGACTAGCTCGTTTTGAGCAGCAATTAGCAATTGTCTGGTCAGCGCAAATAAAAATGTGTCGCTGAATTTTTGCAAGTCCGAAACTTTCTACACAATTACTTAGGGCTTTATATTCTACTAGAGATTTAGTGGCTTTGGGGATTTGATGGCTTGACTGGATCACTGTATTGTTACTTATCGAGCAGCTCCCTGATTACAGTTCTATAACAATTTCCAAGTTTTGCAAAAAAAGTTGACTGAGAAGAGAATGGGGCATTGGGCAACTTGTACTGAGCAGAGTCTCTCAAATATAAGCATTAGGCATTGGGAAAACTCTTCACTACTCCCGACTCCCTATGACCATATAAAAATATACGTAACTTACAGAGCAGAACCCGAAGGATATAAATAATTAGGCATTAATACTTAAGTACATCAACGAGCTTCTAGTTCGGGAACCCGTACTCAATGAATTCTTGCCATTGGATGCCAATTTTAGGTAGATTAGCACTCAGGGGTTGAGAGTGCTAATCTCTGGAGAAAATAATTATGGCAGCCTTATCTTTAAGCGTTTCTACAGTTAAACCTTTGAGCGATCGCGTTTTCGTAAAAGTGAACGCCTCAGAGGAAAAGACCGCAGGTGGTCTGTATTTGCCCGATACCGCCAAGGAAAAGCCCCAGGTAGGGGAAGTAGTTGCCCTTGGTCCTGGCAAGCGTAACGAAGACGGTAGCCGTCAGGAATTGGAAATTAAAGTCGGCGATAAAGTGTTGTACTCCAAGTACGCTGGCACTGACATCAAGCTCGGCACCGAAGAATATGTACTGCTTTCTGAAAAAGATATTTTAGCAGTCGTTATTTAGTGGTCATTAGTCATTAGTCATTAGTCATTAGCCAATGACAAAAGACAAATGACAAATGACGTAGACGCCCTCGGGCGGCTTCCCGAAGGGTAGAAAAAAAGACAAATGACAAAGGACAACTAAAACAATTATGGCAAAGCGCATTATCTACAACGAAAACGCCCGTCGCGCCTTAGAACGAGGCATTGACATCCTGGCTGAGGCTGTAGCTGTTACCCTTGGCCCCAAAGGTCGTAACGTAGTCCTAGAAAAGAAATTTGGCGCACCGCAAATTGTTAATGACGGTGTAACGATCGCTAAAGAAATAGAATTAGAAGACCACATCGAAAACACTGGCGTAGCTTTGATTCGTCAGGCTGCTTCTAAAACCAACGATGCTGCGGGCGATGGTACTACCACCGCTACCGTTTTAGCTCATGCGATCGTCAAAGAAGGCTTGCGGAACGTTGCAGCTGGTGCTAACGCGATTTCACTGAAGCGCGGGATTGACAAAGCTACTAGCTTCTTGGTAGACAAAATCAAAGAACACGCCCGTCCAGTGGAAGATTCCAAAGCTATTGCCCAAGTTGGTGCAATCTCGGCTGGTAATGACGAAGAAGTCGGTCAGATGATTGCCCAAGCAATGGACAAGGTAGGCAAGGAAGGCGTAATTTCCCTAGAAGAAGGGAAATCTATGTTTACCGAGTTGGAAATCACAGAAGGGATGCGCTTTGATAAAGGCTACATCTCTCCTTATTTCGCTACTGACCCTGAGCGGATGGAAGCAGTTTTTGATGAGCCTTTCATACTGCTGACCGATAAGAAAATCGCTTTGGTACAAGACCTCGTACCAGTGTTAGAGCAAGTAGCTCGTGCTGGTCGTCCTTTGGTAATTATCGCCGAAGATATCGAAAAAGAAGCTTTGGCAACTTTGGTAGTAAACCGTTTACGCGGTGTACTCAACGTTGCTGCTGTTAAGGCTCCTGGTTTTGGCGATCGCCGCAAAGCACTACTAGAAGACATTGCTGTTTTAACTGGTGGTCAACTAATTACCGAAGATGCTGGTTTGAAGCTAGACAACACCAAGCTGGATAGCCTGGGTAAAGCTCGCCGGATCACCATCACCAAGGACAGCACCACAATTGTTGCCGAAGGTAACGAAGCTGCTGTTAAGGCTCGTGTCGAACAGATTCGTCGTCAAATCGATGAAACCGAATCTTCTTACGACAAAGAGAAATTACAAGAGCGTCTTGCTAAACTCTCTGGTGGTGTCGCTGTCGTGAAAGTTGGTGCAGCGACCGAAACCGAAATGAAAGACAAGAAGTTGCGCCTAGAAGACGCTATCAACGCCACCAAAGCTGCTGTGGAAGAAGGTATTGTTCCTGGCGGTGGTACAACTCTGGCTCACCTTGCTCCTGAATTGGAAGTTTGGGCAAAGAGCAATCTTAAAGATGAAGAGTTGATTGGTGCTTTGATTGTTGTTCGCGCCTTACCTGCACCTCTGAAGCGGATTGCTGAAAACGCTGGTCAGAATGGTGCTGTGATCGCTGAACGCGTCAAAGAGAAAGAATTCAACGTTGGCTACAACGCTGCAACAAACGAATTCGTCGATTTGTTAGCTGCTGGTATTGTTGACCCTGCTAAAGTGACTCGTTCTGCTCTGCAAAACGCTGCATCCATCGCTGGTATGGTGTTGACAACCGAATGTATTATAGTTGACAAGCCTGAACCAAAAGATGGCGCTCCTGCTGGCGCTGGTGCTGGTGGCGGCGACTTCGATTACTAATACTTTGTAGTTAGATAATTTGTGAAAACGGCTGCTTCCCGCATGGAGGCGGCTGTTTTTTTGTTGGAACAGCGTTTGGTGAAACCGTTGCCGCAGGCTAGAACACAAAGGGTACAAAAAGAAATAGTAGTACAAATATTCTGCTAGTGAATAAAAAGTATAAAAATCACAGTTATAATATGGATAATTTAATGAAACTCACCATGAATTACATCTTAAAAACACAAGCAAGTTCTGCTAGGAAAATTATCGAGCAAAGACTAGAAGATTTTAGTGACGCAGTTGATAATGATAAAAACCTAAGTCCAGATATAAAAGATCAGCTTGTTTTTTTAAGATATGGTGATGCTTGTGAATTAACATCTATTACAAGTAAGTTTAGACAGCAATTGTCAAGAAGTCTCGATATACATCCCGAAGTGGAAAGAAAAATAAGATTGTTAGACATATCCATCCAACATTGTGCAAAATTCTTAGATATTAATACTTTATTTATGTGCAATTTTTATACGTTGAAATAGCTTCTTTATGATTATGTATTTTTATCATGATAATCAGCATTAAAAATATATTTTTATTTCACAACAATAGATCAAGGAGATGAACCCGACTTAGTTTCTTCTTCTAGACTAAGATATGCCTACGATTATTTTCCAGAGGTGAGATTATCCAAAACTTGCTGGAATTATACTGTGGAAGGAATTGCGATCGCACTTTTGTGAAGCATTTTGAGTACAGATGGTTCTTCTATCCTATTGATAACTTCCACAATTCGGCAAATTGGCTGTCATATTGCCCTTGGACTTCTACATGAACCAATACCCAAGCTTTCTCTCCATCCAGTAGCCAAACTTTTGCGACTTTATAGACCAAACGCCGCCCAATTTCTGCATACGTTTCTAGATGTTGAAATTCTGTGTCCAGAAATTCATAAGGTTGCGTCCAGTCGATTTCGGCATAGGCTTGGGTGAAAAAGAATTCCATAAAGCGGGGAAAATATAGCTCGATGACTTCTTTCCAAGGACTATCGTAATCAGTAAGTTGCTCGCTTATGAACTAAAACAAAAAGTATCTCTGTGCCATTGGTAAAACTGTCGCAGGTTCACAAATCAGCAACTCGCCATCTGCTCTGACTTGATATGTTTCTGGATCTACTTCAATGCGCGGTAGTGCATCATTCAGCTTCATATCACGCTTGCTCAATTGGCGTGTCCCAGAAACTGCTACTGCTGCCTTTTGTAAATCTAGCTGGCTAGGAATTTCGTTCTCTAAAGCTGCTTGGGAAACAAAAGTTAATGATGTGGCATTCTTCGCCCCTGCAAAACTACCAAACATTGGGCGCATATAAACTGGTTGCGGTGTGGGAATACTGGCGTTAGCATCGCCCATTTGCGACCATGCAATCATTCCGCCTTTAATCACTATCTCTGGCTTCACGCCAAAAAACGCGGGATGCCACAAACATAAATCTGCTAATTTCCCCTCTTCCACTGAACCTACATATTGAGCAATTCCGTGAGCGATCGCAGGGTTAATTGTATACTTAGCAACATATCTTTTTGCCCGAAAATTATCTGCTTTTTGCTCATCTCCCTGTGGGTTAAGAATTCCCCGTTGTACCTTCATTTTGTGAGATGTCTGCCAGGTGCGAATTATCACTTCGCCTACTCTTCCCATCGCCTGAGAGTCGGAGGAAATCATGCTAAATGCGCCTAAGTCGTGCAAAATATCTTCGGCGGCAATGGTTTCTCGGCGGATGCGAGACTCAGCAAAAGCCACATCTTCAGCGATCGCAGGATCAAGGTGATGACATACCATCAACATATCCAGGTGTTCGTCTAAGGTGTTGAGGGTGTAAGGGCGTGTGGGATTAGTGGAAGATGGCAGAACGTTGGCTTGGCTGCAAACTTTGATGATATCTGGTGCATGTCCGCCACCTGCGCCTTCGGTGTGGTAGGTGTGAATGACACGATTCTTGAAAGCAGTGATCGTGTCTTCAACAAATCCGGCTTCGTTCAGAGTATCAGTATGAATCGCTACTTGCACATCATATTCATCAGCAACGCTGAGGCAAGTATCAATTGCTGCGGGTGTGGTTCCCCAGTCTTCATGAAGTTTTAACCCCATTGCACCAGCAGCTACTTGTTCTACAAGTCCTTGGGGTTGACTGGCGTTACCTTTGCCCATAAATCCTAAGTTGACGGGAAAAGCATCAGCAGCTTGCAGCATTCGGTAAATATTCCAAGGGCCGGGGGTGCAGGTAGTGGCATTTGTACCCGTAGCCGGGCCAGTACCGCCGCCGATCATGGTGGTAATACCGGAAGCGATCGCAACTTCAATCTGTTGGGGGCAAATAAAATGAATATGGGCATCAATACCGCCAGCAGTGAGAATCATTCCTTCACCAGCTAAAGCTTCAGTTCCGGGGCCGATAATAATATCTACATTGTCTTGAATATAAGGATTTCCGGCTTTACCAATTTTGAAAATCTTGCCATCTTTAATGCCAATATCCGCTTTGACAATACCCCACCAATCGAGAATTAAGGCATTAGTAATTACTAAATCTACAGCACCATCGGCGTTAGAAATGGGGGATTGTCCCATTCCGTCTCTGATAACTTTTCCGCCGCCGAATTTCACTTCATCGCCGTAGGTGGTGAAATCTTGTTCAACTTCAATAAATAATTCTGTGTCTGCAAGTCGGATGCGATCGCCTACTGTTGGGCCGTAGGTTTCAGCGTAGGCGCGGCGATCCATTCTGTAAGGCATATAAAATCCTTTTTTTTGAACGCAAAGGGACGCGGAGGTAAGCGCAGAGGTACGCGGAGGTTTTTAGAGGTTTCCGTTAATTTTGGCGTTGAAGCCGTAGACTTGGCGAGTACCGACGAGGGGGATTAGAGTTATTTCTTTTTCATCGCCTGGTTCAAAGCGGACTGCTGTTCCGGCGGGAATATCGAGGCGCATTCCTCTAGCTTGTTCTCTGTCAAAGTTTAAGGCGGTGTTGACTTCATAAAAGTGATAGTGGGAACCTACTTGTATGGGGCGATCGCCTGTATTTGAAACTTGCAATTTTATAGTTGGACGACCAACATTTAGTTCAATTTCACCTGTTGGTGTGATAATTTCCCCAGGAATCATAATAAATTAAAACTTACAAAATTAACGAATTGGATTATGTACTGTCACTAACTTTGTGCCATCAGGAAAAGTAGCTTCAACTTGCACATCATGTACCATTTCTGATATCCCTTCCATGACATCATCCCGCGTCAATAGAGTTGTACCATAACTCATCAATTCAGCCACAGTTTGCCCATCCCTTGCACCTTCTAAAATAGCAGCAGAAATATAAGCGATCGCTTCGGGATAATTAAGTTTTAGCCCCCTTCCTTTCCGTCTTTCTGCTAATAAAGCAGCAGTAAAAATTAATAGCTTATCTTTTTCCTGCGGCGTAAGTTGCATTCTTATCTCCTCTGTGTTATCTGTGCCTCTGCGGTTCATTTAAACCTGCCAAACTCTTGGTATACAATTACCACGATTCAGAAAAGAAACTCGTAGCAACTGCCAAACATCAATAAACCAGTTTCTCACCTCAGAAGTAGAAGAACCGCGATATCGGCACAATAATCCATGTTGTAATCGGCTAGCACCCGCTTCCCCTTCCCCATTCCATAAACTTCGTGCTTTTTCGACAATTTCTGCTGAAACTGCACCACCAACCCAAACTAGACTACCTACTATTGGTTTTCCAGCCAAGCCGTGGGGACTGTGGAAAATGTCTTCGCTACCGTGTAAGCATTGCCGATCAATCCATAAAGGAACGCCTTGCTGCCAAATTTCTGTGTGCGATCGCCATTCTCCAAGGTAAAATTTTTCTCCTCTAGCACTGCGACCAAACCGGGTAATTTCCCAGCCTAACCAACTGGCCCCGGTTGCTAATTCTACCCGTAAATCTTGCCGATAAATCGCGTCGTTAAATAAAATTGTCTCCTGCGGCAACCACTCTAAACAAGCACCAGGATCAACTTGCATCTGAATGGTTTGCCTAGCTTGTAATCCATTGCTGCGATATATTTTGCTTGCAGCAGCTGTAGTAATTAAAGCTTGGGCTTGGGGTTGGAGGTGGATATTAGAGGATAAGCGATCGCCTCCCACCATTCCCCCAGCTGTATGTAAAATTACGCTATGACAAACTTTTTCCCCTTCTGGATAAAATGGGCGTTGTACCTTCAGGGGCGCTTGTTGGTGATTGTAAATTAACTGGGTTGCACCCTGGCGATCGGCATAGACTAAATTAAGTTTTCCATGCCAGCCTTCTGCTATTTGTGAGTTACAGGTCATTTATGAAGTAAACATTAAGTTTCAGGTGGATTACATTTCATTAATTCACTATGCCAGTGTTTGACCTGCAATTTATCATTTTATTTAAGAAACACCAGTCCACTATATAAATGAAAAGCTGAATCCCAATTAGTCTGTTCCCTGCGAAACAAATGAATATGTGACTTGATATGACCTAACATTTCTGTTTGATCTAATGTTGTATCTGCAAATGATGTGAAATCTGACCAAATTTTAACTTGAGGTAGTTGCTGGTCAATCCAACTTGATAAACTATTCCAATTAATTCTGATTGTATTTTGGCTAGCTTGGGGAATGATTTTTAAACCTTGCTGGAATTCATAGCCGTTATCATAGAATCGGAGAATACAACGTCTACCAGGTAAGTGTAAATCACAAAACTGAGCATAGTCTTGTGTTTGAGTTTTCCATTCCAGTTTACGGCGGGCATCAACATCTACAACTTGTTCAAAAATGGGCAATAGTCCCACTACTCTGGCTGTCACTTCTGACCAGTCAAAGGTGAGAGAACCGAGTTGATTTGTGTCATTACAGCAAACAACAGTAGCTTGTGGGGTAGATTCTTGAAAATGTTTGACTTGATAAACTTGAATTTGCTGAATTTGAGCTAGTGATGCCCAAAAGCAAGGAATACCAGCCTGCTGTAACTGTTTGCCGTAAAATTTTAGTTCTCCCACTTGTCCAGTACAATACAATCTCCAGCCACGACTTGGCATTAATAGCCTTGCGGTATAGGGATCTAGCTGCATAATCTGGGCGAATTTTCGAGATGCGTCCGTTTTCATCTCGTTACTGAGTGGCTCTAAAACTAGTACGCCAAGTTCAGTGTTATTAGGTTCAGATTTTGCTTGGGAAATGGCTCTTTGTCTTTGTTCAATCTCAATTTCTTGCAGTCGTTGCAAACCTTGACGTGCTAGCGACACTATTTTGGTATTTGTCGTATCTTGCAGCAATTGGCGATAAACTTTTTCCGCATCCTGATACTTTTTGGATACTTCATGCAAGCGACCAAGATAAAATTGCACCCAAGGATTGTCTGGTGATTCTTTTAGCAGCTGTTTGAGTAATTTGGCAGCTGTTTGATAGTCTTTATGGTCAAAGGCGATCGCAACTTGCTCAATCATCACTTACTTTAAATACAGGATGGAGTGATGTCTCGCGCAAAATCACTTTTGCGTGAGCTATAAATCATTTATACTTCACAACTTGCGGTAATTAAGGATAATGCTACTACTGGGGCTGTAACTGCTCTCAGGATGCGGCGACCAAGGGAAACAGGTTGAAATCCAGATGCGATCGCATTCTCAACTTCTTGTGTTGTCCATCCTCCCTCTGGGCCAGTAGCAATGACAATGGTTTCTTGTCCTTTGTCATTTGTCATTTGTCCTTTGTCATTTGTCATTTGTCCTTTGTGCTGTAAGCAATCTTTTAAATGGGGAAACTCACCACGCGCTTCACAGATATATTGCTGACTGTTGGCAAATGACAAATGACCAATGACTAATGACAAACCCGTATTAAAAGCAACAGGCTCTAAAATAGTTGGCACAAAAGAGCGCTCTGATTGTTCGGCGGCTTCCGCAGCGATGCGCCGCCAGCGTTCGAGCTTTTGAGGACTAGGATCAAGCAAAGTGCGATCGCTCAATACTGGTGCAATACAAGTTACTCCCAACTCTGTACAACACCGCACAACTTCATCAAATCCATTGCCTTTGGGTAATGCCACCATTAAGGTAATTGATACAGGTAATTCAGTTTCCACCAAAAGCGCTTCTAAAACCTGTGCTTGCTCCCCTGCTAGCTGCGCTAACCACCATTTTCCTTTACCATCCATTGCAATAAAGCGATCGCCTTCACGCAAGCGCAACACGCGCCCCAAATAATGTTGTTGTTCTTTGGTGAGTAAAATTTGCCCTTGTTGAAATTGGGAAGGTGCGATCGCAATTCTTTGCAGTTGAGACATGAGATTTGGAAATTTCAAGAATATCAAATCAAAGATGGACACAAATAAATCCATTTGTGTCCATTTATGGTTTAGTTATTTGTTCAGCTTACGAAAGATTCTGGAAGTAGGCCTCTAGCGCTTCAGTCACTAACTGAGTCATCGGCTTACCTTGGCTTTGGGCTACGTCCTTCAACTTGCCATAAACTTCTTCTTTTAAATTTACCCGATGGCGCGATTTGTTTGCACCATTGGCTGTTTGGGGATCGTAGCTAGCAGCAAACTCGCGGATGGCATCAAAACCAACGCGATCGCAAAAATCACCAAAGCTTTCCTTCGATTTCCGAGATTTCTTAAAGTAGACAAAAATCGGTTCTAAAAAACTGTCTAAATCATTATGGTGCAGCTTTTCTGTGTAAGGTTGTGCCAGTCGAGTCTGATTTGGCGAACCCCCTAACCATAATTGGTAAGATTCTGGAGCGCTACCGACAAAGCCCAATTCTGCTAAGTAGGGACGAGCGCAACCGTTGGGGCATCCGGTCATCCTTACCACAAAATGCTCATTTTGTAAACCAACTTTATCTAACAGAGCGCGAACTCTTTCCAAAATACCCGGTATTGCCCGTTCTGATTCCGTGATTGCCAAGCCACAAGTGGGCAAAGCAGGACAAGCCATTGCATACCGCACTAAAGGTTCGATTTTACTAGGGTCGTCTCCAACACCGTGAAGGCTAAGAATATCTTGAATAGCTTGCTTGCTATCTGGTTCGATATCGTAAAAAATCAGGTTTTGGTTGGGTGTCAAGCGGATAGGTAAGTTGAACTGCTCAACAATTTTCCGCAAGGCAGTTTTCAGTTGAAACGAACCTTCATCCTTGACTCGACCATTGTCAATGGAAATTCCTAAGAATAGCTTCCCATCACCTTGTTCATTCCAGCCGAGGAAGTCGTGGAATTTAAACTCTGGCAGTGGTTTGAAGGCTTCGATTGATTTACCGAAATATTCTTCAACTTGGGCACGGAATTTATCTAAACCCCAATCGTTGATTAGATATTTTAATCTGGCATGACGACGGTCGGTGCGATCGCCATAATCTCTCTGAGTAGCAACAATCGCTTTTACAATGTCGTAGACATCATCCTTCGCCACATAAGCAATGGGGTCTGCTAACCTAGCGAAAGTTTCTTCTTTACCGTGGGTTCTGCCTAAGCCACCACCAGCAAAAATATTAAATCCTTCTAATTGCTTCTTCTTATTGGTAATCACTACCAACGTCAGGTCTTGGGAATACAAATCAACAGAATTATCCCCTGGTACCGTCACGCAAATTTTAAACTTGCGGGGCATGTAATGCGTGCCATAAATCGGTTCTTCGTTGTCATGGATAATTGTGCCATTCCCATTGCGCTGTCTGGC
The DNA here is from genome assembly GCF_015206985.1 of Nostoc sp. LEGE 12447. Classification (NCBI taxonomy): domain Bacteria; kingdom Bacillati; phylum Cyanobacteriota; class Cyanophyceae; order Nostocales; family Nostocaceae; genus Nostoc; species Nostoc sp. LEGE 12447. The sequence goes on along the minus strand of NZ_JADEXT010000006.1, from coordinate 60,103 downwards.
TGCTTTCACCTCTGGAGCTTCTTCAGCACTAATTGCCTTTTCCCCATCTAGCCAAATTTCATAATAAGCACCCGTTTGTGCTGACAACAAATCAGCAATATTCTGGGCATACTCCCAAGCATACTGATACTCTGGGCGATTCTTAAAAGGGGCTGGTGGTGCCATGACGTTGCGGTTGATGTCGCCGCAAGCTCCCAAAGTTGAACCCAGATTGTTGACAATTGTAGCGATCGCTGATTTTAGATTCTTCTTTAAAATACCATGCAGTTGGAAACCTTGACGGGTAGTTGCTCGTAAGGTGTGGTTGCCATACTCATCGGCTATTTTATCTAAAGCCAGATACAGCTGCGGCGGTACTAAACCACCCGGATTTTTTGTCCGCAGCATAAACTGGTAATCTTTTTCCTGTCCCTTAGTGCGGTTGTCGCGGTTATCCTGCTGATAAGAACCGTGAAACTTCAAAAGCTGTACCGCATTTTCAGTAAAATGGGTAGTATCTTGAAGAATTTCAGTTGCTACAGGTTCACGCAAAAAATTACTATTTTCCTTGATTCCTTCTACTTTGGAAGGCTTACGGCTAGCGATTGGGGAAGGAGCAGATTTAACCATTAGACTTGTATAGTATTCTCAATAAAGCATTATGTAGACACCGAATCAGCACCCTTCGGCTACTTGATCCCCGGTAATCCGGCCGGAATAATGAGGAATGATTTAATTTTACCACGGCAAAAGCCGGCTTTGTCAGTGATGTAACACTTAACAAAACCAGCTTTTGGGAGTAGTGAGTTTTGTTAGCGGTAGCGGGGCGTTTAGCCCGTGCTAAGTCCTGAGTACTTAAGTAAAGTATAGAGTGACCGAGGACTCAATAATTTTTTATTTGAAGCGATAGCCAAGACCGCCATTGATGGTGACAGCAGAAGCATCGCTGTTTTGGTAGGCACCAAGTCCGACTTTAGCGTTAGTGTAGACAAGGAAATTGTTAGCAACTTCCGATTCAACACCAGCACCTAGCACTACTGAATCTTTGTTACCTATAGGAGTTGGTGAGCCATCTTTTTCTACAAAAGAATAACCGCCAGTTAAATAGGCGTTAGTTTTATTGGCGATAGGCACATCCACAGAAAGTTCTGGGATGATAGCACTTGTCTTATCACTCCAGAGAACATTACCGCGTGCAGAAAATGGCGTAGTTCCTAATTTCAGACGACCTGTAACATTACCACCAAATGTAGCAGCATCATTGATACCTTCTCCGCCGCTAGTAACGCCAGCTGCAACACCAGCACCAACATAACTAGCATCAGTACCCTTTTTGGTTTCAGCAAAAGCTTGACCAGATGATAGAAATAGAGGAGCAACTATTAAGGAAGATAATGCAGAAAATGTCACGAAAGACTTGAGTAAGCGTTTCATAATTTTTACCAAAATTTGTATTTTTTACTTGTATATTCCCAGTCGAAAATCATTTAACAATGTTCCAAATATTTCCCAGATTTTATTAAATAAATGTTGCTAATGATGCATAAGAGTTACAGGCTAAGTATCCCAGGCAATCATAAATAAGCTGTTATAATTACATTCAATGGCTTTTCATCTGGGTTCTTTGTTCCAAAAATAGACGCTTTTAAAACTGTCACAATATTTGGAACTCAAACTATGTCGGAATAGTGTAAATAAAATATCCGACTAACATTTTTTTGCCGAGCTTTTCACAGAGGATGAAAAACTCGGCTGTAGCATCTGTTGCAACAACCTATAAAGGGAATCTATAAAGTTAATTTTGAGCAGTTATTGTGGAGATTGAATAATGCTAACCGGTGCAAAAACGTTGTCTGGTTTGATGGGTTTATGTGTCGGTGATGCGTTGGGTGTGCCAGTGGAGTTTACTAGCCGTGCTGAACGAGTAAAATCTCCAGTAACAACGATGCAGGGTTATGGCACATGGAATCAACCACCAGGAACTTGGTCAGATGATAGTTCGTTAAGCTTTTGCCTAGCAGAATGCCTTTGTAGGGGGTATTCGTTGGATGCCATAGCCAATTCCTTCTGGCGGTGGTACAAGGAGGCTTACTGGACTCCCCGTGGCGATGTTTTTGATATTGGTCAAACTACCCATACAGCAATTATGCGCTTGAAACAGGGAGTTGTTCCCCATCAGGCGGGTGGGAAGGTTGAAAATAGTAATGGCAATGGTTCATTAATGAGAATCTTGCCAATGGCTTATTGTCACCGAAACTTAACTTTAGGCGAATTGCTAGCCCGGGTGCATGATGTTTCAGCGATTACCCATGCTCATGCGCGATCGCAAATGTCCTGTGGAATTTATATTAGTATTGCAGTGGCGCTCCTAGAAGGGGCTGACCCCCAAACAGCTTATTTACAAGCATTGCAAGATATCCAAACAATTTATTCTGTCCGAGAATTTTTGTTAGAAAAGCCGCATTTTGGCAGAATTTTTAGTGGTGAGATTGCCAAGTTACCAGTTGAAGAGATTAATTCTGGTGGCTATGTGATTGATACCTTAGAGTCATCCCTGTGGTGTTTATTAAATAGCTCGTCTTATTCTGAGGCGGTGCTGAAAGCTGTCAACTTAGGTGGAGATACCGATACTACTGCCGCCGTCACTGGTGGGTTAGCCGGAATTTATTACGGGGTGGAAAATATTCCTCAAAAATGGATGAACCAAATTGCCCGTAGACAGGACATTATTTACTTAGCAGAGCGTTTTGCAAGGGCTGTATACACTTAAACTTAGCAGTCGAAAGTTAAGAGTTAAGAATTATGAAATTTCTAACTCCTAACTTTTAACTCCTAAAGCGTTGACAAAGAGTATACCTGACCATCAATCAACAGTCGTGTAATGCCCTTAGCTTGCAGATGAGTACGAGCCTTATGGAGCATTTTACTATCAGGAACTTTAATCACGCGATCGCGCTTGGTAGAAAAACGCTTGGCGACGCGATGATTATCAAACACCGGCAGAGTTCTTTGCTGAGTTTCCAGGCTGGGAATTTGTCCCAAATCACCAAAGTCCTTGAGAGGTCGGGTAATTAATTCCGAGGAACGGTCAATTACCAAATAACAAGTTTTCGGCAAATTGGCTATCGACAGAGGTAAAACTTGAACTGATGCTTCACCTGGTCTTCTTTTTGTGACTAAAGGTCTTTCGTCATCCAGGTCATCATCATCAAAGTCTTCTTCCTCAAAGTCATCATCCTCTAAATCATCATCTTCTAAATCATCCAAATCCTCCGATTCATCTAGCAAATCTTCGCCCAGCATCTGCGCGATGACAGCCGCTCCTGGATGTTTATCTTTTAGCGGTGGAATGGAGATGCTGACTATTTCCGGCGGCTTTTGCTCTGGAGTTTCTAATTTCTCTGTAACTCGGAGCTTCGGTTTTTCTGCCGCCGAGGGGCGACGGCGCACCCGTCTACTAGCAGCGAGTGATTCTGCCGTTTCCTCTGAGTAAACTTCCTGCTCTACACGAATTACCCGACGTGGCTGCGGCTCAACCTTTGTCACTTCCAACGGTGGGCTTTCGATGGGTGGAACTTCTATCTCCGGCTCCGGTTGAGTCAGCAATGGTAACTGCTCGTAGCTTACCTGCGCCCTGCCTTCAGGAGTTCTCGCAGCCCGCTTTAAAGAGACTAAGTATTCATACTCGTCCTCTGGCAAAGTGCTTTTGAGCAGGCGACTAATTGTCGAGTTACTCACACCATAGCGTTCTGCCAAAGTTGAGGTTGTTTCGGCAGTCTCTCGATATAATTTAAGAATTTCTTGCTTGTCAGAGTCTGTTAGTTTTCTCACGGTAGATACCAAAAATCTTTACTAAGCTCGTTTACGTCCACTGGTACGCCGCGTTCGTCTTAGTGATGCGTCATATTCTAAGACAGCGCCCATGCCAAATAACACCCCACTAAACACCCAAAACACTTCTAATATCTCCCCACTTTGATAGTTGGGGCCTTGGGCGTATTTAAACCACATATCTGCAATGTAAAGCGAAAAGGCCGCTGCTGCAATCATTCGCCAAGACTGGGAAACTCTTCCCCCCCAAAAGGCTAACAGCAAAGTGGTAGCAATAATTAACAGAACCACATCGCTAACTACGTAAAACCAATTCAAAATAGCGACTAGCAGTTCTGAGGGTGTTTCCTGTTGCATAGAAATCCACCATGCCAACAAACTACCGAACACTGCAATTGCTAACACAATTAGCCACTGCCATTTTTCCAGATTGATTCGCCTGGAAGCCACAGCTAAAATCATGCCTGCGCCAAGTAATAGATAAGTCAGTACAAAAAATATATCGCCTACAGACACATCTGGTTCATCTTTTAACACTATTTCGGTATATCCGAAAATTATCCCCCCAACGAAATAGGAAAGCATACCTAAGCCAATTAAGAGCCAGACATTTCGCCCACTGACGATTTGTGGACTCAGCCAGTTCCTCAAGCATAAGATACTGGCACCCAAATAAGCTAAAGCTTCAAAAATATTTGTACCAATCACGTACCACTCGGCCCGGCTTTCTATGCCATCAGCTCCGGGAACTTTGGCACTAAACAACAAAAAGTATAGCAGTGCTAGTACGGCCCAGCCAATATTAGCTAAGACAATGTTCTGAGTATTGAAAATCGATTTAGAAAGGAACGAATTCTCGTAAGAGTTATTCATAGGACTTGACTATGTAGATGCACTCTGGCAGTATTTTGAGTTAAAGGACTGTATATATAGCAGTGTGTCTGCCAAATAATACACAATCGGACACCAAAAGCAAGTACCAGTGGCCGGAATTTTGTTAAAATTTTCCATGCTACTGCCACAGTTTACCCAGTGGCGATTGATTTAGCCAACTGATAAATAGTAATCGCTCGGCTTCTGGCATATCTTCTAGCTTATAAATCACTTGTTTTGTAAAATTGCCATTGCCAAAATATGCTTTTCCTAATCGATGCAGTTCTTGTAATAGAATAACTACATGATTTTCCTGCCAATCAGGTATTTTGGCGGTTGGCAAAGGATTGGTAGATACCAAATATTTAACTGCTTCTAGGGAAGATGCTTGAGGAAATTGCTTTTGCTTTAATACTTCCGCAATATCTTTTTCAAATAATGCAGCTTGTTTAGCACCTAAAAACTCTTCAATGTCGATAGAAACACCCTGTAACAGCAAAATACCGGCTTGGACTAAAATCGCCGTTTTGCCATGACCACCTGTATCACTATCTAGCTGCTCTAAACGGATTTTACCCCAGACGCTAAAACGTTCCGGTTCCTCCAGCAAAACACAGGCTTTACCCCGGTTATCCGTTAATTCTCTCCATAAGGCTCTAGCTTCTTCTTCTTGACTAGCTTTGAAAACACTAATCAAGCGAAAAGTCTGCCCTTGATAATTGAGAATCGGCACCTGCTGATCCTTTTTTGGGTGCTGAATGCTTGATATTTCAACATCCTGCCGTTTGAGAATAAACATGGCACTAGCAAAAACTCCTCACAGGGGCACTCTTAATATGGAATATATAATGGCATTTGGCAGTATCGCCAAGGCTGAAATTACCTAGCATACTGTGGAAATGAGCCTAGCGATCGCCAGATTCTTCCCCAAGGTAGCCACCCAGAGGGCATTGGCATTAACAGGCAAATAACCTCTTGGCAACTCAATATATCTAAACCAATACTCCATCTGTTTCGTTTTCGGTGTAGATTGACTAACTAGCGACTAGCATCTTAGCCTTGCTAGTGGTAAATCTGCAATTTTTGATTGCTTCTTGCTAAGTAAAGACGATATAATAGTTTAGGTGACTCCTTCAGGAGCCATTGTTTTGTTTTGGGCGCGTAGCTCAGTGGATAGAGCAATTGCCTTCTAAGCAATCGGTCGCAGGTTCGAACCCTGCCGCGCTCGTTTTAACTTAATATGAACCCTCAAGCACCGTTAAGTGATATGATTATTACCTCGGTTGAGGGTTCGTTATTGCTGCATCATACTAAGAATAAGGGCGATATTGCTGCTACCAAAGCGATCGCGGATCTAACGCTTAAAGGTTATTTAGTCCTCACGCCACTTGTTTGTGAACATTTACCTTTTGATTTTGTTGTCTACAAAGACGATAAATTTTACAAAATACAAGCTAAATACGCGGGAGATAACAGGGTAGTAAATAAAACTATTTGGGTAGATAAAAATGGGATTCATCAGAAGAAGTATAAGGTAAATGACTTTGACTTTTATGCTGTTTATCTTCCTGATATAGATAAAGTTGTCTATCCATCAATTAACTTTAAGGGTTGCTACATAACTACTCAGATACCGAATTCAGCTACACCGTTTTACTGGTGGGAGGATTTTACAGACTTTACTGAAGCAGCACTTAAGCGAACCTACAAGGAGTTTGGTATTGATTTAACGACTAGAAAGGTTAACCCAGACTCTAGAATTCATACTAGAAAAGTTGAAAGACCATCAAAAGAAGAACTAGAAAAACTAGTTTGGGAAAAGCCAACCGCACAAATTGGGAGAGATTTTGGCGTGTCCGATAAAGCCGTAGAGAAGTGGTGTAAGACTTATGGGGTAGAAAAGCCGCCTAGAGGGTATTGGGTGAAGAAAGCTTATGGAAAAGTGGAAGGATAATTTTGCTTAAATCTTTCATTTGTTTAAGCATAAGAGAAAGACCTACTAATATAACAAAGGCTATTTAGTTTTTTCTAGAATGCCTAATTGTTAAGAGGCACTCCTCAATAATACTGAAGTCTTCCTCTGAGTATGCGTAACTTTTGTTATTCCACTTCCCATTGACGTTACGAGATACCTTTCTTGGGTTTATGCCGTGTACTTCCCTGTGCTTATCAGCTACACGTGTAGCTAGCTTATGGTAGTCTGATTCATCTACTTGTATTTTATTGTCGTCTAAGTATTGCCCTACGGTTAATAGCTCTTTAGCTGGTATGTCCCCTGATAATTCCTTCATAGACTCAGCTTTAGCTACTATATAGCGCTCTGGGTATGTTAATGCTTCCTCCCAACGCTTAACCAGTTGGGTTTTAGATAATGTATTCAAATACACTACTTCTATTTGCCTGTCTACGTGTGCAGGTGGGAGAATATTAAGAACTAGCACTTGTATGATTAACCTACTAACTTTATACCCTTTAGAATACCCAGTTCTATAAGATACATTAGCTCCATCGAAACCAAAAAACACTAGGCACTAACCACACGTATCAGACAACCAAATACCCATTAGGTACGCTAACTCCTGACTCCCTACTCACCACTTATTACTCAAAGGTTTCAATACCCTGGGAAATATTTTGATTTACCCACGCCAGCCAGCCAGGGAGTCTAAGGATAACGAAAAGTTTTACAGGTCTACACTAAGTTAAAGGTTTGAGATATCTATAGCAAACCATCGTTAGATTGTCTTATGCTTAAGGCACGTTTAGCACAATCTAGGATGTTTTAGCACTGGTAAGTATCTCTGGAAAAAGCCCGTGACGAGGATTGAACTCGTGACCTCACCCTTACCAAGGGTGTGCTCTACCACTGAGCCACACGGGCGAAACATAATTCCAATTTCTCAGCTAGAAGTTAAAATGCTGGGAGTTTTGATGCTTACCCAGACATTATAACTTATAACTTCGTAAGTGGTGGGCCGGGCTGGATTTGAACCAGCGTAGGCGCTAGCCAACGGATTTACAGTCCGTCTCCATTAACCACTCGGACACCGACCCGATTTGTCTCACGATTTAAAATCTTAGCACCATGTTTTAGAAATTGCAAGTGATTGGAAAAAATAACTTGCGGGTAGAGATTACAAGAAAACTGCGTCTCTACCATTGGTATAAAAAATACTGGTTACACGCTCATCTCCAGCATTCGTTGCATTGGCCGCAGTGCAGCAAGACGAATATCCTCTGACATGGTAATTTCGGGAGTACGATTTTTCATTGCCCAGTAAAGCTTTTCTAGCGTGTTTAACCGCATAAAGGGACATTCGTTACAAGCACAGTTATTCATCGGCGGTGCAGGAATAAAATGCTTGTCAGGAGCTAGTTTTTGCATTTGGTGAATGATTCCCGGCTCCGTAGCAACGATAAATTCTTTGGTGAGGCTGCTTTGACAATATTTGAGTAAAGCGGCTGTAGAGCCAATAAAGCTGGCGTGGCGCAATACACTACTTTCACATTCTGGATGTGCGATCGCCTCTGCTTCGGGATGAGCAATTTTTAACTGGACAATTTTCTTTTCCGAGAAGGTTTCATGGACAACACAGCTACCTTGCCATAGCACCAAATCTCGTCCCGTCTGTTCCATCACATACCGCCCCAAGTTCCGATCTGGGGCAAAAATAATCGGCTGTTCCTTTGGTATCTGCTGCACAATTTTCACAGCATTGGAGCTAGTACAAATAATATCGCTCATCGCCTTGATATCAGCAGAACAGTTGATGTAAGACACCACCAAATGATCTGGATGCGCTGCTTTAAAAGCTGCGAATTCATCTGCTGGACAACTGTCTGCTAAAGAACAACCAGCATTCAAATCTGGTAAAAGTACTAATTTATCGGGATTAAGTATCTTTGCTGTTTCTGCCATGAAGTGAACGCCAGCAAAGACAATCACATCCGCATTGGTTTTTTCGGCGGCTCTTGCTAGTTGTAATGAATCCCCAATAAAGTCTGCAATATCCTGAATATCTGGCTCTTGATAATAATGCGCCAGAATAACGGCGTTGAGTTCTTTTTTGAGACTCTGAATCGCGGCAAACAAATCTAGTGGTAGTTCACCCAGTTGGGTGTTTTCTCGTTGAGCTAGTGCAGTAGTAAACACAGTTTAGGGGTGCTTTATGTTGCAAATGTATGTCCTGTGGATTCAATTATAGTAGTTTTTACCAAAAATAGTGGACGGTTGATATTTTGGGGTTGTGTCCAAATCGGGCTGAGTTTCATATCCTGGAGATAGACGGCAAGGAAAGTGGCATGACCAGTCAGAAAACTCAATCGATAAACCTCAAAATTGCTGTAGTTGGAGATATTCACGACCAATGGGAAGTGGAAGATGGCGTTGCACTCAAGCATTTGGGTGTTGACTTAGTGCTGTTTGTCGGGGATTTTGGCAATGAGTCGGTGGAAGTGGTCAGAGCGATCGCATCTCTCGATATTCCCAAAGCAGCCGTAATGGGCAACCACGATGCCTGGTACACCGCCACCGAATGGGGACGCAAAAAGGCTCCTTATGACCGCTCTAAGGAAGACTGGGTACAGGAACAACTCGATTTATTAGGCCCGTCCCATGTCGGTTACGGTAAGTTGGATTTTCCTGCTTGGAATTTAACTGTAGTGGGGGGTCGTCCCTTTACTTGGGGTGGCCCAGAGTGGAAATTCGCGGAAATCTGTAAAGAACGTTACGGTGTGACGAGTTTGGAAGAATCCGCCGATCGCATCTTCAAAGCAGTTAAAAGCGCCGCTTACGAGACGATTATATTTTTGGGTCACAATGGGCCTAGTGGGTTAGGCGATCGCCCCGAAGACCCCTGCGGCAAAGACTGGCATCCGATTGGCGGTGATTTTGGCGATCCAGATTTGGGCGAGGCGATTTCTCAAGCCTTGACTGCTGGTAAAACCATTCCTCTGGTGACATTTGGTCACATGCACCGAGATTTACGCCATACCAAGAAGGTGCAGCGCAAGCCCATCTTTAGAAGTCCAGAGGGGACAATTTACTTAAATGCGGCTAGTGTCCCCAGGATTGTGGAAAATGACGGCGAGAAGTTGCGTAATTTTTCCATTGTCACCCTAGAGGCGGGTGTGGTTTCGCAAGTTTCCCTAGTTTGGGTGGGGAATGACTTTCAGGTGGCTAAGGAGGAAATTTTGTATGAGCGATCGCGTATTGTGTCGTAGACATTCGCATCCAGTAGTGCAATCTGCGTAGATAATAGGGTATAGTATTATCTGTCAAGTTTAGTGCTAATCAACAAAAGCGCCTGAATAGCGTCTGAAACTAGGATCAGCACAAGTTTGACAGATTTACTGGAGAGGTGGCAGAGTGGTCGATTGCGTCCGACTTGAAATCGGATGAGGCTAAAACCTCCGGGAGTTCGAATCTCCCCCTCTCCGTTGAGGAATTAAAAATTGAAAATTAAAAATTAAAAATTGAAGAGAATGAGGTTAGGTGGGGCTTTTGGTGGAGATAATTATGGCACCAAGGATTTTTGTTAGTTCTTCGGCTTCGGATTGGAGTTGACTAATTTTTTCTTGAGGTACTATTTCGGAAGCAATGAGCAACCTTAACCAATACCGGGTTTCACGGGATTCTTTTAGTGCAATCATGAGCTTGCTGATAAAGTCTGCTTTGCTTTGAGCAGCTTGTGCTTCTTCCACATTAGCTCCAATCGATGTTCCTGACCTTAATAACTGTTGAGCAAGGGTTCGTGCTACTCCTGGTTTGTCATCTAAAAACTGGCACAATTTGACTATGCGAACTGAAAAAGTAAAAGTGCGATCGCAAATATCTCTCTTCATTAGTCAAGATTAAAAATTAAAATAAATTACTATTTCGTGAAACGTTAAGTGAGAAAATGAATAGATGCCCTTTGCTCGTTCTACTAATAACCCATGTTGTGCTTCAATTGACTTTAAAACAGCTTCACTATCTAGTTTTAATACTTCTGGCTCTGTGTCAGCATTGCGTATGTTGCGAATAAAATCAGCAATATATGCTTCGGCAGTTTTCTGCTTAAAGAAGTAGTCTTTCTGCTCAAAAGTAGTTAAGCCTATTTGACTCAGCAAGTCTTCCTTACGCTTCAAAGACAGGTTTTTATAAACTTGCTCTCTCTCAATGTTGCGTTTGGCATCCCATTTTTTCAGCAATACATCTAATCCTTCTTGATAAAGTTCAGAACGGTTTGCTGGAAAATCTCCACTATCTCCAAATACCAAACACAGTAATGTCAACAATAAAGGACTACTTGCTAGCTCTTGGATTGGTTTATTCTCCTTTAGTTTTTCAATGAATCTTTTACTTTTAACTGGATCAGTTAACTGGAACCAATTTTGAGCAAAAATGGCTATTTGTTTTTCGTCAAAATCGGCCATTTCTACTTCTGTGAAACTTTGATAGGTGTATTCTTTGGCAGCAATCCGACAGGTAATTACAAACTGATTGGTATGAAACAGGTCAGAAAATTCCCGAATTTCTCGTAAAACACGCTTGGTGTCTTCCTCTCGTACTTCATCTAACCCATCCAGCAAGACCAATGTCTTACCCTGTTTTAAAAGTTTCTCTACTGTGGCACTGGCATGAGTTCCCCCATAGCTGGATAATAGTTGAACAATAAATTTCAAAATATCTGGTTTTTTAGCTGCTTCTGCAAAATCTTTTAAAGTTATAAACAACGGAACTCTGTTTGCTTGAAATTTACCTTCAATACACTGCATTGCTAGATATTTTAAAAAAGTGGTTTTTCCTGCTCCTGGTTTACCTAAAACCATCAGCTTACTATGACGCTGTACAACCTCTAACCCTGAGACTCGTTTCTGTTTTACTCCACTAAGTCCAAGTCGCTCAAAGTTATCATGGTCGCAGCTTTGCATTAGTTCCGCAACTTTTAGCCGTCTTCGTCCTGTTATTGCCTCCAGAATATTGACATTTGTGTAAATACCTTGTTTTCCTGTTAACTCAATTGGCTTAGGCATATCTAATACCCGCATAGTTCCGCACTTTTCTTTGATGTATGGTTTGATTTGTTTGCGGATTTCTTGCACTAAGGTATCAATAGAATCATCTACGTCATCTGTAGTTAAATCGTCAGAGGGTTTTTGCTGTGAGTATCTTTTGCTCAGATACTCCCGTAAGCGGCTTTCTCTAACAGGGCCATTACCAGTGATACAAAATTTTTTGTAAATACCTGTAAGACAAGTGCGGAGGTTACTTTCAGAAATGTTTAATTCTTGAGCTACGTGGACTCGACTCTTACTAAGACCGAATATTTCCAGAAAGACTTCTTTCTCTCGGTGCGACAATTCACTGTATTGCTCCAGTTGCTTAAGAAAGTCCTCTGGTATAGACATTGACCACTCCCACAATTACTTATAAGCCAGTGTAGCCAAAGTTTTTATCAAAATGTGGAGTTAAATCAGTGTAAGTCAGGCTAAGTCAAGGTGTCAGATAAATAACTACAAAAGAAAATTGCGACATTGTACTCAGTCAAGCTACTGAGGCGATCGCAATGCTAGAAACACTAATCCCTCTGGTTGTAAATAAGTCTGTTGAAGTTGTTGTTGGAATACTGCTGGAAAAGTTTTGTAAATGGGTGCTGAGTGATGCCAATATCAAAAGTGCTAACAACTTTCTAAAAATGCAGATTCTTGTACTTTATCTTGATTGGGTTTTACGAAAAACATCACTAAAATCTCTGTCAGAGGAATTAAAAGAGAAGGATTAATAAACAGGTGGGTAGTAGAGATAATGAAGCGATCGCACCCACAAACCAAATGCGATCGCCCCTAACCTCTCCCCCTACTGCGATCGTGCTACCATTACCAATAAATTCTTTTGGGAGTTCAATCAATGGCTACCCTTAATACGCTAAACATACCTGATGAGTTATACGAACAACTGCAAGAGTTAGCTAAAGCTGAAAATAGCTCAGTTGATGCTCAAGTTATTACAATATTGCAGAACGCTTTGCAGGCAAAAACACAGCCAACGGAAGAGGAAAGGCGAAAAAATGTCCCAAAACTCCTAGAGGAAATTAGTCGTCAGCGCCGCTGCTTGAATCCAGCAGACTTTGGATTACCTGATAGTACTGAACTAATTCGAGAAGATCGCGATAGATGAGTAATCCTCTTAGATGCGTGGTAGATACCAGTGTGTGCATCAAGTATTTTATTGCTGACCCACTAACTGCCAAAGTTAATCAACTCTTCGGTCATCTCGCCAATCCACAGACAGAAATTTTTGTTCCAGACCTTTTTTACATTGAGTGTGCTAACACGTTCTGGAAGTATGTTCGTGCAAGGATGTATACTGCTGCTGAGGTTCAGACAGATTTAGCTACTCTGAAAGCTTTTCTGTTGCGTGTTGTTTCAACAGCTGATTTGATGGCGGATGCAATTACTATAAGCTTGAGTTATGGAACTTCTGCCTACGATGGCTCTTATGTTGCACTTTCACAGCAGGTAGGCGCTACTTTGCTGACTCTCGACGGTAAGCTGGTGAAAGCTCTAACAGCTTCGTCTTACAATGTTTCCTCGTTTAATGACTTTGAGGTTCCGGCGTTGGAGTCAATGTAGAAGCGATCGCCTTTCCTCACCATATATTCAACCCCAAAGCATTGAATGAGGCTAAACAAATCGATATATAACTCAGGATTGGGGAAATTAAATTTTTATCACCGACTTATCTTAGTTGCAATAAAATTAGTTTGTAAAGCAGGGAATAAACCTGCTGTTTTTTAATATTCAATTGTCAAAAATGCCTTTTACTTATAACCGCACGGTTCGCTTTCAAGATACTGATGCTGCTGGAGTAGTTTATTTTGCAAATGTTTTGGGTATGTGCCATGAAGCTTATGAAGAATCTTTAGAAGCATCAAGTATTAATCTCAAAGATTTTTTTACTAATCCTTCTGTAGCTTTTCCCATTGTTCATGCTAGTGTCGATTTTTTGCGCCCTATGTTTGGTGGGGACAAGTTGCTGATTAGCTTAATTCCTCAAAAAATAGGTGTTGAGAAGTTTGAAATTACTTATGAAATTACTGTGGGTGAAGTGATAGTTGCTAAGGCTATTACTCGCCATGTTTGTATTGATGTGAGTAGTAGAAGTAAGCAGGAATTACCTGAAGAGATTATTCAGTGGTTGGAGACGAACCGCAGAGACGCAGAGGACGCAGAGAGAAGAAGGTCGAGAGAGATTATGTGATGGAATTTTGGAGGAATTCTGTGGCGATTTGCTGTAACTGTTGACGGTTAATCTTACCTTGAGAGTTGCGGGGTAAGTTTTGCTGGGGAATCCAATATTTAGGCATTTTAAATTTGCTGAGTTTGTCTTTGAGTAGAATTTGAATTTTTAAGGCAGAGGTATCTGATTTTTTGGGAATGTAAATTGCTGTTAAGGCTTGTCCCCAATTTTTATCTGGGATGCCAATGACACAAATATCGGCAACCATTTGAGTTGATTGTATAGCTGACTCAATCTCTGCTGGGTAAATATTTTCGCCACCTGTAATAATTTTGTCGCTGTTACGTCCGATAATATTTAAATGACCTTGATTGTCTAAAAAACCTAAATCATCTACTTGGAAATCAGTTTGATTTTCTCTAGTTTTAGGATAGTAACCAAGGGCTAAAGATTGAGCATGAATGGTGATGTTTCCGATTTGATTGTAATTTAAAATTTCGCCTTGCTGATTGCGAATAGTTACTTTTGCATGGGGAAGAATTTGACCACTGCTAATTTTACCGACGAGAAAATCATCTGGTTTGAGGGTGGCAATTTGAGAGGCGGTTTCTGTCGTGCCATAGGTAGGTGCTAACCGGATGCGGTGAAATCTGGCTTTTTCTAGTAGTTCGTTCCATGCTGGCGCACCTCCCAAAAGTACTGTATTAAACTGGGATAGCCATTCAGTTAATTCTGGATTTTGCAGAAGGCGTTGTAACTGTGTTGGTACTAAAGATATAAAGAATTCTGATTGTTTAATATTTAATATTTGACCGGATTCTACGGCTTTAAATGGTTGAATAGCTAGTTTACCTGCGGTGGTAAAAGAGCGGATAAATTGCATTAAACCGCTAACGTGATATAGCGGTAACATGCAAAATGAATTTACTTGTTTGATTTGAAAGTATTCTGTAAATCCTTGTACCGATGAGACGAGAGTTTCCCAAGTGTGAATGGCAAATTTAATTTGTCCCGATGAACCACCTGTGGGAATCATTATGAATGGGGACTGGGGGCTGGGGACTGGGGACTGGGGGACTGGGGAAGTGGGAGTGTGTAGAAGTTTTCCCAAAATAATATTTGGCTGTACTAAATCAAAGACTTGTTGCCATTCTTGTGTTCCCCAGTCGGGGTTACAAAGAAAAACTGGACAATTAGCTGCACAAGCGGCAATAAAACTTGCTAGAAACTTTAATGGTTCGCGTTCAGCTAAGATTATTTTTGGTGGTGTTCCACACGCTGATAATTGTGTTAGTTCTAAATATAATTCTTGAGCTATTTGATTAAATTCACGGCTGTTATAACCGATAAACCAATCATTTTGAGTTAGGTTATTAAGACAGTCTAAAGGTCGTTCCATAAAGTTTGAAACCACGTTTCTTCTTGTTCAAAAAAATGGTCGATACCAAAACCAACTGCCTTGTTGTTTTGGGATAATTTTGCTGCTAGTTGGAGTGCTGATTTTCTACCGATCGCAGTTTCAAATACTGATGAAAATACAGTATCAATTTGATACTGATGGCAAAACTTTCTCAAACGAGATGGCGAGCCAACGATCCCAGGCTTGATGACAAAAATCCCTCGCCAACCTTGTTGATAACAGGCGGCGAGTTGCCCAAGTGTGGCGACAGATTCATCTAAAGCGATCGCAGTTTCATAACTCATACTCAATTCCAACATCTGCTGAAATTGCTCAACGGGTAGCGGTTGTTCGATAAATTCAATTTCTATGGGTACTTCTGCATTTGCCTTGAGATTGTCGCAAGTCCGCAGCCATAAGTTAGCTTCTTCATAGGTGAGTCCACCGTTGGCATCTAATCGCAGTTTGGTAAAGGCTGGTAAGGTTTGTATTAGTGAGTCAAAAATTTCTAGTTCATGAGCGATCGCATCCACACCAATTTTCCACTTAAACGTGCGATATCCCTTCTGCCATAGAGTTTTCCATTGATTTAAAGCCGCTTTTCCAGATGGTAATAAGCCGCTATAGCGCAAGGAGTGAAGCGCCGAGGATAAATTTAAATTCTTCTCCTCTGCTCCCTTGCTCCCCTGCTCCCCTGCTCCCCTGCTCCCCCACTCCCACGCTGACTCAAAGCCAAATTGACAAGCAGGTAACTTATCTGGAATAGAGAAAATTATCTCGTCTGTGATTTCTTCTGGGAGTTGGCGACAAAAATCTAAGGCTTGTTCTAGGGTTTCGGAACCAAACCAGCTAATGGGGGCAATTTCTCCCCAACCGAGTTTACCTGATTCATCGGTGAGACGGAGAATAATACCTTCACGAATATCCCACTTACCGTGATTGGTGGTAAGCGATCGCAAAAATCTTCGCTGATATGGACGAAATTTAAATTGATAACGCATCAATTAATAATTGCTAAAGCATAAATCCCAGCCCGAACAGCAAGCAAGTCCAAAAATGCACGGCTACGGCGATAAATTTACAGTTGCTAACTTTGTCTGGCTGGTTGTGATTTTCTTGGACGTGGCGACATAATTTGACGGCAAAGGGTAAACTCACCCAACTCAGTAATGTCCAAGCTGGAGAAATTCCCAACAGCACAAACAGCAAGGTGAGGGGATAAATGCTACCAGTAAACCAAACAAGCAGTTGGGCCCCTTTTTGAGTTCCCAGACGGACGATAGGCGATCGCTTACCTGCGGCTATGTCATCCTTAACTTGGTGAAAATGTGAGCAAAACAAAATTAAGGTTGTGGCAATCCCAACAATCACTGAAACTGCTAAACTTGTCATTGACCAAGTTTGAGTTTGGCTGTAATAGGCTGCCTCCACTGCTAAAGGGCCAAAGGCAAAAAAGCAAAGAATCTCGCCTAAACCCTGATATCCTAAGCGAAAGGGAGGCCCTTGGTACATATAGCCCAAACCACAGCATAGTAGAATGATGGCGATGACAGTTAGGTCTTGTTGCCAAAATGCGATCGCTACTATGCCCAGCAACCCCAAACCTAAACACAAATTTCCTATCCAAAATATTAATGGCTTATTGCTAGTTAAATTCACCAGAGAATGGTGCTTATTTTGATCGATACCTGTTTCGGAATCAAAGACATCATTACTGATATTTTCCCAGGCAAGAATTAAAATTGCCGCAGCTACAAAAGTAGAAAATACTGCACCATTGAACATTTTAGTTTCGGCAAATGCGACTGCCGTTCCTACCCAAATAGGCATAATGGCAACGCTGTACATTGGCGGTTTAATCGCTGCCATCCATAACTTCGTGTTGGGATATAAAATTTGCTTGGTAGTCATCAGTTGTGATTAATTAAATTACCGGAATATTACTCACACTTTAGATTTTATGATTTAAAGAGACGCTAGATATGGGTGATATACAAACAATTGTCACTTTTACTATGGCTTGTTAACAAAAGTGTTGTTAACACTCACTCTCACATTGCATTCTTAGGCTAAAACTGTCTTATCATGGTCTAGGAACACCATGAACAAAGCAAATCCTACGCTGGTGAAATGGCAACTTAATATGTTACCTGTAAAAATACGACCACGATTAATTACACTTTAGGAAGTTAACTTAAAAAAAATTTACTATAGATCCATGACAGTTTCACCATGTCGTAGCAACTTGTTTGTAGAGCGCAAAGATTTATATCAATTTCTACTATCAGTCCAAGAAAAGTGCCTCCAAAATAATGGCAAGCAAATTGTCAGTATCTCTCAAGAGATCGATTTAGTTGATCCTTTACTTGTATTGGATCAACTTACACAAGCAAATGAAATAAATTTTTACTTTGAGGACAGAGCTAAAGGGGAAGCGATCGCAGCAATTGATTCTGTAGCAAAATTACAGATTGATGGTGCAGATCGTTTTACTCAAGCTGAATATTTTATCAAATCTTGTCTAAAAAATATAATTAATTTTGGTAACGCTAATCAACCTTTTTCTGGGCCTCACTTTTTTTCTTATTTCAGCTTTTTTGATAAAAATGCCCAGGTAGATTATCCATTTCCATCCGCTACCATTTTTCTTCCACGTTGGCAAGTAGCTGTGAAAAATCAGCGTTGTATATTAGTAACAAATATAATTATTAATGAAAATGCAAATATTCAAAGGTTGTTGGAGAATCTGCAACATAAAATTGAATTTATCCAATCTTTAGAATATTACTCTGCTAATATTGATTGCTTCCCAGCAACCTTTTATAAAAAATCTGTCACAAATGCTACTCAATTTAAACGTTCAGTAGTATCTGCTTTAGAAAAAATTCGGTCTAGTCATTTAAGCAAAATTGTATTAGCAGATATATTAGATGTAAAGTCAAGCAACCACTTTAGCCTAGTTAAATCATTAAATAATCTTAGACAAAATCATCCCAATTGTTATATTTTTTCTACAAGTAATGGAAAAGGACAAAATTTTATTGGTGCAAGTCCAGAAAGATTAATTAGTATTAATAATCAACAGTTAATCACTGATGCTTTAGCTGGTTCTGCACCACGAGGTAAAACCCCTGCTGAAGATGCAGCTAATGCCAATCGCTTACTAAATAGTGAAAAAGAAAAGCATGAACATTCACTAGTACTTAATTTTATAACTCAACGTCTATCTCAGCTAGGTTTATCACCTCAGATATTAGCACCCCGCCTACGACAATTATCTAACATCCAGCATTTATGGACACCTATAAGTGCGATAGTTCCTACTAACATCCATCCATTAAAGATTGTCGGACAATTGCATCCTACACCAGCCGTTGCGGGTGCATCACAAGATGTAGCTTGTGCCGAAATTCGTCGTTATGAAAGCTTTGAGAGAGGTTTATACGCTGCACCTCTAGGTTGGATAGATTCTCAGGGTAACTGTGAGTTTATTGTGGGAATTCGTTCAGCATTGATTGATGGCGATCGCGCGAGATTGTATGCTGGTGCTGGTATAGTTGCGGGATCTGATCCTGACAAGGAGTTTGCAGAGGTGCAACTTAAACTTCAGGCGTTACTGAAAGCGTTAGTTTAAAATTAATTACTAATCTTGTATGCCAGCTAAAGATGTTCATCATAATACCGATAATCATAAAAACTAAGTAGAATTATTTATATAGAAAGCCTCCTTTCTGAAAAGAAAGAAGGCTTTAATCGTACTTAAAACTCGCCAAATACAATTCAAAATGATTTTGTTTTGCACTTATTGCAGAGTTAAAAACTCATCTAAAAATCCTGATGAGTAAAAGCTTTAGCATTTGTGCCAGTGTAATTAGCAACAATATGTCCATCACCAGTCATTTGATATTTATATGTCACCAATCCTTCTAAACCAACGGGGCCACGGGGAGGCATTTGTTGCGTGCTAATTCCTACTTCTGCACCGAAACCATAACGGAAGCCATCAGCAAAGCGGGTAGAACAATTGTGGAATATATTGGCTGAATTTACTAGTCCAAAGAAAGTTTCAACAGATGTTGAATCTTCAGTAATAATCGCATCGGTATGACGAGAACCATATTCGTTAATATGTGCGATCGCATCTTCTATAGAGTCTACAATCTTGATCGACAAAATATAATCGCTATATTCTGTTTCCCAGTCTACCTCTGTTGCAGTTACAATGTTAGACAAAATTTTCAAAGTGCGTTTATCACCTCTCAATTCTACGTGGCGTTCTTGCAAAGCATCAGCAACCTTTGGTAAAAATTCTGTAGCAATTGATTGGTGGACTAGCAAAGTTTCAATGGCATTACAAACAGCAGGATATTGCGCTTTGGCATCTACTGTAATCGGAACTGCTTTAGAAATATCAGCAGCTTTATCTATATAAAGATGGCAAATTCCATCGGCGTGACCTAGTACTGGAATGCGTGTATTTTCCTGCACAAATCTGACAAATGAATTAGAACCTCTAGGAATAATTAAATCCACATATTTATCTAATTTCAAAAGTTCTAAAGTTTCTTCTCTAGTTGTCAGCAACTGTACCGCATCTGGGTTAACAGCAGTTTGAGATAATCCCTGTTTAATTGCCTTAACTATCGCTTCGCAAGAACGGACAGCTTCTTTTCCACATTTGAGGATTACACCATTTCCTGATTTGATTGCTAAGGAAGCAATTTGAATCGCCGCCTCTGGACGTGCTTCAAAAATAATCCCCAAAACACCTAAAGAACAAGTAATTCGTTTGAGAATTAAGCCAGTGTCAAGTTCGCGGTGAATCTGCACTTTACCAACTGGATCGTCTAGCTTACCGACATCTTGTACCCCAGCGATCGCATCTCTTAATTTATGTTCATCCAACTGCAAGCGCTTATAAAGCGGTTTAGGAATTCCTTCGGCATTAGCAGCTTCACAATCAGCAATATTTGCTTGTAAAATTTCATCCTTAGCTGATTCTAAAGCTTGCGCGATCGCAATAATTGCTTGATTTTTTGCCTCAGTAGAGAGAATCGCCAGTTTACTTGCAGCTTTGCGGGTTTTTTGGGCGATCGTAATTAGGGGAGAACCAATATCAAAAATAGTCATAGCAAAAATCTTTACTTTTTCTTCATCTTATCAATCTGAGTTGATCGTTGCTTATCGTCTTCCCCCAATCGGGTGAACCATCTGGGTAATCAATAATTACTCTGATCGGGTGAAGCAAAACCTGGTTCAAAAAACTTATTCTGTGAGTATGAAACACAGAGACGGCAAAAGTAAAAAGTTCGCGCTTATATAAATAACTTAAGTATTATTACAGGCATTATTTGAAAGCCTTAAATATGATTTATGCGTACCATAGGCTAGAGAGACATTATGTTCCTCTGGTCTTTTACTTTAGTAGACAATTTATACTGCTGGCTATGCTTTCGGGTTTGCTACTTCAGCGATCTTTACAAGTAGCTACGCCCACACAATGGCTGATTAAACAACTTTCAGACTAGTTGCGTTAAACTTCTTTGCTGCTTTTAACTAGGTTCGCCACTACTTTCACCAACTTATCTGGCTCGATGGGCTTAGATAGATGAACTTCAAATCCAGCTTCCAGAGCCAGGTTGCGTTCTTCATCTCTAGCATAAGCCGTCAGTGCTACAGCCAGAATCTTCTCTCCACGAAGGGCTTCCTGTTCGCGAACTTGGCGAATCAGCGAATAACCATCCTCATCTGGCATTCCGATATCACTGACTAAAATATTTGGTCTTAATCGCATCAACGCTTCCAGGGCTTCACCTACTGAGCTAACCGATGTCACCTGCGCTCCTGACTGTTCAAGAACAAAAGCAATTAACTCACGAGTATCGGTACTATCCTCTACAAGGAGTATTTGCAAGCCATCGAGCGCTAAGAGATTATTGACTTTTACTTGACTCTCTTTAATTAGCTGCTCTGATTGCGGTTTTATTAGAGGTAACAGGACTGTAAATGTCGCTCCCCGTCCTTCCCCTTCACTAACTGCATAAACTGTGCCAGAGTGTATTTCTACTAAGTGGCGTACAATTGCCAGCCCTAGCCCCAAACCACTTTCTACTCTAGTAGTTGTGCTATCAGCTTGACGGAAGCGCTCAAATATATAAGGTAGAAAGTCAGCACCAATTCCCTTACCTGTGTCAGAGACAGAAATCTCAGCATTTGAGTTTACCTGCTTCAGACACACTTCAACTCGGCCCCCGTTGGGTGTGAACTTGACGGCGTTAGAGAGCAAATTCCAGACTACTTGTTGCAGGCGTTCTGCATCACCCATAACCTCACCTACTGACGAGTCAAGGTTAGACTCAACTTGAATATCTTTAATCTCAGATGTGGGATATATAGCTTCTATTGCCGTGTTAATTACAATTACAAGGTCAACTTTACGGAGATTTAGGCGGATTTTCCCTTGTACAATGCGTGAAATATCGAGGATATCATCAATCAGTTTGCTCTGAAGTTTTGCATTCCGCTCGATTGTCGCCAGCGCCTTAGAAGTAATTGCCTCATCTAATTTTCGATGACGAATTATTTGAACCCAACCCAGCATCGAGTTGAGAGGTGTACGAAGTTCGTGAGAGACAATTGCTAAAAATTCATCCTTAATGCGGTTAGCTTCCTGAGCTTGCCAATAAAGCTGTGCATTTTCAATAGCAGACGCTGCACGTTGGGCAAGTTCTTCAGCCATTGCTAGGTCTACGGTAGTGTAATAGCGCCCTAATTGTGTAGAGGCAAATACAATTGTCCCTAGCTTGTGTTGACGCACTTGCAATGGCACAACCATATAAGACTTAACTTGCAGTAGATTAAGGGATTCATCATTCCATGCTTTTCTTTGTAACGAAGACTCAAGAATGTTTGTAACCAGTTCCGGCTTACCAGTCCGTAAAACCTTTGGTAGTCCATAATCTGCATCAACAGAAATTGGATAGCGTTGTCGGAGTTTTCGGACTAGTGCTTCTTTCTGTGGGTCAGATGCAGCGATGACTGGGTTATTGAAAGCTACCGAATTATTTTCAACGACATCCACAATACACCAATCTGCGAAGGTAGGCACTGCTAATTGGGCGACGCTGGTTAGGGTATTGCGGTAGTCTAAGGAAGACGCTAGTACACGACTTGCTTCAGCCAAAAAATTAGAGCGCCTTTCTGAGGCTTCGGCTGCAATTCGGGCGGCTTGCTCACGCTCAAATAACTGCTCACGCTCCGACTCTAAACGCCTACGCTTGCTAATATCGCGCATTAGCCAGCGCAGAGCAACAGGCTTACCCACCTCATTACGGACGGTAACTACTGTCAAAGCAACATCAAAACAAACTTTTTCCCGTGGTTGCAAACACACTTCCCATTCTCCGCCCCGGTCGAGATGCTGCAACTGAGTTAGGTAATTAAAAAAAGCTTGATGATCTGACTGTCCGATAAAATTAAGCAACGGTTTCCGAATCAAAAATCGCTGTGAGATATTAAGTAAGATAGTAGTGGCGTGGTTAGCTTCAAGGATAGTGCCATAAATATCAGTTACCAAGTAAGCATCAGGCGCAAAATCAAATAATTCTTGATAGCGCTGACGCTCCTTCTCTACTGCAATTCGTGTTGCTTGTAGTTCCTCAGAGGCAATTCTCATTTCTTCTAAAGCGATTTGAAGTTCTGCAAAAGCTTCTGTTGTTAGCTCTTGTTGCGAATACCGCTCACTTGCCGTGCTTTTCAATAATTTCATCACCCGTGAGCGCAATATCTCTATTTGCCGAGTAAAACCTTCTACATTCATGTTGCTCACTTTGCTAAACCTAAAAAGCGCACGTGAGAGAAAAATCAAGCAAGTATGATTCCAACTGTATGCTCAAAGCGGAACTCAAAACTATTGCTCAAAAGATAGAGGTTTGTCTTGCCAAGGCAAGTTAAACCAGTGAATAAAACACAATGTAATTGTCTCAACCACTGACTACTATGCTAAAATAAGCGGCTAATAAACAAATCTACCTAGGGTGCTGTACAGCTAGAAACATAATAGGTAGATTAAAGCAAATTTTTTTATAGCTTAAGGAGGGCCTGATGGTTACAGCAACAGTACCAGGACAACAGGTCAAAATCGGCCCAACCAAGTTGCTGATTAACAATGAGTGGGTAAATAGTGTCAGCGATGTCTACGACGGGCTACGCCTACGCCGATTTGAAACAATCAACCCAACTACAGGTGAGGTAATCTGTGAAGTCTCAGAAGCAGATACCCCAGATGTGGATAAAGCAGTACAAGCAGCCCGCAACGCTTTCGCTAATGGAGAATGGAGAAAGATATCTGCCACCCGTCGAGGCGAGTTACTTTACAAGTTAGCTGATTTAATTGAGCAAAATCATCGATGAGTTGGCGCAGCTAGAAACTCTCGACAACGGTAAACCATTACAAGATTCATTCGGTGACTTGAGTTTAGTCATTGCCTGCTACCGTTACTATGCAGGCTGGGCTGACAAAGTACAAGGCAAAACTATTCCGATTAACGGGCCATACTTCTGCTACACTCGCCATGAACCTGTGGGTGTCGTTGGTCAAATTATTTCGTGGAATTTTCCCCTGTTAATGCAGGCTTGGAAGTTAGCACCAGCTTTAGCAACTGGTAATACAGTAGTTCTCAAAACAGCAGAACAAACACCATTATCAGCACTGCGGGTAGGCGAGTTGATTATTGAGGCTGGTTTTCCGCCTGGTGTGGTGAACACCTTATCAGGATACGGCCCAACCGCCGGGGCTGCGATCGCAAGTCATAGAGATATTGACAAAGTGGCCTTTACTGGTTCCACTGAAGTCGGTCATCTAATTATGGAAGCTGCCGCCAAAAGTAACCTGAAGCGTGTCACCTTGGAATTGGGTGGTAAGAGTCCTAACATCGTTTTTGCTGATGCAAATATGGATGCAGCTATGTCTGGCGACAAGCCGCTTTGCGTCTACGCAGGTTCCCACGATGCCATATTCTTTAACCAAGGACAATGCTGCTGTGCTGGTTCGCGCCTGTTTGTAGAAGAAAAATGTTATGACGAGTTCGTTGCTAGAACTGTAGAAAGAGCAAGAGCGCGGGTTGTTGGTAATCCTTTTGATGCCAAAACAGAACAAGGGCCACAGGTAGACAAAGATCAATTTGATCGGGTGATGAGCTATATCGAATCTGGAATGCGCGAAGGGGCCGAGATGCTATGTGGTGGTAATCAAGTTGGCGACAAAGGTTATTTTATTGCACCCACAGTCTTTGCTGGTGTCCGCGATGACATGAAGATTGCCCAAGAGGAAATTTTTGGGCCAGTGATGAGCATCATCAAGTTCAAAGATATTGATGAAGTCATTCAACGGGCGAATGCCACCATGTACGGGCTTGCTGCCGCAGTGTGGACTCAGGATATCACCAAAGCCCATGCGATCGCTAACAATCTCCGGGCTGGTACTGTATGGGTAAATTGCTACGACGTATTTGATGCTGCTGCACCTTTTGGTGGATTTAAGCAATCTGGTATTGGGCGAGAACTAGGCGAATATGGCTTGCAGCAATATACGGAAGTTAAGACCGTTACCATCAAATTGTAGTACGACTTGAATTTGGCTTTAGCCATATTCATCCCCCTAAATCTAAAAAAATCTGTTTTAGGGGGATGATGAATGTGATATCTGATCTGGGGTGGGCATCATAAATATGCTTTGCATACAACCTCAAGATAATTCTGATGATAAATGCGATCGCTACTAAATTTCGCCAACTTATAACTGGAAAAAAAAGACCGACAGGTTATTTTGATAGACATAACCACAAAAACAAAACTAAGCGTTCCATAGCGCTGTATACCTGCATAGGATTAGTAAGTGCAATTTTGGCATTGTTGTTAATCGCATCCCCAGGACTGGCCCAAAAACCGCAACCCCAACAATCCTTAAAACTCCAACAACCGTTATTAGTAGCTACACGAGTTATACCGCCCTTTGTGCTATCAAACAAAGGTGAGCTATCAGGATTCAGTATCGACCTCTGGCGCAGTATTGCTACCCAAATAGGTATAGAGTCTAAATTTATTGAATATTCCAGTGTGCCAGAAGTGATTTCTGCTATTAAGGACAACAAAGTCAACTTGGGAATTGCAGCTATCTCGATTACAGCCGAACGCGAGCAAAATTTCGATTTTTCATTACCCATTTTTGCTGGTGGGCTGCAAATTATGGTACGCAACCTAGAGAGTAAAAACAGTGCTTTTCCAAATATTTTGCAATTGTTTTTCTCTACTAGTCTTTTGCAGGTAATAGGCATTGCCCTAGTGCTAATTGTTGTAGCAGCCCACATTATTTGGCTATCCGAGCGCAATCACAAAGAAGGGATGATTTCTGAATCATACTTTCCTGGTATTTTTAAAGCTTGTTGGTGGGCAGCAGCCACATTAGCGACTCAAGCCGATGAAATGCCCAAAGGAGTGCTGGGACGTTTTATAGCTATAGTCTGGATGTTTATCGGAGTCCTTTTTGTCGCCTACTTTACAGCCAGTGCGACTACTTCATTAACAGTGCAGCAACTTCAGGGCGATATCAGGAGTATAGACGATTTACCCGGTAAGGTAGTAGCTACAACTGCGGGAAGCACAGCAGCGACATACTTGCGAGAACATCATATTTCAGTTTTAGAAGTCCCCAAAATTGAGGAAGCTTACAAAGCTCTGCAAACAAAAAAAGCTGATGCTGTGGTGTTTGATGCACCTGTACTCCTCTTTTATGCTGCCAATGAAGGCAAAGGGAAGGTAGAGATTGTTGGCAGTATCTTGCGTGAAGAAAGCTACGGAATCATTCTGCCTAATAGCAGTCCCTACCGCAAACCAATTAATCAGGCTCTGCTGAATCTTAAAGAAAATGGCACTTATCAATCGCTATATGATAAGTGGTTCGATCCTAAAAATTCTTAAACTTTGCTAGAAAATTAGAGTTATCGGGACTAGGACGTGTTTTCAAAGTCTTAGCTCCCCTCAAACCCCCCGATAAATTGGGGGGCAAAAACCTCTCAAAGACAAACATACAATGATTTTAAGTAACGCAATGTGCAACTTATTTTTAGAACCCCTCTCCGAACCTCTCTCCCTGTGGACTAAGGTGTACACACATCTTTCTAGAAAACCAAAATCGTTGTAGATCCCCCCAACCCCCTTAAAAAGGGGGACTTTGAGAGGTTTTTGCCCCCTTTTTTAAGGGGGTTGGGGGGATCAAAAGCTTGTGGGATAACTTTAAAAGACTTGTGTGTACACCGTAGCCCTGTGGGGGAGAGGCTTTGATTCTTGCTCCTATAACAGCATTGGCTATGTCTCTATTTTTTTACCTCAATACTAAGCACATAAAATTTATGTCTTGCTAACATTAAGCTTTTCTAATATTATTTTAGGGCTGGTGATATGTAACTCTGCTAAAACTTCATCAAAAATAGGACTTACGCAAAATACCCTGCGGGTACTTCGTTGGAGAACTCGTAGAGTAGCCGCTCTGCTCCTACAGGAATTGCCTTTATCAAAGAATGAGGGTTTTGACTATTGTTTGCGTAAGTTTTAAAAAAATTACAAAACGTTTGTAGTGAGCGATAAATCACTAAATTTTAAAAGCTTTAGCCCTGACTACAAACCACTAGTTCATATTTGCAATTGAAGTCTATTTTGACAAAATAGGGAAACAATCATGCTACCAAGTAATAGAGTAAACTTTCAAAAATACAAACTAAAATTTGTTAATTTTGAAATTCCACCTGCGCTTAAATCTGTCAATTTTTCTTGTTTTGTTATCGGAGAAAGTTTATCTTTTTTTGGGTCTTGGATGACTCAAATTGCTTTGGTATGGCTAGTTTATCAATTAACTAATTCGGCTGTATTAGTTGGTGTTGCTGGATTTACAAATCAAGCTATGGGTTTGATTATTACCCCTTTGGTAGGAGTATTACTAGATCGCTGGAATTTACGATATGTTCTACTAGCTACTCAGCTAGTATCGATTATGCTATCTTCTACCCTGACCTTTTTAACTCTTAGCAACAACATCAATGTTGCATGGATTATTGTTATTGGCACACTTCAGGGAATAGTAAAAGCTTTTGATTTACCAGCACGTCAGGTAATTATTCCCAGACTTTTGGATCAAAAATCAGATACTTATAGTGCGATGGCTTCGCATTCATTCTTGATTAATACAGCAAAGTTTGTTAGTCCCATGATTGGGGGTTTCTTGATTGCTCGATCTGGTGCAGCTTCTTGTTTTTTAGTAGATAGTATTAGCTATTTACCCTTTATATCTGCAATTTTAACTATCAAGGTAAACCCAATTATCAATAATACATCAAATCAAAAAGCCCAAATTTGGCAAAATCTTAAAGAAGGCTTTGTTTATGCATACGATTTTTTACCCATTAAACATTTATTGATATTACAAATTGTTATTTGCTTTATGGGGATGACCCATGTGAATTTAATCCCGATTTTTGCTCAAGAAATTTTGAATGGTAATGCTGAAACTATGGGTTTTTTGATGACAGCTTCGGCTCTTGGTTCTATAGTTTCAGGTATTTATCTCATCTCTAGAAAAAATATCATCGGATTAGGAAGGGTTATAGCGACTTCTGCCGCGATTCTCGGTTTAGGTTTAATCGTATTTTCTCAATCAACAAATTTAGAGTTTTGTCTAATATTTATGTTTGTTATAGGCATGAATAATACTCTCACTCTGGCTTCTCTTAATAACTTTATGCAATCCATTCTTCTTGATGAAGATAAAAGAGGTAGAGTAACCAGCATTTTTACAACTGGTTTTTTAGGAATCCTGCCTTTTGGCAATTTGTTTTTTGGAGTATTCGCAGGTCATCTTGGTGTTACCAATGCTTTATTATTTGGCGGTATTTGTTGCATTATAGGAGCATATTTCTTTAGTAGACAACTACCGAAAATAAGAAAGGTTTTGCATCCAATTTATGCAGAGTTGGGCTTACTTCCACAGTCAAATAAAGGCTAAATGTAGTTGGGATAGCAGCGATCGCGCCTCTGATACTTCATCAAAACTCAGCGTGTCGCGTTTCTCCTCAGCATCAAGCATAGAAGACAACACTGTGCGTGTGTTCCTATAAGGCTTTCACGCTATTGCTAAATTTCTTGTAAAAACTCTTGATTTTCATTACCGATTGTGAGAAAGTCTGATTTAACATCCACAAAATACTGTAAGTCGATAGGTTTATCGTATTTTGGTGGTTTAATTAGAAGTAAGCGGTGGTTTTAGCTGTGCTTTAACCCCGAAAAGCTGCTATCAGAGTGATTACAAGTACAGAAGTATAACAGCCATCTGATGAAGGCATCATACCAGGACTGAATGTCTATATGACTTTCAGGAGAATCATCTTCCATGCAAATTACCTTCCAGTAGAGTAACCACAGATTTCATCCCAAATCTGGTGAAATTGCCCTGCTTCTCTGGAGTTGGGTGTCTTATGTAGGCTAGTAGTCTGCCAACCCAAAAATGCTGCGTGATGTCTGGGGAAAGGGGAAGGTGGGGCCCCCACGAAGTGGGGATAAGGGGCAGGGGTAAGGGATTTGAAACCTTTCCCCCTTCCCCTTTACCCTTTACCCCGCCAAGTTCACTTGGCGAACTACTAGTTGTTCTAGCTTTCAGATGCTCATGTATTCACTCATGACTATATTTTTGCCAGTGGAGAACATCTCATGCAAGTAGATCCTAATTCTCATCAAGGTTCCGAGCAAGATACTCAGGCTAATAGCGAAATAGAGAAACTGAAACAACCCCGTGTAAATAGCAAACGTTTTTTTGGTAGTCACGCCAGCAGACGCTCGTTTCTCGGCCGCGCTGGTTTATTTAGTGCTGCTAGCGTTGTTGCAGGAGTTTTCGGTTCACCTTTCTCCTCAAAGAAAGGAGAAGATGTTGTACAAGCTCAAGATATTAACAGGCGGTATAATCGACCATTCAACTACAACAGTTTTGTTGATAAAGCCTATCGAGTCCGTGTTGAAGCAGCCAGAGTTGAACGAAGTATTCCCATTCCGCCGCATCCGACTAACGGCGATGAGGAGCGTTATGCCAACAAAATCGGCTCTGACAGTAGGGGATTACCACACAATGGACTTGGCGAAGTTAAGTTGGAAGCTTACAACTCTTTGACCAAAGCACTGACAACCCAAAACCCAAATGATTATGAAAATATCATCTTGGGTGGCGGCAGAAAGCTGGTCAATCCTCAAGGCCCCCTGGCAATTAGTCTAGAAGGAATCAATGCAGCGCAGATAGCAGTGCCACCACCACCGGCTCTAGCTAGTGCAGAACGCGCTGCTGAAGCAGTTGAACTCTACTGGCAAGCTTTACTTCGAGATGTACCTCTTTCTAAGCTCCAAAACAATACTGACAACCCAAAAGTCTTAGCAGCCGTCGAAGACCTCAATAAGCTTTCAGCCTTCCGAGGGCCAAAACAAAATGGCCGTGTCACCCCTCAGACTCTATTTCGTGGTAGCGTCAACTACGTCAATATTTACACTTCAGGTATAACTACAAAATATGTTATTCCCCCAGGGGTACTAGATGGCCCTTACATCTCACAATTTTTGTTGCGGACTATTCCTTGGGGAACTCAGTCTGTTTCACCACTGATTCGTACTGCTCTTCCTGGTAATGATTTTCTACTCGATTTCCAGGAATGGTTGACTATTCAGAATGGAGGTAGTTCCGGTAAGTCTATTAAATACGACCCCAAAAACCGTTACATAGCTACAGTTCGGGATTTAGGTGAGTATGCCCATATTGGCGGCCCTACATACCTTGGAGCCTCTTTGATTCTTGGTAGCATCGGTACACCTTTGAATCCGGGCAATCCCTACGTCAGATCGAATACTCAAGTTGGTTCTAATGCAACCTTTGCAGCAGGACATTTACAAGCCTTGCTTAACTTGGGTAGTTCACGTGTGATTAGAGCGTCATACTGGCAGAAGTATTATTTACACCGTATTTTGCGCCCGGAAGCTTACGGTGGGCTAGTTTACAACAACATTGTCAATAAAACCCAATATCCGATTAATTCTGAGGTCTTTAATTCCAAAGCCTTGGCTCAGGCCTTTAGCACCTTCGGCACTTATCTATTGCCCCAAGCATATCCAGAAGGATCGCCAACCCATTCTTCGTATACAGGTGGTGCGGCTGCTAATGCTGGCGTTAATGTCACACTATTGAAAGCATTTTTTGATGAAAACTTTGTTATCCCCGATCCAGTAGTGCCCGATCCCAACGATCCCACAAAAGTAATTCCTTATAGTGGCCCACCCCTAACTGTGGGTGGAGAGTTGAATAAACTGGCAACTAACTATGCAATTGGTCGCGGTCACGGTGGTATTCATTGGCGTTCGGATGGTTCAGCTAGTTTGGCTTTGGGAGAAGAGGTTGCTATTAGCCTTCTCAGGGATGAGAGACTGGGTTACAACGAAATATTCAATGGTTTCACCTTCACAAAATTTGACGGTTCAAAAGTCACAGTCTAAACAGATTTTCGGTATTTAGTGATTTCAAAACTTTTGTAGAGACGCGAAATTGCACTGGGCTAAGTTAATGTACCGTAATGCTTTCGCGTCTCTATACCAAGATTCATGTATCTAATCAGTAACGCCTGATTTTTATCACAAATGTTAAATTTAATACGCAATAACTTACTTAGGATAGAGAATCAATAATTACTCTGGGTTATGGCGTTAAAAAACAGTACAAGCCCTGTACGCTGGAAATTCTACCCTCTCTAGTGCCAGAGTTAAGCTAGTACGCATCTAAATTGCACATTTTTTCGTTAAAACTGTCATTTATCATTAGTTTCATTAGTTATTGATAAAAGACAACTGATAAATGACTAATGATAAAGGACGAATTTCACGAATAAATAAGCAATTAAAGTGCGTAACAGCCTAGCAATAATTGCAGTTTGCTCCAGACGCTTAGTATGACAAAGGCATTCCCAAGCATAGCAAGGCGCTTGAAAAGTACAGGAATCAAGTTGTTGAAGATGGGAACCTTCCTAATAACCCGTTTTATTGCAAGCTGGAAACGCTACTTTCTGGGTGACACTGTTGATGTCCGCCCCTCCACGTCTCCTTCCTCTGATGTCCGCCCCACCTTAGCTGGTCCAGTCCTCAGCTTAGGTGGGGGTGGCCCCGATGTTGATGATGCTATTCAGTGGATGATTAACCAAGTTAGGGGAGGTACTAACACCGCAACCAAGGTTAATGTTGTAGTTCTCCGCACGAATGGTAATCACGATTACAATCGGCTAATTTCTGCCATGAAGGGCGTAAACTCTGTGGAAACTCTTCTGATTCGCAATAGACAAGAAGCAAACAAAGTTGAAATTTATGAAAAAGTCAGAAATGCTGATGTGATTTTTTTTGCTGGCGGCGACCAATGTCAGTACATCCGCAATTGGAAAGATACCAAGCTTGAGGCTGCTGTTAAGTCAGTTTACCTGAAGGGAGGTGGTGTTGGTGGCACTAGTGCGGGTGCGATGATCCAAAGTGATTGTGTCTATGATGCTTGCGCTTCTTCAGAAAAAGGCATTGAAACTAGAGACGCACTTGAAGATCCTTACCGGGATATCACCTTTACCTACAACTTTTTCAATTGGAGTAATTTAAAAGGAACTATCGTAGATACGCACTTCGATAGGCGGGAAAGAATGGGTCGAATTATGGCTTTCATTGCCCGTCAAATTAAGGACGGTGTATCTAGCAGTGTTTTAGGCATAGCGGTTAGCGAAAGTACATCGGTTCTTGTGGATAAAAACGGTTTGGTGAAAGTTATGGGTAGGGGTGCGGCGTACTTTGTACTTGGTAATCACATACCGGAAGTATGCGAACCCCGAACGCCTTTGACCTTTTCTAATTACAAAATTTGGAGAGTTCGCAGCGGCGACACCTTTAACTTAAGAAACAGACCAACCTCTGGGTACTATCTCAGGAGTGTCAAAAGGGGACGGATTGATTCAAATCCATATTGAGTGGGGAGTGAGGAAGAAGCAAGGGAGCAGGGGAGAGGAGTTTTTAGCAGCACCTCGCCCCTCTGCTTCTTTTCAATTCCCAATGCCAAATTCTCAATGCCCCTAACAAGGAAGCACGCCATTTTCGTCAAAAAACCTCCGCTAGAACCATCATCAGGTAGAGTGGCAAGTCTTAATGCTGCGTAGGCGTAGCCCCCCGTAGCGATCGCTCCTTGTTTAAGGGTACGGTATCCTTTGTATTGATTAATGTGAGTTGCTGTGAAACCAGGGTCAGCAGTATTGACTTTAACCGGGGTATCTTTAAGTTCAGCAGCCAACATAACTGCGATCGCATTCACTGCTGTCTTGGATGAGTTATAGGCAAGAAGCTTAAAATTAGCGAACTCATAATTTTGATCGGAGTTCTAAGTCAGAGAACCTAAACCACTTGATAAATTTACTATTCGCCCTGCTGTTGACTTCTTCAAAAGTGGCAGCAGGGCTTTTGTAACTGCAAACACTCCAAATACATTGGTTTCAACTGGCAACTTTTACTATCTTTAAGCAGGTTTAGTGTATATGTAGTGTGTCTCAATACAGTATTTAGGATTTAGTAATCCTACAGAAGTAGTGATTGACTGTCGTGTATCTACTAGTAGTGATTCACACCGCAGATAGCGGTTGAGAAAATATTTGCGGTTTACACTAGCAATTGACTCAAAAATCATTGAATCAGATAGATATGCAAACTAAACAACTTGGCAATTCGGAGCTTTACATTACCCCAATTGGCTTTGGTGCTTGGGCGATTGGTGGAGGTGGCTGGGCTTTTGGTTGGGGAGCGCAAGACGATCAAGAATCTATTGAAGCGATCGCTCGCGCTCTCGATCTCGGTGTTAATTGGATTGACACCGCAGCTATTTATGGTCTGGGACATTCTGAGGAAGTTGTTGCTAAGGCGCTCAAGGGTCGATCTAGTCGCCCCTATATTTTCACTAAATGCTCAATGATTTGGGATGAAAAGGGCGAAATTGGTCGTAGCCTGAAGGCGGATTCTGTGCGTCGGGAAGTTGAAGCCAGTTTGCGCCGACTTGACATTGAAACCATTGACCTCTATCAAATCCACTGGCCTAACCCTGCTACAGAAATTGAAGAAGGCTGGACGACTCTCGCCAAGCTCAAGGATGAAGGGAAGGTTCGCTATATCGGGGTTTCAAACTTCAATGTCGAACAGTTGAAGCGTATCCAGGAGATTGCACCAGTTACCTCATTACAACCGCCTTATTCATTGGTTAAGCGCGATGTCGAAAACGAGACTCTGCCTTTTTGTCAGGAAAATAACATCGGTGTAATTGTGTATTCACCCATGCAATCTGGCTTGCTTACAGGAAAGATGACATCTGAGCGGGTTGCCAATTTACCAGATGATGATTGGCGTAAGAAGAGTGATGAGTTTAAGGAGCCACGTCTATCTCGTAACCTGAAGTTAGTCGAGGTGTTGCAGCACATTGGTGAGCAACACGATCGCTCCCCTGGTGAGGTAGCGATCGCTTGGACTTTAAACAATCCGGCGGTGACGGCTGCGATCGTTGGCGCACGCAATGCCAAGCAGGTAGAAGGAATTATCGCTGCTGGGGAATTTCGCCTCAATCAGCAGGAGCTAGATCAAATTGCTGCTTTCCTGCGCGAGAATCCATAGAAGAAGGCTGGCGTAAACTTTGAATAGTAGCGATCGCATGTTTGGCCACAATATCAATTTCCTCTTGAGTATTAAACCGTCCAATACCAAACCGCACTGAGGCATAAGCTAGCTGTTGGGGGTTTCCCAGTGCTGTCAGAACACTGGAGGGTGAAGTATTTGCCGAAGAGCAAGCAGATCCCGAAGAAACCGCCATTACTGGCTGCAATCCTAGCAAAAGTGCGGCTCCATCCACCCCCTCAACACTGATATTCAAGTTTCCCGCCAATCGCTGTTGAGGGTGGCCGTTGAGATGAATTCCTTCGAGTTGGGAAAGCTGTTTCCACAAGCTTTGTCTTAACTGGGTGAGGCGTTGGTTTTCTGTTGCTTGTTCTGCCAAAGCGATTTCTACAGCTTTCCCAAAGCCGACAATTTGCGGTGTATACAATGTCCCAGAACGCATACCCCGTTCATGTCCGCCGCCGTGTTGCTGGGGAGCCAGTTGCACTCTGGGATCGCGCCTGCGGACGTATAGCGCCCCAATCCCCTTTGGCCCAAATACTTTGTGTGCTGTTAGCGACATCAAATCAATTTTCATCTTTTGCACATCAAGAGGAGTTTTACCAATAGCTTGGGCTGCATCGGTGTGGAAAATGATGTTGTAAGCATGGCATAGTTCCCCAATTTCTGCTATTGGCTGTAAAACGCCAATTTCGTTATTTGCAGCCATCACCGAAACCAAAATTGTCTCAGGACGGAAAGCTTTGTTTAACTCATTTAAATCAATCAGTCCATCTTTTTTAACTGGGAGAATAGTAATTTCAAAACCGAGAGTTTTTAAATAATTACAAGGGTCAAGAACTGCATTATGTTCAGTGGCGACAGTAATAATATGCTGACCTTTTTTAAAATAAGCTTCGGCAACACCTTTAATAGCTAAATTATTAGCTTCTGTTGCACCACTTGTAAAAACAATCTCTTCGGGAGTGGCATTAATTGCTGCTGCTAAAATCTCTCGTGTTTGTTTGACAGCAGCTTCTGATTCCCAACCATAAACATGACCAATACTCGCTGCGTTGCCAAACTTTTCTGTGAAGTAAGGGATCATTGCCGCTAATACCCGTTCATCTACGGGTGTAGTAGCGTGGCAATCAAGGTATATAGGGCGAATAGACATAATTATTAACTCAAACTTTGACTCAAATTTTTTAATATGCTTAGAACCTGATACAGTTCACTTTCTCGTTTCAAAAGTGTAAATTGGTCAGATATAGCATACTTTGCTTGATTTCCTGTGGTAAGTTTCAGGAAAATAAAATCACTGCCATTTGTTACTAATCCAAAAGAAGGTTTGTCTTGACTAGGATTAGACAGCATATAAACAAGTGCTTGCGGTACAGCTTCTAAAAGAGAAAAACTAGACCTTTTCGATTCAATTACTAACAACCAGAATTGTTCTTGAATAATTAAAACATCAATTCTACCTCTTATAATTTCTCCTTCATCTTCCGCAGAAATTTCTATTGATTGCTCGCCTCTTATATAAAAAGGCTCGTCATAAAATCCAGCTAAATTAAGTAAAGGAGATAAAACTACTAATTTTACCGTTTCTTCTGACAAAGGAGGATACTTGACTAAACGGAGGAAATGAAGTTTTACTCTGTCTAAATCTTGCTTTTCTAAATCTGTAATTTCCGGTAAATTTTCAAACCATTCTGTGAAGAATGCCTCATCTTCGGCTAGCTGTAGACTAAATTTTTTCTCCAAATAAGCAAGCCCAATATTTTGTGCTTGGATAAATTGAACCATAATTTATGCAACTCTATATTCTATCAAACAAAACAAAACTAGGTTTTGTTTGGCATAACGTTAACAATTCTTGCTCTGATACCGATTCTGTATGAAGATGCGCTAAACCATATTTAGGTATAAGAAAGAAAAACGAACCGCAAAGGACGCAAAGGACACAAAGAAAGAAGAAGTTAAAAGGGTTTGGCGCAACCTCACAAAGAAATGGTATGAATAGACTCTTTGACTTGAATCATAAACAACAAAAGACCATTTTTTGGCAAACTTACACGCAAATAGCCATAGTTCCTCACTTATTGAAGTTTTGCTGACATTTCTTAAGACTCACTGAGAATTTTACGTGGCTGCTAATTCCTGTAATTTAGTTAAAACTGCCTGAGCATGACCTTTGGCTTTTACGTTCGGCCAAGTATAGGCAATAATTTTATCAGGTGAAATGAGAAAAGTTGAACGAGCAACACCCATATATTCTTTTCCCATAAATTTTTTTAAGCGCCAAGCACCGTAGGCTTCTGTCAAAATATGTTCTGGGTCACTCAAGAGGGTGATTGACAAGTTATGTTTGCTGATAAATTTACAATGGGACTTACCCAAATCTGGACTCACGCCTAAGATTTTCGCTCCCAGTTCGCCGAAGTCTTGATACAACTCGCTGAAATCTTTCGCTTCGGTGGTACAACCGGGTGTGTCATCTTTGGGGTAGAAGTAGAGGATAACCCACTGACTGCTGAGGTCGTCAAGAGTGACTGAATTGCCATTTTGGTCAGGTGTGGAAAAATCTGGCGCTGGTTGTCCGATTTGGGGAATGTTGGTCATGATGGGTGTGAGAGATTGCAATCGTTTTAGAATTGTACATAACGTTGAGCTATTGAGCGATGCCTGTGGTGGTCACTGAGCTTTGTCGAAGTGCGGGCTACGCCTATGCACCCATTCATAATTTGCTTACAATGTCTAAAGATATGCAACGCGAATTTACCAACCGCGATGAGTTGGTAGCCTATCTCCGCGAACAATTCCCAGATGCGGCACAACGCGATGACCACATCAGTGAAAAAGTGGGGGGACGCAAAGCAGCACAAGAAGCGCTGCAAAAAATCGACCCGGTACATTACGCACAAACACGTAATTTTTTCACAGGTGCGGTGACGCGACTTTCGCCTTACATCCGTTATGGCGTTTTGAGTTTGCGAGAAATTCGAGATTATGCCCTTGAAAAGGTACAGCAAAAAAACGATGCTACGAAATTAATTAATGAGTTAGGTTGGCGCGACTATTGGCAAAGGTTATATGTGAAGTTAGGGGATGAAATCTGGAAAGACCAAGAAGAGTACAAAACTGGTTACACTGTGGCTGAATATTTATCCGAATTGCCGCAAGATATCAGACAAGGAACCACAAACAGGGTTTGCATCGACAGTTTTAGCCATGATTTAAAAGAAACTGGCTATCTACATAACCACGCCCGAATGTGGCTAGCGGCTTACATTGTCCATTGGCGACGTATTGGTTGGCAAGCAGGAGCAAAATGGTTTCTTGAACACCTTTTAGATGGTGATCCTGCTAGCAATAATATGTCATGGCAGTGGGTTGCCAGCACCTTTAGTCAGAAACCGTATTTTTTCAATCGTGAGAACTTAGAACGCTATACTGAAGGCGTTTATTGCCAGAAATGTCCGCTTTACGGTCATTGTGATTTTGAAGGCAGCTATGAAGAATTACAACAGCGACTTTTTCCCAAAGGAGAATTTAGCAAACAAGCCAATAGCCAAAGTTGGCAGCGTGATAAAAAAGGGAAGGGGAGCAGGAGGAGTGGGGGAGGACAAGGGGGACAAGGAAGAGAATAATAACTCTTGACAAATGACAAATGACAAATAACAAATGACTAAACCAATTGTTTGGGTGCATGGAGACTGCCTCAGTCCATACAACCCCGGACTAAAAAAATACCCTGATGCCCCAGCTATCTGGGTTTGGGACGAGGCTTTGATAGATGAATGGCAACTGAGTCTTAAACGCCTCACGTTTATTTACGAATGCTTGCTAGAGTTACCTGTTGTTATTCGTCGTGGCGATGTGGGACAAGAAATTTTAGCTTTTGCGAGAGAACATGATGCGAATTTAGTTGTCACAGCCAACAGTCCCAGTCCCCGGTTTGATGATATCTGCAATCAAATAGAGGGTTCTATAGCAGTGGAAACGTTAGAGGCCGAACCATTTTTTGACTATGATGGCTATATTGACCTGAAACGGTTCTCGCGCTATTGGAAAGTGGCTCAAAATTATGTTTTTGAATAGCTAAATTAGCGATCGCTTTTTCTAGCAATAGACGCAAGATTTTGCGATCGCAACTCCAACTATTAAATTTTCTGACTACCTTCTCGTGCTAAATTATTAAGGCTTGGTGTTGGGAAACTCCGGTGAAATTCCGGGACTGTGCCGCAGCTGTGATGGGATCGCTCAAGTCAGAATGCCAACTCTCAAGATGTCACACTCACCATCTACTCCCTGCGTTGCACGGGGAAGGAGTACCAAGTTTGCTTTCTGGATTTGCCACTTGTCCAGGCTTGTTTTATGCTACACCCGCCGCCGATGGTATATTATCTCGCATTAGAATACCAGGTGGAATTATTAGTAGTCAGCAGTGCCGTGCGATCGCAGATATAGCAGACCAGCATGGTGGTGGCTATGTTGATGTCACTAATCGAGCTAACCTACAAGTCCGCGAAATTCGCACGGGGATAAATAGTGAGGTTTTGCAGCATTTACAGGATATGGGATTGGGTTCTCGCAATTCTGTTGTAGACCACATCCGTAATATTATGACCAGCCCAACTGCTGGTATTGACCCGCAAGAATTAATCGACACCCGCCCTTTTGTCCAAGATTGGGATAATTACATTGCCGCACATCCGGCGCTTTCGGGACTGTCGGCAAAGTT
Organism: Nostoc sp. LEGE 12447; assembly: GCF_015206985.1. Lineage (NCBI taxonomy): Bacteria > Bacillati > Cyanobacteriota > Cyanophyceae > Nostocales > Nostocaceae > Nostoc > Nostoc sp. LEGE 12447. Next base: position 21,322 of record NZ_JADEXT010000006.1, on the reverse strand, counting down.
TAGCGTTTGCTTTGATGGTGGTGGAATTATTCGGGTGTGCGATCGCTTGAATGATATCCTATTTGCTGCTGTCTTAGTTGACGGTAATGTTTACTTCCGCCTCTATCTCAGTGTCGGGGCAAAGGGTCAACCGCCCAGCGATACGGGGATTTTGTTAACACCAGAGCAATGTTTACCTGTCTTAGCAGCTTTAACAGAGGTCTATCTAGCTCATAGTAATACTACAAATAATCGTCGGCTACGTCTCTTAGAGTTATTGAATACTTTGGGTTGTGAAAATTATCTCCAAGAAGTTCAGCAGCGTCTACCTTTTTCTCTTTTATGCAGTAACCTAACCCCCCAAACCCATTCCCTGGTAGAGAAGGGGGAGGAATTCTCTAATCTTTTGCAAGCAGAGGGGAAATATCAGCATATTGGCCTCCATCCCCAACGTCAGCAAGGCTTATTTTACATTGGTGTCGTCTTACCCCTTGGACGGTTGGAGAGTAACCAGATGAAGGGTTTGGCAGATTTAGCAGCAAAATATGGTAGTGGCACTCTTCGGTTAACCCCCTGGCAAAATTTGCTGCTAACAGATATTCCTCAGCAATGGGTTGGTGATGTCCAAAGTGAAATTGCTTTCTTAGGATTAGATACTTCAGCAACTAACATCAAGAGTGCGTTAATTGCCTGTTCTGGAAACAAAGGTTGTGCCTCTTCTGCCACGGACACTAAAAGTCATGCGTTGGCATTAGCAGAATATCTTGAAACTCGCGTTACTCTGGATTGCCCAGTTAATATCCACTTTACTGGCTGCGAAAAATCCTGCGCCCAGCATAGCAAGAGTGATATTACTTTGCTCGGTGTCAGCATTGAGGCTGACGATGGAACTGTAGAAGGCTATCACGTTTATGTTGGTGACAGCGAGCATAAATTTGGACGGGAAATATATCAATATGTGACTTTTGCGGAACTACCTGCATTAATAAAGCGGATGCTAGATGTATATAAAATTCAACGCTTGAATCTTGATGAATCCTTCAGGGAATTTAGCAATCGATGTGCGATCGATCAATTGCAACTGTAATTCAATAAACACTTAGGTAAGTTGGCGCGAAAAAAACCAAGTATGTTACGCAACGTAAATAGACTTAAAGCCCTTACAAATAACAAATGACCAATGACAAATGACTATATCCGAGATGCCAACGAAATTTACCGTAATTCTTTTGCAATCATCCGGTCAGAAGCAAACCTAGATATGCTGCCACCAGATGTAGCAAAAGTTGCAGTGCGTCTTATTCATGCCTGTGGGATGACGGATATTGTTACTGACTTGGGATATTCATCAACAGCAGTGCAATCCGCAAGGGCAGCGCTAGCAGAGGGAGCGCCAATTTTATGCGATTGTCGGATGGTTGCTGATGGCGTTACTAGGCGACGGTTATCTGCAAATAATCAAGTTATCTGTACCCTCAACGAGCCGGAAGTCCCAGAAATGGCCCAGCGTCTGGGTACTACAAGATCGGCAGCAGCCTTGGAATTATGGCGATCGCATCTGGAGGGATCGGTAATTGCAATTGGTAATGCACCCACAGCACTATTTAGGCTCTTAGAAATGCTCGACGAGGGAGCTAATAAACCTGCGATTATCTTAGGCTTTCCAGTGGGATTTGTCGGTGCAGCCGAATCGAAAGCAGCACTGGCAGCAGATAGCAGGAATGTACCATTTTTAACATTACATGGTCGGCGCGGTGGAAGTGCGATCGCAGCCGCCGCAGTTAACGCCTTGGCAACGGAGGAAGAATAATGAGCAAAATCAAAGGTCGTCTCTATGGAATTGGTGTAGGCCCTGGCGATCCCGAATTATTGACTCTGAAAGCATTGCGGCTATTACGTGCGGCTCCTGTTATAGCCTATCAATCAGCCACAGATAAAGAAAGCATCGCTAGAGCAATCGTGGCGCAATATCTTCCTGGTAATCAAATCGAGGTGTTGTTTCATCTCCCCCGCGCTTTAGAACCAGAAAAGGCCAAGTCTATTTATGACCAGGAAATTGAACCAATCGCCCAGCATTTAGCCGCAGGTCGAGATGTGGTGGTGCTATGCGAGGGAGATCCATTTTTCTATGGTTCATTCATGTACGTTTTCACGCGGTTATCTGAACAGTACCCAACAGAAGTTATCCCCGGAGTTTCCTCACTGATGGCTTGTCCGGTAGCTTTGGGTGTACCTTTCACTTACTACACCGATATTCTCACAGTCTTACCCGCCCCATTGCCAGCAGAAGAACTGACTACACATTTGTTGATGACTGATGCAGCAGCAATTATGAAGCTAGGTCGCCACTTTACCAAAGTACGAGATATTCTGCATAAATTAGGGTTAGCATCACGGGCAAGATATATTGAGCGGGCATCAACATCACAGCAACGCATCATACCCTTGGATGAAGTTGATCCTGATAAAGTACCCTATTTCTCAATGATTGTGATTCCAACTAAGAATCGACTATAAATACAAGACGCGATGAATCGCGTCTCTACAAAGGGGGATTAAAAAAACGATGCCTGCGGCGGGCTACGCCTACGCATTCCCATTCTGCAAACAATATTAATTGGCGTAAATGCCGAAAACCGCGTTCGCATAATGACTAACAAGTAGGCATCATTCACGATGCAATGATGCTAATTGCTTTGCAATGATTTAGACTTTACCATAAAGAAATACTTCAAAAAAAATTGATGGCTCCTAATAGCACCTTCACTCCTGATGCGATCGCTGCTGGCTTTCATGCCCTATCCGATCCCCTAAGAATTCAGGTCTTAGAACTCCTACGCTCTCAAGAACTATGCGTGTGCGACCTATGCGACCACCTGGGAACCACTCAGTCTAAACTGTCTTTTCACCTCAAAACCCTGAAAGAAGCGGGTTTGGTTCGCGCTCGTCAAGAAGGGCGCTGGATTTACTACAGCCTCAATCTGCCGCAATTTGTTGCTTTAGAGCAGTATCTAGCAGAATTTCGTCGCTTTAGCCCAATATTACCTATTCGTCCCCCCTGCGAAACTTAAATATTCATCAATTTTTTTTGTAATATTTTGTTTAATTTTAATTTTATAGGCATTGACAAATCAAGTTTTTTTGAAATGATGGGTATATACTCTTGAGATAACTCACCAAATTTTAGATTTTCAATTTTGGATGTTGGATTGAATAATCTGAAATTCCTGCTCTAAGCTCCTGCATTCATGTATGGGGTTAATTGTAATGAACAAAAAAACTGCAAAACGTCTCTCTTTTATTGACCGCTTTCTAACCTTATGGATTTTTTTAGCAATGGCCATCGGTGTTGGCTTGGGCTATTTCTTTCCTGGAGTAGAAGCGTTTATCAACCAGTTCCAGGTGGGAGCAACCAATATACCAATTGCCATCGGGTTAATTCTGATGATGTACCCTCCTCTAGCCAAGGTGCGATACGAAGAGTTAGGGGATGTATTTCGCAACGGAAAAATTCTTGGTGTATCACTAATTCAGAATTGGATCATTGGGCCAATTTTGATGTTTGCTCTGGCGGCTATTTTCTTACACGGTTATCCAGAATACATGACGGGATTAATTCTGATTGGATTAGCCCGTTGTATTGCAATGGTAGTTGTGTGGAGTGACTTGGCACGAGGCAATACAGAATACACAGCTGGATTGGTTGCCTTCAACAGCACCTTTCAAGTTATCTTTTATAGTCCTTATGCCTGGTTTTTTATCACTGTATTACCGCCACTTTTTGGCTTACAAGGTAGTGTTGTGAATGTCAGCATTGCCGAGATTGCTGAAAGTGTATTTATCTATCTTGGTATTCCCTTTTTAGCTGGATTTTTCACTCGTTACTTCTTAGTAAAGGTGAAAAGTAAGCAGTGGTATCACGAGGAATTTGTGCCTAAAATCAGCCCGATCACGCTGATTGCTCTGTTATTTACAATCGTCGTTATGTTCAGCTTGAAAGGGAATTTGATTGTTCAGATCCCCTTAGATGTGGTGAAGATTGCAATTCCGTTGATCGTCTACTTCATCATCATGTTTCTGGTCAGTTTTTACATGGCTTGGCGCGTTAAGACGGACTATTCTAGAGCCGCAAGTGTAGCATTTACATCGGCAGGAAATAATTTTGAACTTGCGATCGCAGTTGCGATCGCAGTGTTTGGGATTAATTCGGGTGTTGCTTTTGCCGCCGTTGTCGGGCCTCTGGTGGAAGTGCCTGTGTTGATTGGTCTTGTTAATGTTGCTTTCTGGTTTGAAAAACGTTATTTCACAACACCGGAATCGAGAGCCTGATAAGTTTAGTCCACAATTATTCCCAGGAGTTGAACTATGAAACGTGTAATGTTCGTCTGCAAAAAGAATTCTGCCCGTTCTCAAATGGCGGAAGGCTTTGCTAAAACCCTTGGTAAGGGAAAAATTGAAGTGATTAGCTCTGGATTAGAAGCAAGTCAAGTTAGACCAGAAGCGATCGCCACCATGAGAGAAATTGGTATCGACATTACCAATCAACACTCCAAACCCCTTAGTGATTTCCAAGCACAAGACTTTGATATAGTGATTTCTTTGTGTGGCTGTGGCGTGAATTTACCGCCAGAGTGGGTTATGCAGGAAGTATTTGAAGATTGGCAATTAGACGATCCAGCAGAACAACCAGAAATTTTTTCTAGAGTCCGCGATGAGATTAAAGAACGGGTGACTCAATTGATTGAGTCTGTGAATAAAGAAATTACACCTGCTCGATAAAGATTGCAACTTCTTCATCTCTCCATGTCGCGCCAGTTGCTACAAGTCGGGGAACCCGACGACAGTCGCCTCAAGTCCCACGGCGCTGTCTCCCCAACGCACTGCAATACTTGTCGGTTAAGGGGAAAAGGGGAAGGGGAAAAGGGAAAGAAAAAACCTTTAACCTTTACCCTTTAACCTTTACCCTAAATCCAATTCCGAGTTAAAAATGCTTAACCGAGCAGTATTGCAACGCACTGGCTTCTCTGCGCCTCTGTGGTTCCTTTTATTGGATACTTATTTCTTGGAAATCCCTAAGCAATTATCATGACGACATTTGACCATCCGCCCAGAATTTTGTTTTTGTATGGCTCCTTGCGTGAGCGTTCCTATAGCCGTCTTTTAGCGGAAGAAGCAGCACGCATCATTGAAGAATTTGGGGCAGAAGTGAAGTTTTTCGATCCTCGTGAACTGCCGATTTACGGTAGCGTACCTGACACCCACCCAAAGGTGCAGGAATTGCGTGAATTAAGCCTGTGGTCAGAAGGCCAAGTCTGGTCTAGCCCAGAACTGCACGGTCAGATTTCTGGCATAATGAAAAACCAAATTGATTGGATTCCGCTTAGTATCGGAGCCGTTCGCCCGACTCAAGGCAGAACTTTAGCTGTGATGCAAGTAAGCGGTGGCTCGCAGTCTTTCAACGCTGTCAACACATTAAGAATTCTTGGACGCTGGATGCGGATGTTCACGATCCCCAATCAATCCTCAGTGGCGAAAGCATATCAAGAGTTTAATGAAGACGGCACAATGAAAGATTCACCCTATCGCGATCGCGTTGTAGATGTGATGGAAGAACTTTACAAGTTTTCCTGGTTATTGCGTGACAAAGTTGATTATCTCACAGACCGCTATAGTGAACGTAAAGAAAAAGCTGCCAAAGAGACAATTAAAATAGCTTCTCAATCTCTTGAAATTAACTCTAAAGTAAATTAACTATTGGACATCCAAAAAAAGATAACCTCCTGGCAGATTGAACCAGGAGATTTAAAAAAATTGATTCATCTTTACAAGCGTTGTAGCAGGCTCAAACCGTGAGTGTCAGTACCACAGGTATTGAAAAGAAAGTATTCATCAGCCAACTTTTGCACTTGTTCGGATTCCAATACGCTGGGTTTCCAAGGGTTAGGGTTATTGTAGGCGTAGAAAGTTTCCACACCATCGATTCCCTTTTGGGATGCAGCTGGAATTAAGTCAAAATGCGATCGCTTATAACGGGCTGGATGAGCCAGAACTGCCAATCCCCCAGCTTGATGAATAGCGGCAATCACGTTACTTGCCTGATATTCTTGGCCTGTAGTCGGCCTTCTTTGCAGATAGGGTTTCATGCTAGGGTGTTCTGGAGCAAAAGCGTAAGCCAAAATGTGAACTTCTATATCCAGAAGGTTAGCATTGATTTCTACGCCACTCCACAGGTAAGGAGTTGTTGCACCAGGATTACTCCACTTCCAATCTTCTAACCAAGCAAGGGCCGCTTGATAGCCGATAATGCCATGATGGTCAGTAATCGCTAATCCTTTTAGTCCAATAGCGATCGCCTGCTCCATCAATGCACTCGGCTGCAACCTGCCATCCGAGTGGACAGTGTGCATGTGAAAGTTGAATAACCTTGGACAACTGTATGCATCAATGTTCTGGAATACTTGCTTCAAAAGTTCTGCCGAAGCAGTAGTCCGGGCCAAATTTACAGCCATAACCCCCTCTGAATAAAAATATATATTCTTAACACACTAAAACGCCCTATTTACGGATGAGAAATTTCCAACACTGTAAATTAGTGTATTGGTGGCTACTTTCTCAGCTTTTTCAGCAAATTTTTCAATATGTTAAGACTACGTTAGCAAATCTTAACCTCAGTAGTCATGGGTAGTTTGAACTACTTTAAAGTTAAGTAGTAAAAAATATTGCATATAAAATTTTACAAATAAGCCTATATTATTTATGCTAAATAGCTTGTCTTTAAAGGCTTAGGAGAATAATTTTCTCAAATCAGTCTGAGATTTAAATATATATCACGTGTTAAAAAAACAGAAATCTCAGTAATTATGCTAACTTTTATTTCATTTAGTAATGACTACAGTGTAGGCGGAGCCCGCCGCAGGCACCGCATAAGTGAGTTTATAATCGCTCTCCAAAAACTAGCGATGTCTACGACGGGCTATGCCTACGCTTGCGGCTCATTATACTCCCCGCGCAATTCCAAAAGAATCTCCCTTCAACGTCACCCCAAGCGGTTCTATTACCACCTCGCGGCTAAGGGATGCTTCAACCTTGCCGGCAATCACAGCTGTTAGCTGATGTTCTCTTGCGAGAATGACAATCCTTTCTGCATCCTGCTCAGATTCCGTATAGAATGCAAATCCGGCTCCGTAATTGAACACGGAAAGCATCGTCTCTGCCCCGCCCTCAAGATGACCCTCAACAAAAGTAAATATCTCCGGCACTGGGAGCATTGTTTTGATGACGTACCGAAGTGGCTTCACCGACCGCATCAGCTTCTGCCAACCATGACCAGTGATATTTTCCATCGCGGTGGGGCGAATTCCTTCGCCAAGCACCGCCTGTACAAGTGGCGTGTAGAGATAGGATGCTGCATTCATCGCTTCCCAAAACTCCTGCCCACTCGGAAGTTTTGTTCTATAGCCATCAGGAAGAGACTCAGTGAGCTTTCGCAATGGGGTAAACCCGTTTTCATGGGGGCCAGAACTCTCAACAAGAACAATAGTATTTCCGGCATCCAGACGCGAGCTATCAATGGCAGCGACACCAGGCGGCATCACGCCAAAAACCGAACCCGCAATGTCGAGCCGGCCTGGAATCATCTTAGTTTTCAGTTGAGGAGTTTCCCCTGAGAGATAGACACACCCCACTCGTTTGCACCCCTCAACGACTCCATCCAGAAACCCATCAAGGAAAGCGGGGGTAAAGATTGTTTCAGGAGTACTTGATGGCAGATAAAGACCAAGAAGTAGAGTCTGCATCCCTGATGTTGCCGCGTCGTTTGTCAAACACGAGATCATCTTGATACCGATATTCCACCAAAATCGCCGAAGTTCTTCTTCGGAAAGGTCGTCAGGGCGGGTATCGTCTGCCGTTCCTAGTCCTTCAGGGACGAGTGTTAGAGAAAGTTCTGGAGCGCCCGCTTGAATAAATGGAGCGAGGTTGAAGTTGAAAGCGTTAGCACTTGCTCCAAGACCCGACGAGGGGACGGTACCATAGGCATTTGCAAAGGTAAGTGTGCGTTTTGCAGCATCGATGAAGCGTCTTTTTGCGGCATCGAGAGTATCGTAATCGACTTGATCGAGAGCTTGAGCCATCAGGTTGCGTTTTAAGTTAGGAATGGAGATGCGATTAATAGCGTCTGTGCAAGAGTTAAAAGTTAGGAGAAGTCATAACTCCTCACTTTAAAATACCTCATCTTCAATACCACGCCACCATTCACCCAAATTCATCAAGTCTTGGTAAATATCTTCTAATTCTTTGGCGTAGACATCGTTTGTAAGGGTGGCTCGACGCTCTTGCAATTTCTTGAGGCGCAGTTGTACCAATACCCAAGGTTTAGTGATGCTATTCGTTGCTTCTATGTATTGTGCTAGTTCTTTGCTATCCATAATGTTTATATATTTTTCAAAATTACACGCTGTACAAAAGAATCATGTTGTGTATAAGTTAAATATTTGGTTTTAGGTTTTTATTAATTATTCTTTAATAGTAAATAGATCCGCGTTATAAAAGCAATTCATGTAGACGCAAACCGGCTACTCTTACGAGAACGCTTTCAGCGAACCCGCAGGGTATTGCCTTTACAATAAATGGTTTTTTAAACATTCATATTTGGTCTTTTCTGTCAATGCATAAGTCCTAATTTTGACTTTCATGCAACTACTTTTATTCAGACAGTGCCCATCCCACTACTGAAAAACAGAAAAGGGAGAAAATAAAAAGAATTTCTCCCTTTTCTGGTGGACTTTCTGCTTCAACTTTTGCAAATTAACTTATGGAGCAGCTTACTAAGAGGCATCGCACTCAGTTAAAACCAGTAATTAATTAAGCTTTAGCCAAGTTTTCAGCAGCAAAGTCCCAGTTAACCAAGTTATCTAGGAAATTCTTGATGAACGCTGGACGAGCGTTTCTATAGTCAATGTAGTAAGCGTGTTCCCAAACATCCAAGGTTAGGAGTGCCTTCTTACCATGAGCTAGAGGGTTTTCTGCATTTGGTGTTTTGATCACCTTCAGCGTACCACCATCATCAATCAGCCAAGACCAACCACTGCCAAATTGAGTTGCAGCTGCGTTAGAGAACTCTTCCTTGAATTTGTCGAAGCTACCAAAATCTTTATCAATTCTGGCTGCGAGATCGCCAGTGGGTGTGCCGCCACCATTTGGCTTCAAGGAATTCCAGAAGAAGGTGTGGTTCCAAACTTGAGCAGCGTTGTTGAAGATTCCCGCCTTAGAGGAGTCTTGAAAGGAAATTTTAATCACTTCTTCCAGAGACTTATCAGCAAGTTCTGTACCTTCAGTCAGCTTGTTGAGGTTGTCTACATAAGCTTTGTGATGCTTACCATAGTGATACTCGAAAGTTTCAGCTTTCATGCCATTTGGCTCTAAAGCATTCTTGTCGAAGGGTAGCGGGGGCTGTACAAATACCATTGTGTGAAATCCTCTCTTTACCGGTTTCCAGTTTCAAGCTATTGCAGAAGCTTGGAAAATTAACAGCTTTTATTTTTAAGGTTTTATGTCTTTAATGATGGAACATAAAACTTAACATCGTCATTCTACTACCAAAGTGAAGATAAAGTGAAGATGAAAACAAAGTACTTCGCTGATAAGTCAAATCGCTATGAATTCACGGTTATAAATAAAAATGGCTAATATCTCGTAGCGAAAGTCCAATCTGTAATTAGCATTTAGCAATTAAAGCTTTAATACTTCTATCTTTAGTAGGATTAATTGCGATGTGGTAAATCAGTCGAAAGCGAGATGATTTAATACTTAAATAATCTAATAATATTAAAACTAAGGCTTAATAAATCACTGATGAAATTATCTTATTTTTAAATATTGTTTTGAGGATGGTAAGTGAATAATCACTCACCCACCACCCTTTGAAACTAAAAAGTTAACAGTAAATAGCAGTGATTAGCGCTGAGATAAACGCTGCTGGTAATAGTTAACAATTTGTGCCGTGACTTCAGACACATCCAAACCATCAGTTTGAACTTCAATGGCATCTGCTGCTTTTTGCAAAGGCGAAACTTTGCGTGTGCTATCTTTCCAGTCACGCTCGGCAATATCCCTTTCTAACTGCTCTAAATTGATTGCGGATTGGCCTTGTTTGTTAAAGTCTTCCTGGCGGCGACGGGCGCGTTCACTGACAGAGGCAGTTAAGAAGATTTTGACTTCGGCATCGGGGAAAACGTGAGTACCAATGTCTCGTCCTTCAGCGACTAAACCACCTTTTTTACCCCAGCTTTGTTGTTGTTTAACCAGTGCTTGACGGACAGCGCTTTGGGCTGCGATCGCAGATACAAGAGAAGTTACCTCAATGGTGCGAATTACCTGAGTAACATCAGTACCGTTAATCCAAACCTGCACGGACGATTGTAAATCCTGGGTAGGAGTAAGTTCAATTTTACACAGGTTAGTTAATTCAGCGATTGCACACTCATCATCAATAGCAATCCCCTTTTGCAGTACAAGCCAAGTGACAGCACGGTACATTGCTCCTGTATCTAAATAGACTAAACCCAAGTTTGCTGCCACTTGTCGCGCCACTGTCGATTTTCCAGCCCCGGCTGGGCCATCAATGGCGATGATGGGTTGACGATCGCGCAAGATGATATTGTCAATCAAACGTGTAGAACCAAGACGAGCTGCGATCGCCAACATTCCTTCCTCCTCAACTTTTTCTAAAGACATCAACGTAGTCGGTTCAACTAATTCAATATATTCCACTAAAATTGTGCTGACCATTGCCACTTCTTGCTGTACCACTGCTATCAACTTGTTGCTATTGCGATCGCCTGCAATGAATGCAGCTTCAGCCCGTTGCAAGCCGCGATATAATGCTGCCGCTTGTTCTTTTGCCGTTGCAGTCAAATATTGATTACGAGAACTGAAGGCAAGACCCGACGCTTCCCGCACTGTTGGACAAGCAACAATTTCTACTGGCAAATTTAAGTCAGCTACTAAGCGTTTAATAATTGCCAGTTGCTGACCATCTTTTTGACCAAAGTAGGCACGGTCAGGCTGTACCAAGTTGAAAAGCTTGGTAACAATCGTAGCGACACCTTGAAAATGACCCAGGCGAGAACGACCACACAAGCCTGTCATCATAGCAGATGGGGGTATAACTTGTGTAACCTTTGATTCTTGTATACTCTTCTGGGGAACTGCCATTTCTTCAGGAGTCGGTGCAAAAATGGCATCTACCCCAGCTTGTTCGCAAAGTTTTTGGTCTTGCTCTAAAGTCCGGGGGTAGCGTTGATAATCCTCATTAGGAGCGAATTGCAGGGGATTGACGAAAATACTCACAATCACCGTAGAATTTTCTTGCCGCGCCCGTTGGATCAAGCTTAAATGACCTTGATGCAAATTCCCCATCGTTGGCACTAGACCGACTGCCGTCTGATACCAGCCAGTTATCTCATCTAGTCTGAGATCCTCAGTAACCGCAATCAGCTTGTTTTCTGAGCAGCGTTTAGTTAAATAGCAGCGTAAAGCTGCGACTGTTGTCAGCAGGCGCACAAAAATACCCCTAGTTCTTATCGATCCCTCCCCCGTTAGTTTATATCTGAAACAGAGGTAAGAGTTGATTGAACTAGGGGAATTAAGTGATACGGAACTTGAATTGGAGTTAGGGGAAAGGTTATAGGTGACAGGTGATAGAGAATAATCTTTTCCCTGTAACCTGTAACCTACTCGATTATTTTCCCAAAACTTCAATATGTACTGGTGCAACACCACTACCCATCATTCCCAAAATTCGAGCCGCGCCAGCAGATACGTCAATGACTCGACCCCGAATGAATGGGCCTCGGTCATTAATTCGCAGCACTACAGAACGACCGTTGCGGGTATTGGTTACACGCACTTGCGTACCAAAGGGTAAGCTGCGATGAGCAGCAGTCATTGCTTCTGGGTTGAATCTCTGACCGCTTGCAGTCTGAGTACCAGAACCGTCATAGCCGTAATAAGAAGCCATACCTCTCAAAGTGGCTTGCACTACTCCAACGGCAATCTGTTGAGGCAGCTTTGGTATTGAGACTGGTTGACGGACTGGTAAATTAGCAATTTCTTTTAGGGGAGATGCATTGCCTAGTAGCCTCCGCAGGCGATTAGTTGCTTGCAATGCATCTTCTGCCAAATTTTTGGTGGGATTGGTCTGTGCTAATCGTGTAGCTTCGTTGATTTCGACCAATTCTTCGCCATTAATTTTGATTACATAGCGATCGCCATCTTGCCGGGAGGGAGCGCTTTTGTTTTGTACTTGATTGGCATTAGATTTTTCCCCTGCTTTCCAACTGACGGTAATTTTACTGCCGTCTACACTTTCCCGATTCAACTGGTTGATCTTAGCTGCTACTACACCAGCTATCTGAACCGGGTCATTGTCAGAGGAGCTAATCTGGTTACTCACATCTGTTACGTCGTCAGCATTCAGTGCCTTTGGTGAATTGCTAGCAATAAGGGCGTACTCTTGTACGCCCCCAGTATTTCCAATTGCACTAACTTTTTTAGATTCAAAATTCGTATTTGATACAGAACTCAAAAAGGTGAGAACAGGTATATTTCGGATAAAAAGGGTTGCCGCCTTACGTCCTCTAATGTTGTGAGGATGAATTTCTGTAATCACAGCATCCAAGGTTTGTCTCCCTGCTCTGGATTGGTACTCTCCCACCTTAACCACATCAGGGGCAGGTGATTTTTGGGATGCTAGAGCATTTCCCTTGGTGGTTTGAGTACAACCGACTGAAGGTATGCCCAAAACAGCCATAGACAGGGCAACAATAATCCACAAATGTCTTTGATTCATGCGTCCGTTTTTGAAAGCGACTGTAGAACTTTAAGTTTTATAAATTGCGGGATTTTTCACTCGTGAAAGTGATTTCCCTTCTGAAAAACTCGAACTCGTTCCGTTTTCACTTTGTTATTTATAACTCGCAACAGACTAACACGAACCTTTTGGCTTGGGGATCAGGGTTTTAGCGTAATTATCGACTGCTTAATCAAATTAAAGTTCCAAATTTAAGGTTGAAACCTTTCTCAAGGGCGGACTTTGGCTATGTAACGCTTTTTTCTGCAACTCAAAAATTTCTTAAAAAAACTTTACGCTTGTTGCACCCCAAAGTGACGACACCCTATTGACTTCTGTTCTAAAGGCTCATTACTATTCGTGTATTCTAGATAACATGTATTTTCACTATTTCCTATAAGAAGATAATATAACTTTAATTAAATGGCATCGGCATAAATACTTAAAATCGTTTATTTAATTAAATATTTAGATTTCCCTATGAATAAGTCGTGATATGAGTTACATCTACAATAATTATGCAAATTAGTTTGAGTTTAAGATGTTTTTTCTACTTAGATTAATCATGACTTTTATTCCCCATAAGTAAACGTAGATGAGTGATTAATATTACCTTTAATTACCGTATTACTGAGTATAAAATAAAGAAGGATACTCAACCTAATATTTTTTGTGATTAATGATAAAAAAATTAGAAAATCTTCGCGATCGCTTATAAATCAATTTTTGGTTGTATCAAAAAGAACAATAGCTATTTTTGGTACTAAGTAATTGTTCAAAGATGATTTTTTAGAGCAAGCTAGCTTTTTCAAAATCTTTGCGGCTGTAAGTATGTACGCCTGCACCCCTACTATATATAGTGAGTATTTTGGGGAGTGCTATCAGCGTGATGACAAGCCAAGTAAATCAGAGAGATTTAGAAATAGATTCATCGCCATTATTAGCTGTTCTTCAGGAATTGCATTCTCAGTACAAGTTCCTGCAAGAGGGTGCAGTAGCTAAATATATTCCAGAATTGGCAAAGGTAAACCCGGATTTGTTCAGCATTTGCATTGTCACAGTAGATGGTCAGATTTACAAAGTTGGCGATTACGACCAACTTTTTACCATTCAGTCGATTTCTAAAGTATTTGCTTATGGACTTGCCTTAGAAGATCATGGACTGGATTACGTTTTAACAAGAGTTGGCGTAGAACCGACAGGCGATGCATTTAACGCGATCGTTTTAGATGAGCAATCGAAGCGACCTTATAACCCAATGGTAAACGCTGGTGCGATCGCAACCACTAGCTTAATCAAAGGTTCTGGCCCAACAGAACGTCTTAACCGAATGCTGGATATGTACAAGCGATATATTGGCCGGGACGTGTTCGTTGACATTTCAGTTTTTACCTCAGAACGCAGTACCGGACATCGCAACCGTGCAATGGCGCATCTGATGCTCAACTTTGGCATGATTGACCGGAATATTGAAGAGTCGCTGGATCTTTATTTCCAGCAGTGTGCTGTGATAGTGAATTGCGAAGACTTAGCAGTGATGGCGGCTACTCTAGCTAACAAAGGTATGAACCCCATCACCAAAGAACAGGCGGTAGATAAGCGTTACATCAAAGATATTCTGAGTGTGATGTACACCTGCGGAATGTACAACTTTGCAGGTGAGTGGGCTTACAAAATTGGTCTTCCGGCAAAAAGCGGAGTTTGTGGTGGGATTATCGCGGTTGTACCCAATAAGATGGGTATTGGGGTTTTTTCACCCCTGCTAGATGTGCGTGGTAATAGTGTGCGCGGGGTGAAGGTGTGTGAAGAACTTTCCCAACGGTTAGGTTTACATCTATTTGATTGTTCAGGTTCAGAGGCGAAATTTGATTAAAGAAGGCAGATTGTGCAGCGTGCCGTAAGACAAGGTAGGAAGCAGGAGGTTTCATCTCAGTTGGAGATTTGAACCTTGAGTTTTGCGCTATTTGAAGTCATTTATTACTTTTTCTAAATACTTTGTGGAAGCAACTTCTGCTTGAGAGCGGATAATTAACTCTGGCATTGTTAATGTAGAGCGAAGCTGGCAGTACAAGCGAATGGTATGTTGAAGCGATCGCGCAATTTCTTCTTGATCATGTTTAGCGGGAATAGTCTGACGAAAATCGTTCAAGTAAGACGGAATTTCCCTTTCCAGATTTCTTACACCGCGTGCAAGCAGCCCAGATTGCACCTTAGCTAATGGGGCTAGAACTTGCCCACGCAGAAAAGAAAGAAAATCAATGACTTCAAAAAGTTCACCTCTTCCTAATTTAGTTGCACCATAGTGTACCCACACCCAAAAGCGGTCTTCAATCCACTGTGGGTCAAAGGGTGGATAGTCCCGCGGGTTCTCTGAAACAACTAAGGTTAGTAGATTTCCCCGCTCCCATAGAATAATCGGATTTTCTACGCGGTCTGTTTGAAAATCTTTTAAAAGCAAAAACTTCAAATCGACGTGTACAAGAGGACTGTCATACAGACAGATTAATAATCTGGGTTCGCCAACGTGTTCACCAGTAAAAGCTGCCAGCAATTTTCCCAGTCTGCTGGCTAAAAGCTGACGCTCTTTTAAAACTTGCTGATAATGAACATCATCTACAACAATAATGAGATCGAGGTCTGAGTACTCATCCATTTCTCTACTCAAATAGGAACCACCGATGGCTACACCTAGCAAGCGGTCATCTGTCTTCAACTTTGCGAGAATCTGCTCTAAAAGCTTTCGTTGGGGTTCGGGAACAGCCATACTATTTCCAATTTCATTAGCGATCGCAAAATAACTATATATATAGTCAGATATAGCGGTTCCCGCATGGGTAAGGTACAAAAAGAAATAATAGATACTGGTAGGGGCGCACAGCTAGCTGTGCGCCTATGGTCAAATTTTAAATTATCTCTCTTCGCATGTTCATCCAACTTTCTAGCTAGTTTACAATTCTTCTGCTTGGGTAAGCGGGAAGATTTCACCAGCTAAATAAGACTGAAAGTGCTTTTGAAAGTACAACCAGGAAGTCATATCTTCCCCATCTATCAATGCTTTTGGGGCTTGTTTATATAGAGGAATACGGTTATTAATTTCGTCTTGCAGCAGTGGGGGCAGTTCTGTTAAACCATTGACTTTGCTGCCAACAGCACTGTAGATTAGTTGACCGGGGCGATCGCCCATTTTCATCCAGGGAAGCCATTGACCAATCCGATCCCAACTCAGTTTGAGTTCAGAAACTGAGGGAAGCGCTGAGTTGAATAAATCTGCGGTTGGCACAGTCAATTTAAACAATTCTGCCGCCTGATAAATTGGATTTGGGCTGTATTCGGCAAATTTGGGATCGTCTGCTAGGGGATTGGGGTAATAGGGAAATATGTCAAAAACGAAGGTTGTGCTGTCACCATCTACTTGTGCAGGAAAATTTCCCTCAAACTTACCCTGCACTGGATTATTGGCAACGTGGATTACCGGAACTGTCTCGTTTGTCCAAGGATTCTCCCATTTGCGTAAGACTTCATCGGTTTTTGGGTTGAGGTAGTAAGTCAGTTCTCTAGAAGTAAAATCCCAGCTACCCTCTGCTGTGGGAATACATCGGCTAACGCTCAATCCCAGCATTTTAAACAGGAGTTGTCTTTTCTCGCCGGGGATAAAGGCATAAATCTTACCTTTCCAAATCAGGAAAGTGGATTCGCTAGGGTCGAGGGAAGAACGAGTTTTAACCCAGTGCTGCGCTTCAAGTTCTTGAATTTGAGCAACCATCTAAAGTATCCTTAGTGTTTGGATAACAAAAGGATAAGCTAACCAGCATTCAAGTTGCATTTTTGTCATTTGTCATTTGTCATTTGTCAAAAACTAATGCCCCATACTTCCCTACGGGATGCTGTGCTTCTCCAAAGGAGTATGACTGCTCTCAGTACCAATACCCAATACCCAATACCTTCATTAATTAAACTGATTCAGAAAGTTGCTCATCCAGACGGCGAAACAAAAACACCCAAAGAGGTAGGGAACTGTTAATCGCAATTAGTCGCACTAAATGACCAGTTGTGACAATTTCAACATTATGATTCAATGCCAGGGAAACCAAGATCATTTCTGCCGATCCTCCTGGTGCTGTGACTAGCAAACAGGTTAACCAGTCCCAAGAGGTGAATTGCATCGCAAGTATAGCAGCGATCGCTCCGGCGATGAGAGTCATCCCTACAGACATCAAGGCATAGCCAACAGTCCGCTTCTGAAAGTTGGGTTTGTCTCCCCAATACTCACCAATGGTAATTCCCAGAAGCATTTGACCCAATAAGTTAATTAAAGGCGGTGGACTAAAACTAATATCACCCACAAAAGGCAGCCAATGTAGCAGAGGATTAAACCCGATACCAATTAACAATGCACCAAAGAAATCGCCGGCAGGAATTTTAAATAATATAGCTGGATAAACTACTAATGCAGTGATTAGGAGTATTAACAAGAGTAATTCTAGTTGAGATGGATCGAGATTGAGCCAATCCGCGTTGATTGGGAGTGTTTGCGGGTAGTAATTACCAGCTGATGTCTTAGCGATGAAGGGGATCAAAACAACTACTGAAGTGACGCGAATCGCCTGAACTAGGGCAACTAAGCTGACATTTTTATTGTAATCGGCAGCGATCGCTGCCATAATTCCGACACCACCAGGAACAGTAGCCAGCATTGCTGTCAATAGATTAGTTTTGCTGAGGCGGGCATACATATAACCAATACAACTTCCACTCAGCAGCAGAAACAAGGTCAGAAAAATAAATATGGGAATACCAGAAGCAACACTAGCTAGATTACCGTGGGTATTGGAAGCGCCGACAGTTAAGCCTACAAGTGCCATTCCCACTTTTCTAGCAGTGCGGTTAGGTTGAGGATAATATTGATAAAAAATTCGACACCCTTGAAGAACTACTGTACCAGCAGCAATCCCGCCAAATATCCAGGCAATCCTGCCAATTTGGAACTTGGCGAGGAGTAAACCCAGAGGTAATGCCAGAAGCATTTCCAAGACAAGGACAATTAATTGCTTCGTAAATAGCTGTTGTTTGGTAACAACAGGATTTTCATGGGTGTGTTCTTCTAGGCTGGGAGCAACACTTACGCTTTGATTCATCAATACAAGCTTTTTTATTAATTTAACTTATGTACTAAAGCTAACGCGATCGCACAACATAAATAGAGTCTATCAAGCCAAGTTTACTAGGATCGTAGTAAGCACTTTAGCGTTCAAATCAATCATTAAAGTCCTGACTAGGAAGTTATTCATCTATTAAAGTTAGTTTAGTGGACTACTAGATGTAAATTTACCGCGTGTTGCCTTCAAACAAAAATACCTATAGAGAGAGCATAAGGGCACAATGAGAGAGCGGAGTATATGTACGGCTGGACAAAAGCCGAGGCTTTAGGACATTAATTATTGAAATGATAAATAAATACGCCTGGGTTAAGGATAATCGTAGGTTGGCTTTAGGAACTAAACCCAACAATTAACTCTTGATGTTGGGTTCCGTTCTTTAAGCCAACTTACACAGTTTAAAGTTTTTATGGTTAACTGAACCGTATTGAATGATAAATAAATATAGTGTTATAGGACTCATATTTGATTGCGTGAAAAAAACTCCGTATAACTCAAAAAGCCTTCTTTCCTATTGCCTTCTTACACAAGATAGTTATTCAAATCAAGTAAATGTGAGCATATACTTTTTTTAATTTTCTCTCGGACTTGATATTCTTTTAGTCCTAACCAACACGAGAGCTTCTCTATAAAAAACTTCTACCCAATTTCTTGAGCTATAAGTGTCAACTATCCATTGTGGTGTGACAATTGATGAAGAAACATGAGCTTTTTTCAACGTGAAAGCTATGCAAGTTTTGCATTATACCCTTTTTACTCTCCTCTTTTGTTTAAGTCCCGATAAGGGTTTTAGCCTAGTTCATTAATATTACATAGTTTGATTTTATTGTGCCAACTTACTTGTTATTCATTACTAATAACCTCTAAACCTGTCCTAGCTATTGATTTAATATCAACACCCTGATCGTTTAGCAGCACTACTATAGTGGTATTTTGATTGGGGAGATATGCCAGCAATGTTGTGAAGCCATAAGCTATACCACTATGGCCAATTGCTGTTTCCAAAGGAGATGAGAACCGTTCTACACCTAACCCATAACTATAGCTTTCGCCATTATCTTTAAATTTCAGCATTTCTTTCATCATCTTCGAGGAAAGTAAGCTTTTTTTGACAAATAACGCTTTAGCAAACTTGGCTAAATCCTCTGCTGTTGAAACCAATCCACCATCTCCTAAACCGTTGCCATCATTGACTTCGGCGTAGCTATCTAGCTTACCATCCT
Organism: Nostoc sp. LEGE 12447; assembly: GCF_015206985.1. NCBI lineage: Bacteria > Bacillati > Cyanobacteriota > Cyanophyceae > Nostocales > Nostocaceae > Nostoc > Nostoc sp. LEGE 12447. The sequence continues at coordinate 2,114 of NZ_JADEXT010000006.1, read as the reverse complement.
TATTGCGATCGCTATAACCTGTAGCTACTTCTCCAATTGTCGGTTCGCGCAATTCTGTAAAGGTGTGTTTTGATCCTAATCGTTTTAAAATCTGACTGCGGATTGCTTGTGCGAGAGTTTCCCTAGTTATATTTTCAACGATCAGTTCTAAAAGAATGTAGTTGCAATCAGTATAAATAAATTTTTCTCCAGGATTTGCCTGCGGTTGTTCGTGGTAAATATACTGAATAGCTTCTCTGGCTGTCCAAGGCTGTTAGCGGCTTCTTTTGGCAGTAGCTTGAATAAACTCTTTTGTATTCAGGTATTCAGCAACACCACTGGTATGGTTGAGTAGTTGACGAACTGTAATTTTGTCGCTGTTGACAATATGAGGAGTGATGTCTCTTGGTAAGTAGGTTGCGATCGCGCGATCTAATTCGATCTTCCTTTGCTCCACTAATTTCAGCACAACCACCGCCATAAAAGTTTTACTCATACTGGCAATGGAAAAGCCATCTGTGCGTTTCATCGGAGTTTTAGTTGACAAGTTATTGACACCAGATGCTCCTATCCAAGAACCTTGAGGTGTAGAAATATACATTACTGCGCCGGGGATTTTTTCTTCTGCAACTATCTCATTTAAAAGTGTCTGTAACTGAGAACTTTTTCCAACGATGGAGGTAGATGTGACTTGTTTAGCAAAAGATTTTTCAATTACTCTTTGACTAATGTTATTACTCACTAAATATCCTGCAAAACCAAGGGAAATCACAAAGACTATTGCAAATAAAATTTTTCTGAAAGTCAAAAACATTAGGTTCATTTTACTTCCTAAATAGAAACCTACCCGATTTAGAACGACTGCACAAAGTAGTTAGTGAGAATCAAAGAGACATCTGATATACAAATAGCATTACTCTATTCCCAGATTAGTATCAAAATTTCGATTTACCAAATCTTACATAAATTTGACAATGCCAACTAAAAGCAAAACCAAAGCCACTGTTTGGGTAGTGGAAAAAGGTCAAGTACGGCCTCGTTTAGATCATCTCACTACTGAGGAACCTTTAGAAATTCGTCTTGTTCCTTTCCAGAAGACGGTAGCTGTAACAATGCGGACACCAGGTGCAGATTTTGAACTAGCAGCTGGTTTTCTCTACAGTGAAGGAGTCGTTAGCCACAGAGAAGATATCCGACGTATCAGCTACTGTGTTGATGAATTAGTAGATGGTGAGCAACGCCATAATATTGTAAATGTAGAATTGCGGGATGGGTTGATTCCAGATTTACAGCCTTTGGAGCGTCATTTTTATACTAGTAGCGCCTGTGGGGTGTGTGGTAAAGCTAGCCTTGAGGCTTTGCGTCTGCGAGGATGTCCAGTGATTCCTTCTGGCCCGACAGTAACACCTGAGATCGTATACAGCCTACCTGATAAGCTCCGGGCTGCTCAAGGTATCTTCACAGCTACAGGAGGTTTACACGCTGCGGCTATCTTCGATACTCAAGGTAATTTGTTAAACCTGTGGGAGGATGTTGGACGACACAATGCTTTGGATAAATTGATTGGTACAGCTTTTCTCAGTAACGAGTTACCTTTAAATAATTGTATTGTCCTGGTCAGTGGACGCTCTAGTTTTGAGATTTTGCAAAAGTCTACAACTGCTGGAGTTCCCATTGTTTGTTCTGTTTCTGCTCCCAGTAGTTTGGCGGTATCTGTAGCCAAGGAATTCGGGATTACCTTAATTGGATTTCTGCGGGGAGAACGATTTAATATTTACACTGGTTTGCAAAGAATTAACGCTGTTTAAGAACACTTTTATAGTGGCGTAGCGAGGCTAAATTGTTGCAAAAAAAATTGTAGGTTCGGTTGAGGTTTTTTGATGAAAATTCTAAATCATAAAGACGCGATAAATCGCCGTCTCTACACAATACTGATTATTGTAAAGACGGCGATTTATCGCGTCTCTTGCCTTAACCGATCCAATCAATGTTGGGTTGAGCAACGCGAAACCCAACCTTGTATCTTAGAAATAGTAGTAGACCGTCCCAACCTTGGTCATCATAGACCGCTTCGTAGCATGGGTCACTACAAAAATCTCTTTGACAGAACTCGAACAGTCGCCAGGGTCAAAGCT